>JAZDOA010000067.1:0-5419 GCA_043799175.1 Pseudomonadota bacterium | reverse complement strand
GAAAGAATGCGTGGCCAAAGTCTTGACGTTGAGCTTTCCTTCCAGGATCATCTGCCCAGGATCATCTGCTGGTTTGCGTAGAACTCGGGCATGATAAAGTAGAACATGCCAATGGCGGTGATATTGTTGAGCGTCCACTCTGGGGGACGTGGCCACGTATAGCAAATTATGGTCGTTTGCCGGGCATATGACTCTAGTTGTCGTAATTGGGTCCCCTAATCGTTCGTGATCGTGCTGGCTTTCAGCGCGGCCATGGTGCTGGTGAACTACAACATGATGGTGGTCGCCAGCCGGCAGATGCAAGAGGAAGAGATGGCCGCCTTCTTCGGCAAGTTCTACGGCTACACGGGCGCGGCCTCTCTTCTGGTGCAGTTCCTGCTGGTCGGTTGGGTTCTGAGCCGCCTGGGCGCCATCAAGAGCCTCCTCATCCTTCCGGCGCTGATGGTGCTCTCGAACCTTGGCTTCTTTCTCCATCCGACGCTCCTCATGGCGGCCGCGGTCAACTTCGTCTTCGTCGCCCTGGCGGAGACACTCGATCTGCCGGCCACCGAGCTCTTGTTCCTGCCCCTTCCCTCACGAATCCGCCTTCGGGTCCAGACGCTCGTGGACGGTGCGCTGGCCCCCATCGGCCATGGGCTCGGAGGCGTCTTCCTCATCCTTTTCTCGGGGTGGGTCGCCGATGTGCCGCAGGTCGCCCTGATGGTCGTCTTGCTGGCCCTGCTGTGGATCACCCTCATCCTCCTCCTCCTGCCGCACTACCGGCATACCCTTGCGACCTCGCTCAAGGAGCGCCGGTTCGACCCGTCCGATTTGGACGCCCTCTTGAGCCGTCAAGATTCAAGTTCCGTCCTCGCGGACCTCCTTAAATCGCAGGATCCGGACCTTGCTCTTTCCGCCCTGGAACTCCTGCGCAACCAGCCTCTGGATAAGGTCGCCAACCAGGTCGGGGAACTCGTTTTCTCGAAGCACGAGCCGGTCGCCATCTCGGCCTTACAACTCTTAGGTTCGGACCGCAAGTTTTCCCACATGCCGAGGATCCGTCATGCCCTGGGGGACCCCCGGCCGGACGTCCGCAGCGCCGCAGTGCTGGCCCTCTGCCAAGCCGCAGGGCTGGACGCGGTATCGGAAGCCGCCCCGTACCTGGAAGCGGCAGAACCGTCGGTCCGCAGAGCCGCCCTTCTCGGACTGGCGCGCTACGGCGGCTTCGACGGTGCCCTGCTGGGCTATCCAAAACTGGACAGCCTCTTAAAGAGCCCTTCGCCCGAGGACCGTATCGAGGCCGCGCGGGTGATGGCGCAGATCGGGGACCATGGGGCCACGCGTGTCATGGAACGCCTCTTCTCCGACCCTGAGAAAGCCGTCCGCCAGGAAGCGCTCCTCGCGGCTCGGCAGCTCCGAGATCCCGGCCTCGTCCCAAGCCTCCTCCTGCAGATGGACGATCTTCAGATGCGCCCCCTGGCGATCCAAGCCCTCGATGCGATGCCCCAGGAGGCCGTTCCGGAGATGGCGTTGGCGGCCCTCGATACGGAAGCCGGGATCTCGAAACGCACCGTTTTGGCCCGGATCCTGGGAAACGTCGGAGGGGAGCAGGCTCCGCAGATCCTCTGGCGACTCTTGGCGCCGGACGAGGATCTGGTCCTGCGCGTAACGGCAGGACATGCGCTAAGGCGTCTCAAGGCCAGGGAAGGCCTGCATGGGATGGAACTGGTCGGGATGGACGAACGGTGGGAACAGCTTTGCGGGGCTCTCTCACTCCTACACCGGGCCCGGCAAGAGTGTGAGAAAGAAGACCCCATGGCGGGCTCCCTATTCGCCGACCATGCTCGACTCCATATCGAGCTCCTCATGACGCTTCTCTCCCTTCAGCACGACTCCCACCAGATCCAGCAGATCGAGAGCCGGCTCTTTGGCGACAATCAGGCTCTGAAAGCCAACGCCCTGGAGCTCCTGGAGGTCATCTTGCTGCGGCCGGTGGCGGAACGGCTGATCCCGCTTCTGTCCGAAGCGGAAGCCTCCACGAACGGCGGAGGAGAAGAACTATCCGCGGAAATGGCGCGCCGGCTGATGAGGGCAGACCCCTGGATGCGGGCCATCGCCCTCTACCGTCTTGCAAAAGGAGATCAGCTCCCCGGTTCCCTCGGAGGCGAAACCATGACAGAACAAGACAAAGACCTCTACAAGGTCATCACCACCATCTCGTTCCTGAAGCAGGTGGACCTCTTCCGGAACGTCCCGGCGAACTATCTTGCCGGCCTCGCCGAGATCGCTCGAGGAATGCCGGCTCACGGCGTATTCGACATTGGCGTCCAACGTCCAGTATCTGGACAAGGTCCCCCAGGTCGAAGCCGTAGGCTGGTAATAACGCTTCGAATAGGCCTCCAACTTCCAGAAGAACATCGCCTGTTTCGACAGGCGGCATTGGTCGCTCGCGGAGAACCTGCGCGCGGGCCCGCAGCCCGCGCGGGGGCCAGGGTTACGACCCGCGAGGCGGCCGCCAGCGTAGCAACGCTGAATCAACCTGATATGCGCGGGTCGGACCCGCAGAGTTCGGATGCGTCGGGAGCAACCTCACACTATTGATGCGGATGGCCGGGCTCAGGCCCCTGGACCGCCGAGGAAGTACCGAGGGTGCTCCTCGTGCGGGCGGCGCCGCCCGCCCGTTCGCGACACGAACTTTCCAGCGGTCTCCCTACCCGGGGACCTGCACCATCACCGCCCAGAGGAAGCCACAGAGCTCCCGGGCCATGGCAGTGGCAGCCACGACCGAGCGCTTCCCCCGGGCCACCAGCCGGGTGAACGGCTGATAGAGCCGCTGCTCCGCCTGCTCCGTCAGGGCCACCACGGCCGGGGGCTGGCCCGCCCGGCGCGCTTGGATCGCTCGACTCGGGCGGGGGCGGCACCCAGGGGGTACCCGGTAGTGCCTGGCCGCCTCGATGAGGACCGGGCGGAGGTGGGTATTCCCCGTTTTCGTGATGTGACCCCGGGTCCTCATCTCCCCGCTGGAGTCCTCGCTGGGGACCAACCCCACGAAGCTCATGAAGAGGCGAGGCCGCTTGAAGCGCAGGTGGTGGGAAATGAGTCACTGCTGGCTCCCGTTTTCTATCTTTCCGCCGAGCTTGGTCTGGACGCGGAGAACTATGCGGAGAGCCTCATCGGGGGAGACGAACGTTTCCTTTTCGTCTCCAGCAGTGCCGGTGAGGCGAACTACAACTAAAGGAAAGAATTGAATGTTCAGAAAGATTCCGCCCCAAACATTTAAGGAGTTCCACGCCAGAATAGAGGGGGAGGGGTGGTGGTGGGAGATTTGTTCCGCCTGCGGCGGCCAGTGCGAACACAACATGATGGGCTCATTGATGCCCGGAGAGAAGGAGTTCATCACCGGCTGGCTGGGTGCTCCTGTGCCCGAGTTCGAAGAAGAATACCTTGACAAGGTGGTTACCCCTTACGGGGCTGTTGACATACTAAGCCTCGACAATTCCATCTGTCCGTTTCTCAGCTCTGATTTCAGGTGCCGTGTCAAGCCGGTGAAGGTCGTGATGTGTGAGGTATACCCAGTCATATTCGAAGTGTCTGATGGGAAGGTGGTCTACTTTGTGGACTCGCTATGCCCTCTGGCACGGCACAATAGAGATAAAAGGCTACTTTGAGAAAACTGTCATTCCTGCTCTGGCGGAACTGGCCCCACCGGTTGAGTGGTGTGAGGCCCTGGCCTTGTACGACCATTTTGACTACGACTACGAAGCTCTTCGGAAAGGGAGAAAGGCGGGCGGAAAATACCAGTCCTTTTCCCTGGAGCAACTATTGGCGAAACGGCTGGATAGATGCGAGAGAGGGCAACCGGCAGCTAACGACAGTTCCCGTGGTGCAGGGGCTCCAGACAAAGCTTGTGGTTGAGGTTCATCCTACACCGGGCCACGAAGCTCGCCCGCTGCCGGACGCTGCTCGACGTCCCGCGGGGCAGGAACCACCTCTCGACCGCTTTGGTCGTGACGACGACGCCCGCCAAGGCTTCGAGGTCCCGCCGCCCCGCGTCGAAGGGCTCCTTCGCCCCCACGCGGCCTATCATGCGGCGCACCCCCGGGCTGAGGGAGGTGTCGGCGATGTTCAGGGTCCGGTCCTTCGGGATCATCCCCGCTTGGCAGGCGGCACAATGGTAATAGGCCCGCCGGACCCCCACGGGGCTGAGGACGGCGTACACCGCCTTGCGGCGGTGGCCGACGAACTGGGCCTGGTGGCCTCGGCCACATGGCATCCGGGGCCCGCGATGGCCGCCTCGTCGGCGTTAAGGAGCTGTTCCAGCAAGACGCCCCCCACCTGGTGCATCGCGCCCAGGATGGCCAGCTCGGTGGCCTTGAGGTCCAGGTGCCCGAGCCGCTGGCCATCCTGGAGGGCGCGCGCCGCCGGGCGGTCTACCTCGCGGGCCGCCTCCTGGCGAACCGCCTCCGCAATCTTTTTTCAGCGCTGCCAACGCCCGCGCATCCTCCACCGCCCGCACGCACGGCGCGGCGCTCGCACAGCGCCTCGTTGACCTCCACCAGATCGGTGCACAGCCGGACGAAGACCCGGTGCGTGTCCACCTCCTGCGCCACCTTGTCCAACTCAGGCCCCAGGCGGAGATTGCGCGCCCGGCCCCCCCAATGGTGGCGTTCCACAGGTACTGGGGGCCATGCCCCGGATGCTCCCGCCCGGCGCACGCGCATTTGGGCTTGCCGCACTTCCGGTAGTTCACCGAAATGGTGCCCCGGCGAAAATCCCCGAGCGCAGCCAGGACCTGGTAGAGCCGCTCGCGCCTGCTCTCCAAACTTTCCAGTGTCTCGGCCATCGCTCCTCTTGTGAGTGATCTGAATGAGTCTAAGCACTCAGAGCACACCACAAATAAGAGGAGGGGGTCAAATCTGGCCCACATTGACGTCGCACACCCGCGGGGCGAGGTAGTGGCGCGCGGCCGGGGTGAGGACGGGGCGAGTGCCGACCGCCCGGAATCGGGCTCAATTTTCCCTCGCCCCCCCCAAAAATTTCTTGGGGTCCCGCGCGTTCCGCGCTTATAATGTCGCGCCAATGGTCTGCCCGCGGGGCAGCATGGGGAGTCATCCCAAGAGCGGAACAAAAGAGGCAGATGGAAGAAATCGCTCGCCAGGTAAGCGTGGTCAAACTTCCTCCCAAGGAAAGGTCCTGGACCCGCATTGGCGAGGCGCTCGCACAGTCGCTGCCCAAGGGCCGCACGCCCGTCAGGGTGATCGCGGTCAAGGCCGAAGGCGGCCGGCTCTGGTTCGAGGCCAGCACGGCCAAAACCCAGCGCAAACCTGTTTGGGGATCCCTCCTGAAGCCGAACCCGACCGTTGGACGGCCGCGGGGCCGTTTCGTCGTCGCTTCGATCATCCCAACCGGCGTGCGCGCCGAGTTCGGCGGCTTCTGCGGC
>JAZDOA010000168.1:0-24540 GCA_043799175.1 Pseudomonadota bacterium | reverse complement strand
AAGAAGATCAAGTCGGGCAACCCGCCTGTCGTTGTGGATTCCAGGGCCGTCTTGACCTCCGACTTTCAAGGACAGGACACATAGGCGGCCGAGACAGTCCGTCGTCAAGCGTCGCCGGCCGGCGACAGCTCAATTATCAATTTCAGAGAATGCACGGGCACGGCAATGACATGAGCCGCCCGCTAGAGGAGAGAAGCCATGGGATTATTCGATTCTGTATTCGGCACCGGTACTACCACAAAGCAATCCGGTACCACCTGGACCAAGGGACAGCAGTCCGCGGAGAAGGCCTTCGGGGAATGGTTGCAGCCCAAGATAGGTCAGAGCGCCACCCCCTACGGGGGGGAGAGGATTGCCGGCCTCTCCAACATGGAGAAGAGCGGCCTGGCCGGGATCAAGAACTACGGCCTTACCCCGGAGGGCAGCGACTACGGGGCCGCTCGGACGGGGTTCCTGAAGGCCCTCGATATGTCTTACAACCCGGTGGTATCGACGGAGGCCACCCAGAGCATGATCGGCCGCCTGCGCGACCAGTACGCCGAAAACCTCGGCGAGACCCAGGATACCATGGCCCACAACGCCAACCTCGCGGGTATGTGGAACAGCGGCAGGCATGCCTACAACCAACGCCAGATGGCTGCCGATATGGGGGGCGATCTGCTCAACAAGGAAGCCGACCTGATTTACAGCGATGAGCAAGCCCGCCGGGATGAAATCAACCGCAACCGCGACCGGGCCGTGCTGGCCGCGGAGCAGCTCCAGGGCTTGGGAGAGGCCACCGACAGGTCAACACTCGGCAAGGCCACCGCACTTATGCAGTATGGCGAAGTTCCCAGGCAGTTGAAGCAGTCGGGGTTGGATTCCGCCTACCAGGACTGGATGCGAACCCTGCCCGAGAACAGCCCCTGGATTCCCGTCATCATGGGCTACCTTGGCCAGCACGGCTACGAGAACAGCACAAGTACAGCCGTCGCAACGCCTTCGGTGTTCGATAGCATAAGAATGTTCGGGGGGAAGACCCTATAGCCAACCGTCCCAAGGAGGATCTTCAAGCGGAGGGTCCCAAGGTGCCCTTGCCGCGTTCATTTCGGGAGTCGCCAAGGGCAGCGGCAAGGGTTGAGAGGATCGACGCGGAAGTGAACGGCGAAGCATGATGACTTCGTGGAAGTCAGTACCCGAGCGGCAGGTGGTCGGGAAATACCAGCCCTTCGAATAAGCGGCAGCGCAAGGTGGGGGGCAAATACCTTCCCCACCCGTGACTGCCATATGTTGCCCGGATGGGACTGAATCAGAGAAAGGTGAAATCAATGAGAAGCGATTGGAATATGATGGATGAGTCCACCTTCCGGGGTTACCTTGGCGGTATCCTGGAAGGGATCGAGGCCGGCCTGCTCCGCATAGAGGGCCGGCTGGGGCATTTGCCCTGCGACGGAAGGCAGGCCGATTGCGGGGGGCGATTTGGCAGAATGGAAAAGCGGCAATCGTTGTGGGGAGCCGTGGCGATCAGCGTCCCGACCCTGCTGGTCTTGGCTGGTCTGATTCTTGCAATGCTGAGGTTGAGTTAACATGAAGCCTAATTACGCGTTCCGGCACGAATTGGTCAGGAAGATGAGACAACGGGCTGGACTCGGCCCCAGAGACAGTTATACTGATAGCGGTCTTTACTCCCCGGACGGGGAGCGCATTCTGCGCGACAAGTGCTACGGGTTTCTGGTTATCGAGGCGGAAGGGGAACCTATCGGAGGGCAAGCGCCTTCCTTGATGGGGCCGCTGCTGCCATGACCTTCACACGCCTCCGGCGCACCCTCTTGGCCTGTCAGGGCCAAGAGCGGTGATGACGGGGGATATTCCGAGGAAGCCTGGGGGCAAGGGGCGACAAGCTCTAGCGACGTTGAAGCCGGTTCCCCACGGCCCCGTTCCTTAGTGGAGTGTTTCTTCGAAAAAATGGGCAAGGTATATCTGCTCTTCGCCATTCACAGCCACCAGCCGGTGGGTAACTTCGAGCACGTGTTCGCCAAGGCCGTGCGTGACTCCTACGGCCCTTTCATTGAACTGCTCGAGGACCATCCGCGCGTCCGCCTTTCCATGCACTACAGCGGCCCGCTTCTGGAATGGATCGAGGCCCACCACCCGGTAATTATCGAACGCCTTCAGCGATTGGTGCGGCGAAACCAAGTCGAGATCCTGGGGGGTGGCTTCTACGAGCCGCTGCTCCCATCTTTGCCGCAGCGGGACGTCATGGGCCAGTTGCAGGCCATGAACGATTACTGCCAGAGCAGGTTCCAGCGCAGGCCTCAAGGGTTCTGGCTTACCGAACGGGTTTGGGACCCAGCTATCCCGGCGCGCATAGATGGCTCGGGGCTCAAGTTTACCATTGTTGACGACAACCATCTGCTTTACGCCGGCCTTACCGAGAACGACTTGCGCGGCTACTACGTCACCGAAAGAGAGGGGAAGATGTTGGCGGTCTTTCCCACGCACAAGCGGCTGCGCTATCTGATCCCGTTTCGCCCGGTGGCCGAGACCATGGACTTCCTGCACGAGAAGGCCGCCAGCGCCGATGGCGTGGCGCTGACCTACGGCGACGACGGCGAGAAGTTCGGCGTATGGCCGGGCACCCACAAGTGGGTTTTCGAAGAAAAATGGCTGATCCGTTTCATGGAGGCCGTCGAGGCGGCGGACTGGCTGGACATGATGCCCTTGGGCGAATACCTGGAGCGGTTCCCCCCCACTGGCAGAGTCTATATGCCTACCGCCTCTTATCAGGAAATGACTGAATGGGCACTGCCCGTCGAGGCGCAACTGCGCTACGAGGACGTGGTGGCCGAGATAGAGCGCCTCGGGAAGCTGGAAGAGTGGCGGCCCTTCATCCGCGCCGGCATATGGGACAACTTCCTGGTGAAGTATTCCGAGGCCAACCTTATGCACAAGCGCATGCTCTGGGTCAGCAGTCGCGTCCAGGACTCAGGCCCGGAGGCACGCCGCGAACTGTATCGCGGCCAGTGCAACTGCTCCTATTGGCATGGACTCTTTGGCGGGCTGTACCTGAAGCACCTGCGGCAGGCGATCTTTCACCATCTTATCGCGGCCGAACGCATGGCCGAGGCCGGCAGACCGTCCGGCTGGATCGAACTGGAGCGCTGTGACTACGACCGTGACGGCGCTGATGAGCTGGTGGTAGCCAACTCCGAGCTGTTTGCCAGCATATCGCCCCACGCCGGCGGAAGCCTGCTGGAGCTGGACTACAAGCCCAGCGCCGTCAACCTCACCGACACCCTGACCCGGAGACGGGAGGCATATCACCGTGGCCTGAGAGAGGCCTCGCAAAGCCAAGAGGCCACCTCCGAAGGTCGACCGCTGTCTATCCACGAACGTACCGCCGCCAAGGAGAAGGGGCTGGAGCGGCTGCTCGTCTATGACAAGTATGACCGGCGCAGCTTTCTGGACCACATCGTGGCCGAAGACAGCACTGCCGGCTGCACTCTGGAGACCGTCTGCAACTGCGGCCTCATGGAAGAGGGCAGCTTTGTGAGCGCTCCCTACAGGCTTCTGGGCCATGAGCTCGGCGACAGGGAGGCCGTCATAAGGCTGGAGCGCTGTGGCAGCCTCCACCGTGGCGGCAAGTGCCACCTGTTGAGGCTTACCAAGACATATCGTTTCTCCCAGGAGGCGGATTTCGTCGTGGATTATGAACTCACCAACCATGGCGAGGAGCTTTCGGCGCCGCTGCCCTACCGCTTTGGGGTGGAGTTGAATCTCTCCCCGGTGGGAGAGAGCGACCCCGCCGTCTATTATCTGCTGAACGGCGCGCGTCACGCGGCTGGTGAATGCCTCGAAGCGGGGCCGGTCGGCAGCCTCGGGCTGGTTGATGAACGGTTGGATTACCAGATTCAACTCAACGCGGAGCCGGCGGCTCACCAGTTGTCGGTGTGGCCGCTGGAGACCGTCAGCCAGTCCGATGAAGGCTTCGAGCGCAACCGCCAGGGCACCGTGGTGCTGCTGTCGTGGAAAGCCGGTCTGGAGAACCCACTGCGGTTCCGAATTCGGGTTAAGGCGTCCTCTGCCCGTTGAACAGACCCGACGTTCGGCTATGAGCGGCCCTTGACGGCCCGCGACGGTGCGGTCGCTTTCTTCCGCGGGCTTCTGCTGCTTGGTCGCGGCTTTCTTGGGGTAGCGGCGACAACCGCTGCCGGGGCCGCCGGTCAGCGGCCGGCCGTGTCAGTCTCATCACGGAATGGTATCAGAGGCGGCTGGCGTTTCCGTTTCCGCAGACGTCTTCTTCCTTCAGGGTACATTGTCCCGCGCACCGCTCGGCGGGGTCATCCAGGACGGCCGTCTCGAATTTCTCCATCACTGCCGGGTCAAACTGGGTGCCCGCGCACTTACGGAGTTCGGCCATGGCCTCCTCATGGGTCAAGGCCTTGCGGAAGGGGCGGTCACTGGTCAAGGCATCGTATGCGCTGGTGACGGCAAGGACGCGGCACTCCAGAGGAATATCTTCCTGTTTGAGTCCGGTCGGGTACCCTGCCCCGTTCCACCACTCGTGGTGTTTCAGGATCCAGTCGGCAATGGGAGCCAGGTCCGGGGCGGACTGGGCGATGCGATAGCCGATCTCGCAATGCCGCCGCATTTCGGTGGCTTCCTCGGGTGTCAGAGGGCCGGTCTTGCGCAGAATGCTGTCCGACACGCCCACCTTGCCGATGTCGCAGAACTTCGCCAGGAGACTAAGGTCCGGAAGTTCGCGCTCGGGTATTCCAGCCGCCAGGGCCAGCCGTGACGTCAACGCCTGAACCCGCTTGCTGCGGCCCTCGTTGAGATCGTCTCTGGCCTCCAGGGTCTTCATCAGGGTCTGGACGATGGCGCTGCGGGCACTTCGGCTGCGATGGAGCTTCTCCCGGTACATGTTGTTGTCGGCTTCCTTGCAGAGATCGGACAGTGAAACGGAGGGGTCCGAGGTGGAGGCGGTGCCGACCGACATGCTCAGGGGAAGATTGGCATTGGCCGCGTTGTAGCTGACCACCGACGCCCGGATTCGGGAGGCGAGGTATTCAACCGCGGCCGTATCGCGCTTGGCGAGCAGTATGGCAAATTCGTCTCCGCCGATGCGGGCCACCATGTCTCCCTTGCGGAAGCATTTGTGGATCGCGTTCGCGGCGGCCATCAGCAGCGAGTCACCGGCGGCGTGCCCCAGGGTGTCGTTAACCAGCTTTAGCCCGTCAACGTCGCAGAAAATCACCCCCACGGAACCTTGGCGGCCCGACTGCAGGCGGCGCATCTCCTGCTCGAAGTAGGCGCGGCTGTAAAGCCCGGTCAAGGGGTCATGAAGGCTCAGATACTTGAGTCGTTCCTCGGCGTGCCTGCGCTCGGTTATGTCGCGCACCACGCCCGTGAAGAAGACCCCGTCCTTGGTCTGCCATCTGGCCAGAGACAGGTCTATCGGAAATTGGGTGCCGTCCTTGCGCAGGCCGATCAGTTCGACCCGCGAGCCCAAGACCTTTGATTTTCCGGTTGAGATAAGTCGTTCGATGCCCTTCTGGTGTGCCGTCTGGTACTGCTCCGGCACGATGAAGGAGGTTTCTCGGCCGACGGCCTCCTGCGCCGAATAGCCGAAGATGTTCTGGGCCGCGTCGTTCCAGAAGATGATGTTCCCGCGGCTGTCGGCCGAAATAATGGCGTCGTTGGCGGTCTGCGCGACCGATCTGAACCGTTCTTCGCTGTGTTTGAGTCGTTCTTGAGAGCGCTCCAGAGAGGCCAGCATGGCGTTCACGGAACTGGCCAGGGTCGATAGCTCATCGGTACCCGCAACCGCAATGCGGGCCGAAAGGTCGCTGCTCAAGCCGATGTGGCTGACATTCCCGCTGAGTTGTGCCAGGCGGGACAAAATGCCCTTCTCCAGCATGACGGCCGTGACCAGACCGAAGGTGATCGCCACCACGACGAGCTTGAGAATAAAGTAGCGCAGGGTGGCCAGCCCTTCCATGTAAAAGGAGCGGGACATCTGCGCCCTCAGCACGACGCAGGGTTCCTGCCAGAGGTCCGGCAGCAGCAGGTAGCCCGCGCTGATCCGAGGGTCCATCATCGAGCGCACGGCGATGGTCTCGGGTCGTTGGAGGAAGGTGGAATAAATGGCCTTGACGTCCTTGGGCATCCGGGCGGAGTTGACGGCGTGGGAACTCAGCCGAAGCCTGGTGACCCGGGCAAAGCGGGCCAGGATGTTCCGGTCCAGAAAGCGCCCGAATATGAGGGTTCCCCGGCTGGGCCCCTCGCCGTTGGTGGTGAGGATCTGCCGCGCGCTTACTATCATGGGCCCTTGGGGCAGGAGGATCAGCCCCTGAAAGCCACTCTTGCTCTGGGGGTTCAGCAGCTTGTCGGTCTTCAGGAAACTGTGGATCCCTCGGGGAACCGCTCTTATGTTGCCGTTTTCGAGGTCGTAGCCCATCTCAAACACGACGCGTCCGGCGGTGTTGGCGACCAGCAGGGCATTGATTTTCAGGTTGGCGAGGCACGAAGACGTGAGATTTGCCTCGGCAAATTCCTTGTTGTGGTCCTTCATGTAGAAGTAGATGTCGTTCCAGTTGGCCCAGTCCGCGGCCGGCACGTCGAAGTCCTTGATGCACTGCTCCACGGAGCCGAGCAGTCGGTTCATGTTTTCCAGCTCGGCCTTCTCCTCCGTCTGCACGAACCCCCCGACCAATATGGCCCGGGAGGTCAGGTAGACCACCGCGACCAGAGCCACGCAAGTGACTCCGAAGGCTATGAGCGTTTTCTTGCGAAGGGTCATTCTCTACTCACGCCGCCGACTTTTCCCCCTAAGGAAGGCGCTTCCCGCCCCAGGCAGCCGCCACCAGCGTGCTACCAGAGGTATACGAATGAGCGCCAAACCACCTCCCGCGCGGTCCCGCCGGTGTCAATTCGTTATCGGTAGCAGGGTCTCATTTCTCGAAGACTAACTTCGTGGGGAAGCGGGCATCACTGGGAGGGAACCGCCACGGCGGGCCACGCCGAGGCGGTTCATGCGACAAGAGGCAGGCCGTCTTTCTCGCCTGAGACAGGCTGCTACGACAAGCGGGAGAGCACGTCCTCGGCCAGTACCCTGATATCGGGATTCGTGGCAACCAGGGCGAGGGTTTCGATCTTGGCCTTCAGGCCCAGCTGTTTGGTGAGGCCCGCGCTGGGGTAGAAAGCCTCAAGCCTCTTCAGGGCAGTCTCGACGACGCTGGAGTCCGGGTAATCGAGCAGGAGAATGAGCGAACCCCAGTCGTCTGGCGGGCCGTATTCGTTGAGGTACTTGCGCGCTGTGGCCAGGAACTTTGGCGTGCCGTAGTGGTTATGCAACGCTGCCAGGGCCTTGGGGTGCTCCGGCCCGCCCTTCTTGCCCGCAAACAGCTTTTCCGCCGCGGCTAGGGCGGATCTGCGCTGGCGTTCCGCTTCGGCTTTGGCCCTGGTGCCCTTGGGAGATGCCTTCGAGGCGCGGTGGCCGCAATCACGAGCATGGTCTATTTCGCGCCAGGAGGGTTTTTCGTGCTGGTAATCGTCGTCGTTGTCGTTCATAGTCCGATACTTACTATTTTATCCTGCTTTTTGCGACCCCAAAGTCCGATGGTCATAAAAACGGAATCCTGTTCCTGTCTGGTCAAAGGCCGGGAAGGTTGACCACGGCAAGGCAATCCCGCTATTATGAAGCAATTGCAGGGATACTGGTGCGTTATCCGCCGCGCGGCGGGGTTGTTGTTTTGGGGCCTGCCCGGTCTCTAAAAGGGTCAGAAAGGAGCGGTACTTGATGCAAAAGGTGAAGAGTGGTGATTATGTCAGGGTCAGCTATACCGGGACGTTTGACGACGGTCAGGTATTCGATTCCAATGAAGGGAATCAGCCCTTTGAGTTTCAAGTGGACGGCGGTCAGGTCATTCAGGGCTTCAACGATGCCGTAAAAGGCATGATCACGGGCGAAGAGAAGAGTTTCCGCCTCACGCCGACCGAGGGTTACGGCGAACGCAACGAGGATATGGTTCGCACCTTTCCCGTCTCCGCCCTGGGACCGGACTCCGACCCTCAGCCAGGACAGTTGATCGGGGTCATGTCTGAAGGCGGCCGGCAGTTCCCCGCGCGCATCACCAACGTAGATGGCGGGCGGATGACCGTCGATCTGAACAGCCCTCTGGCCGGCCAGAATCTGAACTTCCGCATACGCATGGACGCTGTTTCGGCCACTCCCAGTTCCTCCTGTGGTTCCAGCTGCTCTTGTTCTGGAGGATGCGATCCCCGCGGAGGTTGTAATCCCCGCGGTGGCTGCGGCTGCTAGCCCAGGGGGCATCGCGCTTGTCAGGAAAGCGTTGACCGCGCCGTGGCGCTTGGGCTACCATTGTGCTCAAAAGCTAAGAGAAAGAGCGCCAAAGCAGCCATGCTCCTCGAAATCCGCTGGGTGGGCAGCAAGAGTAAGATACTCCTGCTTATGGGCACAGTGGTCGCCTTGACCTGGGCCATGGTCCAGTTTGTCTTCCTGCCGCTCCGGGCCAAGGGCGCCCCGCCGCTGGTGCTGATACTCGCCGCGGCCGTGGGCGCCACCTTGCTCACCGTTGGGGCCGCCTGGCTTATTGTTGGGTATCTGAAGAGGATGCCTGAATACACCCGGGCACTCCAGTCCCGCGTCACCCTCGAGATAGCGGCGCACACCCTTCCTTTCCTGCGCACCGGTTTCTCGGCGGAATCGGCCCAGGAGGCGGCCCGCAGCATTCTGGAGAGAACGGGCGCGGCCGCCGTGGCTATTACGGATAAGACGACGGCGCTGGCCTTTGTGGGCATCGGTGAAGACCACCATTTGGCTCCCGGTCCCGTTATGACCGACGGCACCAAGAACGTCCTGCGGGAAGGTAAAGTGCAGGTATTGCGCAACCGCGACGAGATTGGCTGCCCCATGGAAGGCTGCCCCTTGCAGTCGGCCATTGTGGTGCCCTTTAAGATCAGGGGCAACGTGGTGGGGACACTCAAGATCTATTATCAACACCCTCACCGCTTCACTCAAGAGGTGATGGAGACGGCCGAGGGGCTGGCGGCTTTGCTCTCCACGCAGCTCGAGCTGGCCAGGATTCATGAGCTGGAGCGTTCCAGTTGGGCGGCCGAGATCCGGGCCTCCCAGGCCCAGATCAACCCTCACTTTCTGTTCAACTGCCTTACGACCATCGCCAGCCTTTGCCGTACCGACGCCGCCAAGGCCCGCAGCCTGCTCATCCTTTTTGCCGACTTCTTCCGCAAGACCCTGGAATGGGACGATCTTCTCGTCACCCTCGACCAGGAGATGGATTTCGTCAACTCCTATCTCATCCTGGAAAAGGCCCGTTTCGAAGACCTGCTCAGCGTCGAGATAGACATTCACCCCGCCACCAGGAAGCTGTGCATACCGCCCCTGACCATTCAGCCCATTGTGGAGAATGCCATTATGCACGGCCGGCGGGAGGCTGCCCCCTTGCGGGTCTGCGTGCGCACGTACCTGAGTGAAAATGCCTGGGAGGTCGTGGTGGAAGACGACGGTGGCGGTATTCCCGAGGCGGACCTTCCTCGGGTGCTCGAACCCGGTTTCGGGAAGGGGTTGGGGGTAGGGCTCAGCAATCTGGACAAACGGTTCCGCACCCTAATGGGCCGCGACTACCGCTGCGAGATAGGGGCCAGCGCGGGAGGCGGGACGCGCGTGGTCCTGCACCTGCCGCTCGAGGGGCGAATCAGCTTAGCGGCAGGCCGCTGAAAGACGCCCGCCGGGGTTGGCGCGAGACGGGCGCGACAATAAGTCGGGTATTTTTTCATGAAGAAGCTCAAGACACTGATAGTGGACGACGAGCCGCTGATCCGCAGCGAGCTGCGTTCCATGCTGGAGAGACTCGATACGGTCGAGGTGCTGGGGGAGTCCGCCAGTGCCTCGGAGGCCCTCAAGCTGTTGGGGGCGCTCGACTACGACCTCGTGTTCCTCGATATTCAGATGCCGGGCCTGACCGGGCTGGAGGTGGCCGAGAAGCTTAAGAGCCATCCTCGGCCTCCCCAGGTGATATTCGTTACCGCCTACAGTCGCTACGCTCCCAAGGCCTTCGACCTCGACGCGGCTGACTATATCTTGAAGCCCTTTGACGAAGACCGCCTCGCCCACGCGGTGCGAAAGGCCGTTCAGTGGAGGGAAATCCACTTCCTCAGGCATGCCGGGGAGAAGACCGCCGGGCAACGCGACGCCGGTGCTTCAACGCCGCCAGAGCCCCTGGAAGGCCAGGATGCGGCGGGGCTAAACAAGGGGTGGGGGCAAGACCAGCCAAGGCAGGACAGCCAGATGCGACTGGAGCGCCTCCCGGTGGACAGAGGCGGCAAGACCGCGCTGATACCGTACCAGGACATTGTTTTCGCCAAGGCCTACGAGGACTACTCTTACGTGTTCACCGCCAGGGAGAGCTTCCTCACCAGCTTCAGCCTGAAGATGCTGGAGGAGAGATTCAAGTCGGGGCGTTTTTTCCGGGCGCATCGCAAGTTTCTGGTAAACCTCGACCAGGTGACCGAGATAATCTCCATGCCAGGGGGCAACTTCGTCCTCCACCTCAAGGGGGTCAACAAGATGGAGATACCCCTCTCCCGGCGGAGGGTGAAATATCTGAAGAGGATTATCGGCCTGTAGCCGGGTCCGTGCCGCGTATGTTTCCCGAGCGCGGTTCCCTTCGGGCGCCGCTGAAGGCTGTCAGTAGGGCAGCGGGATGACGGGCGTCTCTTCGCCTCCGGAAGGCGACAGGATGCCGTGCTCCTCATTAAGGTTACCGGCGCTATGATGACATCTGGCGCACCATTCCTCGATGAAATCCACGAACCGTCGGCCTTCGGCGGACAAGATGCCGCGGGCGTGTCTGATGACGTATAGGTTGCGTAGCATGGTGACCGCCGCCAGATCCAGCGCCTTGACCTGCCCTTGTTCAATGGCCTCGCGGGCTGCCAGCAGCGAGACGATGGACACACCCTCGCCCTTGGCCACCGCCTCTATGCAATCCGCGGTGTTCGCCTCCTCCCGGACAACCCGCAGCGTTTTCAGCGAAGCACCGGCGGCGGCCAGAACGGGCTCATATATGGCGCGGGTGCCGGAACCTGAACGGCGGGCGATGAACCGCTGCTCCTTGAGCTGAGCCAGAGTAATGACCCGGTTGTCCGCCACGGCCGAGTGAGGCGGAACGATTACCACCAGCCGGTCGCCTTCGAGGAAGGGTGAGCACTCCAGCTCGTCGTGCTCGAAGTGCTGCCCCACCAGGGCCAGTTCCACTACTCGTGCCAGCACGTGGTCGCGCGCGGTGAAGCTGTCGGAGGCCACGAACATTACCTCGATCTCCGGCAGGGCGCGGTTCAGCTCGCCGGCGAGCCTGGGAATAATGCCATGAGCGGTGGTGCTGCTCACGGCCACCTTGAGTAATTGCCTCATGGCTGATCCTCCAGATAACAATATATACGGTATCGTCTGGAGCCGCACGGGCGACATGACAATCGACCGTGGTGATCATGGCCACGTCAATGCCGTCGCCCAGGGCCAGCCCGTCGTGGAAGGCACCGGGCACGGGGTCACTTGGCCCCGTGCCCGTCCCAGCCAGACCTTTGCCCCACCTGGCATTCCTGATATGTCCGTGCGGCTAACGGACGCGTTTCCAGGGAAGCTTCTTAACAGATTTCTTGGCAACAGATTTCTTGGCGGCAGGCTTCTTAACCGCGGATTTCTTGGCTGCGGATTGTTTGGCGGCAGGGGCACCCGTTCGCCCGGCACTGGCTCCCGACAGCGCTTGGCTTTGCACTTCGGAATAGTGCACGCTGTAGTCTTTATTGAACAAGGTCAGGTCCGTGCCGTTAACGAAGCCGCTTCCGTTGACGTCGGCTCTTTTATCCTTGACCCTGAAATAGCTTCGGAACACGTTGAGATCCCCAGAGGTGGTGGACCCGTTCTTGTCGATGTCGGCCAGATTGCGCAGGGGATCACACGCCCACACCACATGGTGGGCAACCTCATACCCGTCGTCCAGGCCGTCGCCGTCGGTGTCCGGATTCAGGGGGTCGGTGCCCAGGGCAATTTCATCGTCGTCGCTCAGGCCGTCGTGGTCCATGTCTGGATCGTTGGGGTCGGGATCGTCACCGTCCCACATGCCGTCATCATCGCTGTCTGAATCGTTGGGGTTGGTGTGATAGATATTGATTTCATCGCTGTCACTCAGGCCATCGTGGTCGGAATCCACAGTTGCCTCAAAGGCATCAACGAGCACGGCGTGCGCGCCGTCGGGATTGGTTACGTGGAGGTCCCAGGTGCCGAGGCCCTGGCCCGCGGGGACGGTGGCGGTGAGGGTGCCGGAGCTGACCCGGGTCAAATTGTCCAACGGCTTGAAGGTGTCAACCACCTGCAGGCCGGCCTCGTAGTCGGCCACGTAGGCATGGTCCCCCGCCACGGCAACGTCATAGGCTTGCGAGATGGCGCAGGTGCCGACGATCCGGGGGGTGGCCGGGTCGCTGATGTCCAGCACCTGCAGGCCGGCCTTGCAGTCGGCCACATAGAGATACCCACCCGCCGCGGTAAGGCCATAGACAGAATCCGGTACGGCGCAGGTGCCGCCGAGCTTGGGCTTGGCCGGGTCGCTGACATCCACTGTGTATATCATTTCCTGGCCGGACGTGGTGCCGGACACGTAAGCGTAGTTTCCCGCCACGGCAACGCCCCAGGCTTGCGAGATGGCATAGGTGTCTTTGATCTGGGGGGAACTGGGGGTGCTGACATCCACCACCCGCAGGCTGGACGAGTTGTGGGTCACGCAGACATACGTCTTCGTCGCGTTCTTCAGCACGGCAACGCCCATGGCTCGCGAGATGGCACAGGTGGCGACGATCTTGGTCGGGTCGCTGAGTTTTATGACCTGCAGGCCGGCCTTGGCCCCGGTCCCGTAGTTGGTCACGTAGGCATACCCATCCGCCACGGCAACGGCCCAGGCTTGCGAGATGTCACAGGTGGCGGCGAGCCAGGGGGTGGTAGGATCTTTGATGTTCACCACCTGCAAACCGGAACCGCATACATAGGCATAGTCCCCCGCCACGGCAATGTTCTGGCCAGTCCCCCCTATGTCGCAGGTGCCGACGATGTGGGGGGTAGGATCGCTGATGTTCACCACCTTCAGGCTGGAACCGCCGGTGGCCACGTAGGCATGGTCTCCCGCCACGGCAACGACCAGACTGTTCGATAAGCCATCGCAGGTGCCAATAATGCAGGCTTGGCCGCCATAAAGGGCTGCCTTGGCACCCGGCTGGAAATCAGCCCCAGAGATGGTCACCTTGGTGCCCGGCGGGCCGGAGGTGGGGGAAATGGAGTCGATCCGCGGGGGAGAAGCGGCCAGGGCCACCGCCGTGAGCGCTGGGGGAAAACAGACAGCCAGGGCACAACAGAGAACGTGAAATATCGACGCCTTCACAACAGCCCTTTGTTTCATAACCCCGTGCTCCTCTTCCGCTGGACAGATGTCTCGTATCCTCTCGCAAAGTAGCTAAAAATGCAAGAAAAAAATGTATAAGCCGCAGGCTACAGGTGAATCCTGACCACGGAGGCGGCCCTTGCGCGGTCGGCCGCGGACGCATCCTCAATCTGGCAATTGCGTGGACGCCGTCTCGTCTCCCGCCGAGTTGCGCCAGCATAAATCGGGATACTAAAAACGTTTTAACTTGCATTTATCGTTACTCGGACTTTAGCTTGACATTCAACCCTCTTACCCGCTAAACTCGCCAGAAGCTGTGGAGGGGGATTGGCGTCATGGCAGTGGTGGGGTGCTATTACTACTTTTTTAGTTGTATCGTCCCGGTCCGCCCGCCGTCCGGCTCCTGAAAAAACATCTTCAGAAAGACCGAGGCCGTGGGCGGCATCCCGCGGCCTTTTTAATTGCCGCCGTGACCCGAAGAAAACCCAACCGGCGGCGGAGGAGGGTGAATGATAGGCAAGCTCATCAGGCTGGAGCGCATAATCAACCGCAATACCGGGCGGACGGTCATCGTCCCCATGGATCACGGTGTCTCGGTGGGTCCCGTCGAGGGCCTGATAGACATCAAGAAGAGCATAGACCTCGTGGCCCAGGGCGGCGCCAACGCGGTCGTGGTCCACAAGGGTATCGTCTCGGCCGGCCACCGCGGCAAGGGCGTGGACGTCGGCCTCATCATCCACCTGTCTGGCTCCAGTACGCTGTCACCCTCACCCAACGCCAAGACGCTGGTCTGCTCGGTGGAGGAGGCCATGAAGCTGGGCGCCGATGCCGTCTCCATTCACATAAACGTCGGCGATGAGCGCGAGGCCGACATGCTCGACCAATTCGGGGCCGTCTCGGCCGCCTGCGTGGAGTGGGGGATGCCCCTGCTGGCCATGTGCTACCCTCGCGGGCCCAAGGTCAAGAACGAGTACGACCCCGACGCCATAGCGCACGCCGCCAGGCTGGGGGCGGAGTTGGGCGCCGATATCGTCAAGTGCCCCTACACCGGTTCGCCCTACACCTTCCGGCGGGTGGTGGAAGGCTGCTTTGCCCCCGTGGTCATTGCCGGCGGCCCCAAGATGACCTCGGAGCGCGAAATTATGGAGATGGTTTCGGGTACCATTGCCTGCGGGGCCATAGGCCTTTCCATCGGGCGCAACGTCTTCCAGCACAATGACCCGCCCCGCATGGTGCGGGCCATGAGCGCCATCGTCCACGACGGCGCCACCATAGACACCGCGCTTGGCATATTGGGCAACAAGGGCAGCGCCACCGTGCCCACGGCCAAGGGTGAGACCAAGGGTGGGGTTACGACCGGCCGGGCGGCGGGCGAGTAGGGGGGATCCAGCGTGAAGAAGGTCTGGGTCAAGGCCGTCCCCTGGAACAAAAAGATCATCACCACCGCTATCGAGGGCGGGGCGGATGCCGTGCTGGTGCCCGAGGGCTACAGCTCCAGGGTCAAGGAGCTGGGCCTCATCGGCACCGTGGCGCCTGACGGCGACCTCAAGCTCGGCCAGGACGTCCTGGAGAGGGAAATCACCTGCAAGGCCGACGAAGAGGACGTGGTGCGCCTGTCCAAGGTCTGTAAGGTCGTGGTGAGAACCACGGACTGGACGATCATCCCTCTGGAGAATATCATCGCCCAGGCGGACAACCTCATCGCGGAGGTCCGCACCGCCGAGGAGGCCCGCACGGCGGTCAATATTTTGGAGAAGGGCGTGGAGACCGTCCTCATCGCCACCGAGGACTTGGCCGAGCTGAAACGCGCCCTGAGCGTGGTGAAATGTTCCGGGGAGACCGTGGAGCTGACCACCGCCACCATTGCCGGCGTTCGGCCGCTGGGCATGGGAGACCGGGTTTGCGTGGACACCTGCACCAACATGAACCTGGGGGAGGGAATGCTCGTCGGCAACAGCTCGGCGGCCCTGTTCCTCATCCATGCCGAGAGCATCGAAAACCCCTACGTGGCCACGCGGCCCTTCAGGGTGAACGCCGGCCCGGTACACGCCTACACCAGGGTGCCGGGGGGCAGGACCCGCTACCTGTCGGAGTTGGCGGCGGGAGATGAAGTCCTGGTGGTCAATTCCGAGGGGCTGGCCCAGGTGGCCGCGGTGGGCCGGGTCAAGGTGGAAAAACGGCCTCTCATGCTCATCAGCGCCACGGCTCCGGACGGGAGCGCCATAACCACCATCGTTCAGAACGCGGAGACCATCCGGCTTACCTCGCCGGAGGGAGGGCCGCTTTCGGTGGTCAAGCTGAGGCAGGGCGACAAAGTTTTGACTGCCCTGGAGAAGGCTGGCCGCCACTTCGGCATCAAGGTGGATGAAACCATCAGCGAAAAATAGCCCCGACTCCTTGGCCTCGCTGCGCGGGCAGATAGACGCCCTCGATGAGCGGATCCTCGCCCTGCTCAATCGCCGCATGACGGTTGTGGGCGAGATCGGTCGCCTGAAGAGCGAGAGCAACGACCAGATACTCGATGCCGCCCGGGAGCATCAGGTGCTTGACCGGCTGCGGGTGCTCAACGGCGGGCCACTGTCGGCCGCCGACGTCAGCAGCATATTCCGCGAGGTGATGAGCGCGGCCCGCAGGCTGCAACGACCAGCCTCGGCGGCTTATTTCGGCCCCGAGGCCACCTTCACCCATCTGGCCGCCTTGAAGTATTTCGGTCAGGGGACCACCCTCGTTCCCCAACCCAACATCAAAGAGGTCTTCGCCTCAGTGGAGCACGGCCGCACCGAGTTCGGGGTGGTGCCGGTGGAAAACTCCACCGAGGGCGTGGTCAACTACACCCTTGACCTGCTCTACACCACCAGCCTCAACATCTGCGGCGAGATATACATAGAAGTCGAGCACTACCTAGTGTCGGCCGGGGCCGGGCAGGGCGAGATCAAGTGCATCTACTCCCACCCCCAGCCCCTGGCCCAGTGCCGGGAGTGGCTGGCGGCCAAGATGCCGGGGGTGCCGCTCATGGAGGCCCGCTCCACCGCGGACGCCGCCCGCAAGGCCAAGGAAGAGCCGGGAGTGGCGGCCATTACCAGCAGCCTTGCCGCCCAGATCTACGGCCTGGACGTCATCGCGGAGCGCATAGAAGACAATCCCCGGAACTTCACCCGCTTTGCCGTATTGGGCCGCCGCTGGTGCCGGCCCACGGGTGTCGACAAGACCTCGCTGCTCTTCTGCACCGAGGATCTGCCGGGGGCGTTGTTCTCGGCCCTGGCGCCCTTTGCCAGGCGCGCCATAAACCTCACCAAGCTGGAGTCCCGGCCCATGAAGGCGCAGGCCTGGCGCTACATATTTTTCGTGGACCTGCAAGGCCACTCCGACGACCCCGTCGTCGCCGAGACCATAACCGAGCTGGAGCGCTGCTGCCGCTTCGTCAAGCTACTGGGCTCCTATCCTCGGGCCGACGATCAAGAAAGATTCGCCAGGTGATCTGCATCCCCATATTCGAGTCCAGCACGGCGGCGGCGGTGGCCGCCATGAAACGCGCGGCGGAGAGGGCTGATATTATCGAGCTGCGCCTGGATGCCCTGGATTCGCCCGATGTCGCGGCACTCCTGCGGGAGCGGCCGTCAATTCCGCTGATCGCCACCGCCCGCCGGACGGACGAAGGCGGCGGAAGAAACCCCCTGCCTGAGCCTGAAAGGCTGGAGATGCTGGCGCGGGCCGCCGAGTTGGGGGCCGACTATATAGATGTCGAGCTGGCCACGGAAACCGCGCTCAGGTCCCGGCTCATAGAGCGCAAGGGCGGGGCGGCGGTGATAATCTCCTGGCATGACTTTGAGGCCACCCCTGGCAGGGATGCGTTGAAAGACACCCTGCGGCGTTGCTTCGATGCCGGCGCGGACGTCTGCAAGCTGGTGACCATGGCCAGGCGAAGCGCGGATTGTGCCACCATGCTCGAGGTGGTGGCCGAGGCCGCCAGAAGCGGCAGAAGGGTGATCGGCTTCTGCATGGGGGAGGCGGGAAGATTCAGCCGTCTGGCCACGCTTTTCATGGGAGGGCTGGTCACCTACGCCTACCTACCTCCCGGCCCGGTCGTGGCCCCCGGCATGTTGAGCCTCGATGAACTGAAACAGTATCTGGGCGCGTTGCGTTATGAGGCCGAGTGACCATGCCCATCGACGCCAGAACCAAGGTCTATGCCATCATCGGTTCCCCGGTAGAGCACTCCCTCAGCCCGGCGATGCACAATGCCGCCTTTCGGGCCGAGGGTCTCAATGCCGTCTATGTGGCCCTGGCGGTGACGGAGTTGGGCGCGGCCATAGCCGGCATGCGCGCCCTGGGGCTGGCGGGGCTGAGCGTAACCGTGCCTCACAAGACGGCGGTAATGAAGTACCTCGACCACATAGACGAATCCGCCCGACAGGTCGGCGCGGTGAATACCGTGGTGTGGGAGAAGGGCGCGCTGGTAGGCTACAACACCGACGTTTCCGGGGCTCTAAGGTCCCTGGAGCCGCACACGGACATCACGGGGCGGCGCTTCCTGGTGATTGGGGCGGGCGGGGCGGCTCGCGCCATAGGCTACGGCCTCTGGCAACGGGGAGCCGAGGTCACCATCGCCAACCGTTCGGTGGAGCGCGGCCGGCTTCTGGCCGAGGATCTGGCCTGCGCCTTCGTGCCCCTGAGCGAGGTTACGAAGCTCAGCGTGGACGGCGTCATTCAGGCCACCACGGTCGGCATGTCTCCTGGGCCGGACCGCAGCCCGGTGCCCCCCCAGCTCTTCCGTCCGGGCATGCTGGTCATGGACATCGTCTACAAGCCCCGCGAGACCAGATTCCTGAAAGATGCCAAGGACCGGGGCTGTGTCTGCATCGGCGGCCTGGACATGCTGCTGGAGCAGGCGGTGGAGCAATTCCGACTATGGACCGGCCGCGCGCCCCGCCAGGTAATGGCGGAGGCACTTCGCGAGGGACTGCGTGGCCATGGCGATTAAGTCCATAACCCCTCGGGGCAGGATGGATGCCACGGTGCGGCTTCCCGGCTCCAAGAGCTTTACCCATCGGGCGCTCATCTGCGCCGCTCTGGCCGAGGGCGAAAGCACGTTGCGCGGAGCCCTGGATGCCGAGGACACCCGGCTCACCGCGGCGGCCCTGGAGGCCATGGGGGCCCGGATTACCTTCGGGGCGGAAGGCGCCCGGGTGACCGGCACGGGTGGCTGCCCGAGCACCCCCGGCGGCCCACTGGATCTGGGCAATTCCGGTACCTCCATGCGGCTGCTCACGGCCACGGCGGCACTCTGTCGAGGGGGCGGAGAAAAAACCATTCTCGACGGCAACGAGGCCATGCGGCGGCGGCCTGTTGGGGCGCTGGTGGCGGCACTTCGCGAGCTTGGGGCGGCGGCCGACTGTAAAGAGGGCTTCCCTCCGGTCACCATTGGTGCTCAGGGCCTGCCGGGCGGCCGCTGCCGGATAGACGCCTCTCAGAGCAGTCAGTTTGTATCGGCCATTCTCCTGGCCGCGCCCTACGCCGCTACTGATGTCCTGGTCGAGGTGGAAGGGGCGCTGGTGTCACGGCCATATATAGACATGACCTTGCAGACCATGGCCGATTTCGGGGTAAAGGCTGATCTGGTCGGCACTCACGGCATTCGGGTGGCCGGCGGCCAGCGATACCAGGCCGGCGGCTATCTGGTGGAGGCCGATGCCTCCAATGCCAGCTACTTTCTGGCGGCGGCCGCCGCCACCGGGGGCAGGGTGCGGGTTCTGGGGCTCAAGGCGGGCAGCCTTCAGGGCGACGCGGCCTTTGTATCCGTGCTGGAGAAGATGGGCTGCACCACGCGCTGGGGAGCCGATTATGCCGAGGTTTCGGGCAACGGTCGGCTCAAGGCGGTGGACGTGGACATGGGCAAGATGCCCGACGTCGTCCCCACCTTGGCCGTGCTGGCGGCGTTGGCCAAGGGAGTGACCCGTATCCGCAACATCCGGCACCTGCGCCTCAAGGAGTGCGACCGGCTCAGCGCCCTGGCCGCGGAGCTGAGCATGTGCGGGCTAAGGGTGGAAGAGCACCCGTCGGAGCTGATAATCGAGGGGGGGACCCTCCACGGCACGGAGGTGGAAACTTATGACGACCACCGCATTGCCATGAGCTTTGCCGTACTGGGCCTGGCGGTGGAGGGTATGCGTATCAGGAACCCTGGTTGCGTGGCCAAAAGTTTTCCCGATTTCTGGGAGCGGTTCGAGGGTCTGTATGGCGGCTGAATGCCCGGAGAGCGGCGCGCGGCCTGGCAATGAGCCGGCGGAGCGAAGCCGCCAGGTGGTACTCATAGGCTACCGGTGCAGCGGCAAGACCAGCGTGGGGCGTATTCTGGCCGCCAGGCTCGGGTGGAGCTTCGCTGATACCGACGCCGAGGTGGAGCGGGAGGCGGGGCGCGGCATAGCCCAGATCGTGGCCGGGGAAGGCTGGCCGGGCTTTCGGGAGCGGGAGCGCCGGGCCGTGGCTTCTCTGGCGGGCCGGGGCGAGATCGTCATCGCCGCCGGTGGCGGTGCGGCGCTGGATGCCCAAAACCGGCGGGAGTGGTCCCAGAGCGGGGCCATTGTGGTCTACCTGGTCCTGGACGCCGAGACGGCGGCCGCCCGGCTGGCAGCCGACCCCCAAAGCGCGCTGCTGCGGCCGTCTCTGAGCGGCTGCAACGCGGCCTGCGAGGTCCAGCAAGTGTTGGCGGAGCGGGAGCCAGTCTATCATGACGCGGCAAGCTGGCGAATAGAGGTCAAGGGGCGGGGGGTGGCGGAAATTGCGGCCGAGCTCGGACGGCTGCTGCAAGAGATGGAGGGCTGAGGCGTGGGAAACAGTTTTGGGCGGCTCTTCCGCGTGACCACCTTCGGAGAGTCTCATGGCCCGGCGGTGGGCGCGGTGATCGACGGCTGCCCTCCGGGTCTGGATCTGACGCCGGAGCACGTCCAGGCAGAGCTGAATCGCCGGCGCCCTGGCCGAAAACTCACCTCGCCGCGGCAGGAGAAGGACCTGGTGGAGATCCTCTCCGGCACCTTTGAGGGGCACACCACCGGTACCCCGCTGGCCCTGGTGGTTTTTAACCGCGACGCCGACAGCAGCCGGTACGAGGCAATCAAAGACCTCTTCCGCCCTGGCCATGCCGACTATACCTATCAGGCCAAGTACGGCCTCAGAGACTGGCGCGGGGGCGGGCGGTCCTCGGCCCGGGAGACCATCGGGCGGGTGGCGGCGGGTGCCGTGGCCAGGCAATTGCTGGAGACGGAAGGCATCGGGGTCCTGGGCTTTACCCTGGAGATTGCCGGGGTAAAGGCCGAGAGGTCTTTCTTGGAGAACCCGGCGGCGGCGGCGGATGACCCGCTGTTTTGCCCCGACCCGGAGGCCTCGGCCCTCATGGCGAAGCGGCTGGCCGAGATCAAGCGGCAGGGTGACTCCGCCGGGGGCATTGTCGAGGTGCGGGCCTCCGGGGTGCCGGCCGGGCTGGGGGAGCCGGTCTTCGACAAGCTAGATGCCGATCTGGCCAAGGGCCTCATGAGCATCGGGGCGGTGAAGGGCGTCGAGATAGGCGCGGGGTTCGCGGCGGCCCGGTCCAGGGGCTCCACCAACAACGACCAACTCAGCCCCGAAGGTCTTTTCCGCACCAACAATGCCGGGGGGATACTGGGCGGTATCTCCAGCGGCCAGGAGATTATCGCGCGGGTGGCGGTGAAACCCATACCCTCCATCAGCCTGGAGCAGGACACCGTGGACACCACCGGGCAGCCCCGAAAACTGTCCGTCCATGGCCGCCACGATATTTGCGCCATTCCCCGCATCGTGCCGGTCTGTGAGGCCATGGTCCGCCTGGTGCTGGCCGATCATCTCCTCCGCCAGCGGGCGGTGCTGGCAGGCCGTTGATAAACGCCCATCTGTGGCGTTGGCCAAGAAAATCCCGAGTCAGTGCGGCGTACAGAGAAGTACGCCTCCCGCCTCAGGATCTCTCTCGCCTAACATCTGGGCATTTCTGAACGGCCTGCGCGAACAAATTCATAAGCGGGCTACTAAGCGGCGGGTGATCCTGAAATGACAGAACCTCCCTTTGCCAACCCCCTCATAGGCATCATCGGCGGCACGGGCAACATGGGGCTGTGGTTCCGGCGCCTGTTCGAGGGGCGGGGCCTGCGGGTGGAGGTGGCCAGCCGGAGCACCGCGCTCACCCCGGCCGAGCTTGCCGAGAGGGCCGATGTGCTCATACTCAGCGTGCCCATCGCCTCGGTGGAGCATGTGGCCACTGAGCTTGGCCCCAGGGTTCGCCAGGGCGGCCTCCTGATGGACCTCACCAGCCTCAAGGCCGCGCCCGTGGCCTTCATGCTGGCTCACAGCAGTTGCGCCGTGATCGGCACTCACCCCCTGTTCGGCCCCTCGGCCCCGTCGCTGGCGGGGCACACCGTGGTCCTGTGCCCGGCGCGGGCGGCTGAAAAAACCTGGCTGCCGTGGCTCAGTGGGCTATTAGAGGCCGAAGGCGGCAAGGTGGTCCTGGCCGATCCTAACCACCACGACCGCATGATGGCCGTGGTGCAGGGCCTGACCCACTTCGACACCCTGGCCTTTGCCCTGGGGCTGGCCCGCTCCGGCCTCGGCATGAAAGACCTGCTCCTCTTTTCCACCCCCAACCTGGGCCTCAAGCTCAAGCAGGCGGCCCGCCTGCTGCGCCAGGACGCCTCCCTCTATGCCCATATCGGAACCCGCAACGCCGAAGTGCCCGCCATGCTCCAGAACATGCTGGAGGCGGCGGCCGAGCTCGAGGCGGCTATAGCCCAAGGGCAGGAAGGCGGCTTCCAGGCCCTCTTTCAGGAGGCGGCCCGGTTCTTCCAGGACCTGAGCGAGGAAGACTACCGCGGTCTGGCAAGGCTGTTCGTGGCGGGGTGTGAGGGGGAGTGATCCGCCACCTCGGCACGAATGGCTCCGGTTCTATCCGTGCCGCTTGTAGGGGCAGGCCTCTGTGCCTGCCCTGTAGTTGGGCGGCCACGGGGGGGCGCCCCTACATTCACATGACCTCTTAGCCACCTCTCCCCTCGCCCTAATCCTTCCTCATACCTCGCCCCTCTTCCCCCACAGCCATTACCGCTCCGGGGCCGGCTCCATGGCATAGCTGGCCGACACCCTCGCTCGAACCTTTAGCTCTCCAGGCTCGATGGGAGGGGCGGTCCCCGTGGCCCCCGCGGCTCGCAACCTGAAGGGCGGGGGGAACTCCTCCCCCGAGGGCTGCACGGACACATTCAGCAGAGCACCGAGCCTGACTCCCGCCGCCGCTGCCAGCCGCTCGGCCATGGCGTGGGCGTCGCGCAGGGCGGTGGCCGCCGCCTCCTTCCGGGCCTCGGGGGCGCCGGGGTTGCGAAAACTCACCTCCGAAATTCCCGTGGCCCCGGCCTTGGTGGCGGTGTCGAGCAGTTGGCCGAGCCGGTCCGTGCCGGCCACTTCAAGATGCAGGGTGGCCCGTGACCGGTAGCCGGTGAGGGTGCCCGCGCCCCGCTCCGCGTGCTCATAGAGCGGGAAGAGGTCGTAGGCCTCGGTTGTTAAGCGGTCAGCCTCGGTCATTTTGGGGCGCAAGGCGGTGAGCACCCGGTTCGTGGCCTCGGCCACCCGGGTGAGGGCGTCGGCGGCGGCGGCGGCGGTGGCATCGACGGAAAGCTCCGCCACGCCCACGTTGGGGGAGAGGGCCACCTCGCCCTCGCCGTAGACCTCGATACTCCGGGGCAGGCAGCGGCAATCGGCTGGACATTCGGCTGGTTGAGCCGTGGCCCAAGACGGCCAGCACATGAGCAGGATGACAGCGGCGAGCAGGTGCAGCATCGTATGGGTACCTCCTGGTTGGTTACTTATATCACTTTGCGGCGCCCTTTTTGGCCTTTCGGTCCGCCACGGTTAATGGGCGCCGCAACCGGTTGGCGGCCCTGCCGCCCGCCGGCGGGTCCGGTTGGGTTTTCTTTCGCCGGCCAAGGCGGCCAGACTATAATGGATTTAAGGAGGCCGGCGCACCGCCGTACCCCGGGCCGAAGATACACCTGAGGCTTAACCAAGAAAAATCTCAAGGCCGGGGAGCTGTTATGTTCGAAGGGTTGAAAGCGCCCGAGATCGAGGTAACCGGCTGGCTGAACTCCCAACCCCTGCGACTCAAAGATCTGCGCGACCGCGTCGTGCTGCTCAATATTTGGGACTACACCTGCATTAACTGTATCCGCAGCCTGCCGTATCTGGCCGAATGGCACGAACGCTACAGCCCCAGCGGGCTGGTGATAATCGGGATACACTGCCCTGAGTTCGACTTCGCCCGAGACCGCCGCAACGTCGAGAGGGCTTTGCGCCGCTTCGGGCTGAAATATCCCATCGCCCTGGATAACGACTACCGGGTCTGGAACTCTTACGCTAACCGCTACTGGCCCCGTGAGTTTCTCATAGACCGGCGGGGGGTGATCCGCCACGACCACGTCGGCGAGGGGGACTATCGCCAGACCGAGATCAAGGTACAGGAACTGTTGGGAGAGTTGAACCCGACCGTTTTGATGCCTGAGCCCGTCGAGGATGAAGACGGTGAAAATCAGCTCCGCTACCCGGTTACGGCTGAGCTGTACGCCGGCTATCAGCGGGGCCGCCTCGGCAACCCCGAGGGCTACCGGCCCAACAAGGTGGTCGATTACAGCGAGGTGGCCCGCAGCGTGGATGGCTTTATCTACGTGAAGGGCAAATGGCTGAACCTTGCCCAGTGCCTGCAATACGCCGGGGGGCAGGGGTGGATCGGGCTGCGCTACCACGCCGTCAGTGTCAATGCCGTCATCTCCACCGTCGGGCCGCCTTCGTGGCCGATAGAGGTCGAGGTGGAGCAGGACGGCCGGAGCCTGACGCCGGAGATTGCCGGAGAGGACGTGATGATAGAGCAGGGTCGGGGCCTGCTGCGGGTAAAACACCCCCGCATGTACCGGCTGGCAACCAACGGGGGGTTCGGATACCACATCCTCAAGCTGCATACCGCCTCCGAGATCTTCCGCCTACACGCCTTCACCTTCGGGGGCTATGAGATCAGACGCCAGGAGCCGCTGGTGGCCTCATTGGCCGA
>JAZDOA010000131.1:0-9737 GCA_043799175.1 Pseudomonadota bacterium | reverse complement strand
ACACTTCCCAAGCACAGACTCGCGCCATAACGCACCTCCCTGGGCAACCATAGGAGAGTGCAGAAAAAAGTCAACCTAATTACGGATAAGTTCTTAATCTCAGGAAACTCCGATGGTAACATAATAATTATCTCCCTTCTTCCAATAGTCAGACTGGGTCAGCCCAACCCGTTCATGGTTCAATACCTCACCACGAACGTAAGATCAGATAGTTACGACCTGCCCCCGCCCCGTTCGGGCTGAGGTATCGAAGTCCGAACGCTAACTCTTTACCCCGAAGACCCGTTCGCCCTTCTATACATCAGGGCGAACGGAATATTCCGCGCCCTACTCAGCAAACACACAGCGGCCTATCGGCGGCCGCGATATTCCTCATCACTACCACCTAATTAATGTCGCCCCCCACGTAAACCCTCCCCCAAAGGCGTCGAGCAAGACAATATCGTTCTTCTTTATGCGCCCTCCCCTCACGGCTTCATCGAGCGCGATGGGGATGGTGGCCGCCGAGGTGTTGCCAAAACGGTCTATGTTGACCAAAACCTTCTCCATGGGCACCCCCAGGCGGTTGGCAATGGCCTCGATTATGCGGATGTTGGCCTGATGGGGGATGAAGAGGTCAAGGTCGGCGCTGGTGAGGTTGTTGGCCGCCAGGGCCTCGCGGGCCACCTCTTCCATGGAACGCACGGCGTGCTTAAAAACCTCGCCGCCCTTCATCTGCACAAAATTCACGCCGTCGGGGTTTTTTTCTTCGCCGCCGGGGGGATACAGGCAGCCGCCACCCTTTATGCAGAGCAGCGGCCAGAGCGAGCCGTCCGCGCGCAGATGGGTGGAGAGGATTCCCCGCCGCCCCCTGCCGCCCGTCAGCACGGCGGCCCCTGCCCCGTCGCCGAAGAGGACGCAGGTAGTGCGGTCGGTCCAGTCCACCCTGGAGGACATGACCTCGGCCCCAATGACCAGCACCTTCAGGGAGGGGTCGTCCTTGATGAACTTGTCCGCCACGGCCAGGCCGTAGACAAAGGCCGAGCAGGCCGCGGAGACATCGAAGGCCCCCGCCTTCCTGGCGCCGAGGTTCTGCTGCACCAGACAGGCGGTGGAGGGCATGGGCATGTCCGGGGTGACGGTGCCGACGATGATGAGGTCAAGCTCGGAGGGCTGGCAGCCGGCCGCCTCCAGGGCGCGCTGGGCCGCCTCCGTGGACAGACTGGAGGTGGTTTCCCGGACGGCGATGCGGCGTTCGCTTATTCCAGAGCGGGTGCGGATCCACTCGTCCGAGGTCTCGACCGTCCGTGCCAGGTCGTCATTGGTCACGACCTTGGCCGGGGTGCTGGACCCGGTACCGATGATGATTGACTTGGCCATGGCAGCAAAATTCCCAAGAGAAGGCTCGGGACGGATAGAGCGGACCCATCCCCCACGCGACTGAATCGATACGACTCGGCCCTGGCCGCGTATCAGGCGGCAGGGCCACCAGCCAGGCGCGGCCTGGCAACCTGCTTACGTCAACCGATCTCGGTCTGGTCTTCCTGGCGTCGGACGGCAGCGGCCGCGGCCTGGGCGTTGAGCCGTAGGCCCTCGGTAAGCTGCTGGTTGACTTGGCCTCTTATATAGCCGGCCGCCATTTTGATGGCGTTCTTGAGCGCCTTGGGCGTGCTCTTGCCGTGGCAGACTATGCCCAGGCCGTTGATGCCGAGGAGCGGCGCCCCACCATATTCGGAGTAGTCCACCGTCTTGCGGAAGCGGCCAAAGGCCCCCCTGGCCAGAAAATAACCCGCCATTGCCGTCAGGCTGCCCTCGAACTCGGTGCGGAGCATCTTGGAGATGGCCTCGGCCAACCCCTCGGAGAGTTTTAGGCAGACGTTGCCCACGAACCCGTCGCAGACGACGACGTCCACCCCGCCCAGGAAGAGGTCCCGGCCTTCGACGTTGCCGATGAAGTTCAGCGAACTGGCCTTCAGGAGCTCATGGGCATGACGGACGAGATCGTTGCCCTTGGAGGCTTCCTCGCCGTTGCTGAGCAACCCGACCCGAGGGCTGGCCACCCCCAGGACGTTCTCGACGAAGACCGACCCCATGAGGCCAAATTGCAGCAGGTTGCGGGCCCGGCAGTCTACATTGGCGCCGACGTCTATCAGCAGCGTGCGCCCCTCGAGACTAGGCAACAGGCTGGCCAGGGCTGGCCGGTCCACCCCTTCGAGCTTCCCCAGCACCACCATGCCCAGGGCCAGGGTAGCACCGGAGTTACCGGCGCTCACCACCCCGTCGGCCTCACCGCGCTTGACCATCTCGAAGGCCACCCGGATGGAAGACTGCCGCTTGCGCCGCAGTGCATCCGAGGGTGACTCGCACATCTCCACCACCTGGGAGGCATGCTGCACGGGCAAAACTCCACCCAACCGGCGGCATTCGGCCTCAACGACCGCGCTGTCACCGACCAGGATGATGTCCTCGCCCAGCTCGCGGGCAGCCTGTAGCGCCCCTTCGACAATGGCGCCCGGCGCCCGGTCCCCCCCCATAGCGTCTACCGCTATGCGGGCCTTGCCGTCCGCCAATTATTCCTCGGTTTCTATCGCCTTACGGCCTTTGTAGACACCGCAGTTCGGGCAGGCCCGGTGGGGCAGCTTCATCTCGTTGCACTGTGGGCAAGTGGAGAGCCCAGGCAACACAAGCCGCAGATGCGAACGGCGCTTGTCGCGCCTGGCTTTACTAATTTTTCGTTTTGGTAGGGCCATCGAGATTTCCCCCGTTAGTCGTTTTGCAAGTCTTTCAGCACCGCCAGCCGGGGATCAACCGACTTGGGCCCACACTTGCACGGCTCATGATTAAGATCGGCGCCGCAGCTCGCGCACAGACCGCGACACGCCTCGTTGCACAGCAGTTTGAACGGAATCGCCAGCGCGACCTCCTCGACGACAACCTCTCTGAGGTCGATAATGCCGCCGGGGCCATAGAACCCGACCTCCAGATCGTCTTCGGCCAGCTCCATCTGCGCGTCTTCCGACGACTCCGGGTACGACATAAAAGTGAGACACACTTCGCTGTTTACCGCCTGCTCGACAAGCGCCAGGCAGCGGTCACAACGCAGCCCCAGGCGAGTGGCGACCGTGCCCCGCACAAAGATCCTCTCGCCTTGGCGCAGCAGACGCAAGTCAACCCGGACTGGCTCCAGCAGGTCGAACACGGAGCGTTCCCGCTCGGGGACGTATTGGTCAATAGTCTCGCGTCCCCAGGCGGCCGCCAAGTGCAACCCAGACGCCGGTATGTCGTCGAGGCGCACCTTCAGCCTGTCTACATCGCGTTCGCTATCGCAACCGCAACGAGGTGCCATATAAAAAGTACCTTACTTTACCGAAAAATAAGTCTTTGTCAAGCGCGGCCCGCAGCCCTGCCGCCCCGCCCGGTTTCGCGATGCCAGGGCTGGGCATTTCTGAACGGTCCGCGTCAAACGCCCTTCTTCTCGACAGGCTATCAGCGAAACCTGCTTTAGGGTAGCATAGTCTTCATCTCCCCCACGCGCAACCGGTTCGGCAACCAGCACCGCCACGAATTGAGCGCATGACCGTGAATGGCCGCCGAAGCAGGCTTGTCAGCGACCGGCCGTGGTGCCATATTGGCCTCTGCGCCGCGGCAACCGAGGCTGAAGTCACGGTTCGCGAAGGGGCTCAAGACGGACATTGCTCCAAACCGTCCGCTCCAGCTACCGCGAGACAAGTGAAGTCCTGGAGATGGACATGGCCACTGCCGGAAAAGACTCCCATTTGGTCCTGGTACGCTTTCGCCTCAATCACCTCTTCCTCGGGGCCGTACAGGCCGTGGTCGCCGTCCTGGTGGTCCTGGTAATTCTGGTGATGTTCGCGGGCCTCGGCCGGCTACTCATAAGCGTGGTGCGTGTCTTCTCCGCCCAGCCCCTGGGAAGGGCACTAGACAACGTCGTCGGAGACATTCTGGGCCTGCTGGTGGTCATAGAGCTCTTCCGCAGCTTCATCGAATATCAGGAATGCCAGAGGCTTCGTGTCCATTCCCTGCTCAGCGCCGCCCTGGTCTTCGTGGTCCGCGAGCTCATCTTGACCATCTACGGCGAGCACGTGACCGACCCCCTGAAGCTTGTGGGTTTTGGCGTCGCCATTCTCAGCCTCGGGGCCGTGCGCGCCCTGGCCATCCGCTACAGCCCGGAATCCGTAGCGAGGGAACCGGCCGCGCGCCTGGAAGCCTTGCGCGAACCGCCGCCATCTGCTACGTAAATGTCTTTCTGGAATAGTGAGGCAAGGTAAATGTCCAAGGTAATAACCCGCTTCCCGCCCAGCCCGACGGGCCATCTTCATATTGGGGGAGCCCGCACCGCGATATTCAACTGGTTGTTCGCGCGCCACCACGGCGGCAGGTTCGTCTTCCGGGTGGAAGACACCGACGTGGCCCGCTCCACCAAAGAATCGATACAGGCCATAATCGAAAGCCTGGAATGGCTTGGCATGGACTGGGACGAGGGGCCGCACTTCCAGACGGAGCGCCTGGGGCTCTACCAGCAAAAGGCCTTCGAGCTGGTCGCCCAGGGCAAGGCCTACTGGTGCGCCTGCAAGCCCGAGGAACTGGATGCCAAGCGAAAGAAGGCCCTGGCCACCGGCCAAAAGCCCAAGTACGACGGCAGGTGCCGGGGTCTCGGCCTGTCGGAGCAGCCGGGGGCGGTCATACGTTTCCGCGCGCCCCAAGAGGGCCGCACGGTGGTGCGGGACCTCATCAAGGGCACCATCGCCTTCGACAACACCGAGATGGATGACCTGATCATCCTTCGCTCCGACGGGGTCGCCACCTACAATTTCGCCGTGGTCATAGACGACACGACCATGGGCATCACCCATGTCATTCGCGGCGACGACCATCTGAACAACACCCCCCGGCAGATCCAGCTCTACGAGGCCCTGGAGACCCCGTTGCCCGAGTTCGCCCACGTGCCCATGATCCTCGGCACCGACCGGACCCGCCTCAGCAAGCGCCACGGCGCGACCTCCGTCCTGGCCTATCGCGACATGGGCTACCCGCCCGAGGCCCTCTTCAATTATCTGGTGCGGTTGGGCTGGAGCCACGGAGACCAGGAAATATTCTCCCGGCAGGAGCTGATCGAGAAGTTCAGCCTGGAGAACGTCGGCCGTTCCGCCGGAATCTTCAACCCAGACAAACTGCTGTGGCTGAACGCCCACTACCTGAAAGCAGCGGCCCCCGCCACCCTGGCCCCGCTCCTGAAGCCCCTGATCGAGGCCAAAGGCTGCAATGCCGAGCTGGACTACCTGGCCGCCGCCGCCACTACCCTGCAGACACGCAGCCGCACCCTGACAGAAATGGCCGACGGAGCCGAGTTCTACTGCCGTGAAATGGACTACGAGCCCAAGGCCGCCGGGAAATTCCTGGTGGCGGCCAGCCTGGAGCCGTTGCGCCGCCTAAGGGCCAAGATCGAGACGGCGTCCTTCGACCATGACAGCCTTGCGGTAGTGTTCGATGAACTGGCCACCCTCCTCGGCCTCAAACTCGGCCAGGTCGCCCAGCCCGTCAGGGTGGCCTTGACGGGCAAGACGGTAAGTCCCGGCGTCTTTGAAATAATGGAGGTTTTGGGCCGCGAGAGGGTCATGGCCCGGCTAGACCGCGCCATCGCCTATGTGGAATCTCACGGAGAGCCGCAACCGGGGGTTGACGAAAGCCTCGGTACCGTCTAAATAAACAGGAGCGAATCAGCTCCCGTTGGGGGATCGTCTAGCGGCAGGACAGCAGATTCTGGATCTGCCTACCGAGGTTCGAATCCTCGTCCCCCAGCCAAGTAAATCCAGGCACTTGCCCCTCGGTTTCTTCTGCGGAAAGCCCCGTTGCTACCATTTTGTTACCACTTTCCCCAAAAACGAGGTTTCCGAGCCTCGTCGCCGCCTCTTGATTCACGCTGTCCATCAGGTGTCCATAGGTGTCCATGGTCACGTTGAGGGGCAGAACTTGAGGTATTCGTGACTTGTCCTCGGGCATACAGAAGGCTCTCTCGCAGAGAGCAAAGCACAATGCGCTTGCCATTTGCGTGACTACGGCATAATGTCACCCTGTTCAAGAGGTTATGACATGACCGGCGACAAGGAAAGCCTTCAACTTGTTCGCGACCGGCTGACACGGATTTTCCGCTACCTGCAAGCGCTGAATCAGCACCGCAACCCGGCCAAGCGCCTAGTGCGTGAGCAGGAGTGGGTCCTCTGGTTCCGCGACCTGCCTGAGCACCCTGCCATCCGCGTGGCCTATCCCGTGGGTACGGGGGCACCCGAGGCACCAGCCGACTCGGATGTTACCGCTTCGCAAGCTGCCGAGACCCAACCCATCCTGGCAGTAGCACGTCCTACCCTGGCCCATCCCCCCGAGCCGCCTGCGGTCATGGCTGGATGGCTGGAGCCGGGCTGGGAAGAGCCCGACGGGGCCATAGTTGTAACGCAGTCTCGCTTCCTGACCGGTCCAGACGGGAAAGCCCACGGCGTCAAGTTCGGGGAAGACCCTGATCGGCTTGAACAGTTTGAAGACTGGCGAGTGCGCTGGGAAGAGTGGAGAGACAATGAGCGTCGAGCCCGCCAAGCTATGCGCCTCTTCGAACGCTTGTATGAGCTGAGAAGCCGGCTGGAACGGGAAGGCGAGCGGCTCGAATTAATGCTTGGCGACGGACTCCTTTCGTGGCACCGCTCCGAGGGTGACATAAACCATCCACTGCTCCTTCAGCGGGTGCAGCTCGAATTTGACTCGACTCGGCCGGAATTCACGTTGTTGTTTTCGGACAGCCCGCCCGAACTCTACTCGGCCATCTTCCAGTCTGTGGAGGATGTGAACGCCCACGCCCTTGCCGCCTGCCGCAAGGAAATGGACGAGCACGCTTACACCCCTTTGGGGGACGAAGATACCAACGATTTCTTGCAGCGTTTTGCCGTAGGCCTCTCTTCTCGCGGCCAGTTCACTGGAGAAGGCGAACCCAAGGCAGAGGAGTTTCCTCAGATTGGGCACTGTCCCGTCCTCTTTCTGAGAAAGCGTACCCTTGGTTTCGCCACCGCTATCGAAGGCATACTTGAAGACATTCAAAACCGCAGCGATTTCCCGGAGTCATTGCTCGGTGTTGCCGGTCTCTTGTCACCGGTGAGCGGCGATGGCTCTGAGACCCCAGAGGAAGGGTCTGATCCCGAGACTATTCTCTTCGGCAAGCCGGCTAACCGTGAGCAGGTACGCATTGCTCAGCTGTTCGGCCGACATGGCTGCGTCCTCGTTCAGGGACCTCCTGGCACCGGGAAGACCCACACCATCGGGAACTTGATTGGTCACTTCCTGGCCCAGGGCAAGAGCGTGCTCGTCACGGCCCATACCACAAAGGCCCTGCGGGTGCTTCGGCGCCAGGTAGTCAAGGCGCTGCAACCGCTCTGCGTCAGTCTTCTCGACCGCGACATCGAGAGCCGTGAACAGTTGAAGGCCGCGGTGGAGGGCATTGCCGAGCGGTTGGCCAGTGCGGAGGCCGGCAGACTGGAGACCGAGGCCCAAGATCTGGCAAATACACGGCACCGCTGTCTGGAGCGACTGAGCGAAGTACGGCAAAAGATCATTGAGGCCCGCGGGGGTGAATACCGCGACATTGTCGTTGGGGGGCAAGGCTTCCAGCCCTCTCGGGCAGCCCGGAAAGTGGCCAGCGAGACTGCGGTACATGGATGGGTTCCATCTCCAGTGATTCCCGGAGCCCCGCTACCGCTATCGGAAACTGAATTCACGGACCTTTACCATACCAACCTCACGGTCTCTCCCGAAGCGGAGAATGAGCTCTCTTCAATCAGCCTGACTCCCAGCGACATCATAACCCCGGACGATTTTGAGAACCTGGTGAACGAGCGCGAGCGTCTGCTGGCAACCGATCCGCATCTCAAGTCAGAATTGTGGGCTCGAAGCCACGTCCCCGAAGAGGCTGGCCGCATCCATTCGCTGGCTGAACGGGTACGCTTGGCGGCTCAGGCCGCGGGCGAGGATGAGTGGAAGCTTGCAGCGATCGATGCCGGGCGGCTCGCCGGGGACCATGAAAAGAACTGGCGCCATTTGCTCTCCTTGATTGACGACGTCCGCCAGTTGGCCGCAGGCGTGCAGGGGCACCTGCTCAATCACAGTCCGGTACCGGCCGAGAGCTTCCCTCTTGAGGAGCAGGACGGAATAGTGGCAGACATCCTGCGTCATCTCGAAGCCGGCGGGAAGCTGGGCACCTTTACGTTGCTCACAAGGAGCACCTGGAGGCAGGTCATACGGGAAGCCCGCTGCAATGGCCGCGAACCTCGCAGCACGGAACATTTTCAGGCAATCTCAGCCTGTATTCAACTGACGCTACGGCGCACGCGGTTGGCCACCTGGTGGGATGGCCTGATGACGAATACGGGGGTGTCGGCGACCCTCGACACTGAAGACCGTCTCGAGCAGGTTTGCGCGCAGTTTGCTGAGCCCATAAGCCTCTGCCTGTGCTGGCATACAGACACATGGGTGCCGATCGAGAATGAGCTGAAAGAGATGGGGTTACAGTGGGACGGGTTCCTGGGCGAGCAACCGCCCAGCCTGGCCGCTTACGGGGAATTGGTGCGCCTTCTCGATGCCCTTGCCCCCTTACAGAATCTGCTTGAGGCCCGCGTCAACGCGCTCGAGATAGCAGTGGTCGAGGAACGCCTCGGCGATTTACGCCGGACCCTCGATCTAGCGGCCGCGGGCAACCAAGTGGCGGAGACGGTTCAGGCACTGCGGAAAGCAGCCGAACAGGCAGACCCCGCTGCTTACCGCCAGGCGTTCTCCCGCTTCGTGGAACTGCATTCCCGGCTCTCCGAGCTGTCCCGGCGTCGGCAGTTACTGGCCCGTTTGGAAGCCAGCGCTCCCGCCTGGGCCAGCCTTATCAGAGAACGGGTCGGGCAGCATGGGTTAGGACAACCACCAGGGGATGTGCGGGCCGCTTGGCTATGGCGCCAGCTCCACGATGAGCTAGACCGGCGCAACAACCTTTCGCTCAAGGATCTGCAGGCAGAATGGCGCAGCCTGCGGCGCCAGTTAAGGGATATCACCGTTGATTTGATTGACCGCCGAGCCTGGGCTGCCCAGGTCAAAAGGACATCGCGAGCCGAGCGGCAGGCTCTGTTCGGCTGGCTTCAGATTGTGCGCCGCATTGGCAAAGGCACGGGTATCAAGGCCACCAGACTCATGGGAGAAGCACGCCGTTATATGGCCGATTGCCGCGAGGCTGTCCCCGTCTGGATCATGCCCTTGGCTCGTGCCGTTGAGAACTACGATCCGCGGAAGGCACGCTTTGACGTCGTAATCATCGACGAGGCGAGCCAGCTCGACAGCATGGGCCTGCTTCCCTTCTATCTTGGACGGCAGGTGCTCGTGGTCGGTGACCCCGAGCAGGTAAGCCCGCTCGCCGTCGGCGAGAAAGACGCTGTCGTCAGGCATCTCATAGACGAGCACCTCGAGGGTATTCCGAACAACAGCTTGTACGACGGCCAGCAATCCATTTACCACCTGGCGCAGCAGTCGTTTGACGTCCCTGTCATGCTCCGGGAGCATTTCCGCTGCGTGCCCGATATCATCGGGTTCAGCAATCAGCTCTCCTACCAGGGCCGAATACAGCCGTTGCGCGACGCCAGCCAAGTGAAGCTGAAGCCGCACGTCATAGCCCATCGTGTCTGGGGTGGCTCGGCCTACAACAAGATCAACCGCCGGGAGGT
>JAZDOA010000099.1:0-2285 GCA_043799175.1 Pseudomonadota bacterium | reverse complement strand
GGACGTATTCTACGAGAACAACGCCGTGGGCGTTATGGAGAAGCTTGGTATAAACTACCCCACACTCAAGGAGTGGAACCCCCGGATCATCTACCTGAGCAACCCCGGCTTCGGTAACACCGGCCCCTACAAGGACTTCCTCGGCTTCGGGGTCAATATGGAGGCGGTGACCGGCCACACCTGGCTCCGGGGCTACGCTGACTCCAACCATCCCATGCACAACACCGGCGTCTATCACATGGATGCCTCGGGTGGGGCGGCCGGGGCCTTCGCCGTGCTCATGGCGTTACACTACCGCAACCGCACCGGGAAGGGCCTCTATATTGATATGGCGGGCGCTGAGACGGCCGTCCCCCACTTCGGCGAGGCCATCATGGACTATGTCATGAACCGGCGGGTGCAGAGGACGGTGGGCAACCGTGACACACACAGCGCCGCCCCCTGCGGCTGTTACCGCTGCCGGGGCGGGCCCGATGAGTGGGTCTGCATCACCATCACCTCGGACAGGCAATGGCAGGCCTTTGGCCGGGCTGTGGGGAGCCCTGCCTGGGCCTCTGAGCCGCGTTTCGCCGATGCCCTGGGTCGGCTCAGGCACCAGGATGAGCTGGACAAGCTGATCGAGGGCTGGACCAGCCGCCACGACAAGTATGAGGTCATGGTCATACTGCAAGAGGCACGGGTGCCCGCAGGGCCGGTCATCGGCGATAAGGATGCTCACCGCGACCCCCAGCTCATATCCCGGCACTTCTTCGAGGTGGTCAATCACCGGGAGACGGGCGTCCACATCTATCCCGGGTTCATCTGGAAGTATTCCAAGACTCCCATGAGGGTGCGCCAGGCGCCGGTGTGCCTGGGGGAGCATAACGAGTATGTCTTCAAAGAGGTGCTCCACCTGGATGAGGCAGAGAAGGCCGACCTGGAAGCGAAGCAGGTCATCGGCGGCGACGTCTACCTGGGCTACGAGTAGTGCCTGGTTGCAGAAATCCGCGTAACCTTATGCAACAAGCCGGGATCCCCGCCTGAAGCAATCACAATACCCTGTTCATAAACAACTGTTGCCGCCTGTCTTCGCAGGCGGCAAGGATATTCTTTCATAACCCATTCTCAGGAGGTCAGAGATTATGTCTAGCAAGAGCAATTTTCTTTATTCGATTCGGGATCATCAGTTCATTATGAAGGAGTGGCTGGATGTGGGCCATATCATGAGCCTGTAGAAGTTCAGAGAGTATTACAGTCTGGACGACATTGACGCCATTCTGGATCAGGCCCTGAAGGTGGCGAAGGAGGTGGTGGCCCCGACGTGCGACGATGCGGAAGGGGTGGGTGTGAAGTTTGAGAACGGCAAGGTGACGGTGCCGGAGTCGATGAAGAACGCGTACCATTTTCTGCAAGAGAACGGGTGGGGGATGCACGATCCGGCGGAGCCCGGGGTGTTGCCGCAAATTGTTCAGGCGGCCTGCCGGGAGTATTTCAACGGGGCAAACAATACGGTACACCTTTTGACAGAGGGGGCGGCCCGTTTGATTGCGACGTACGGGCGGGCGGAGGACAAGGCGCGATTTTTGCCGCTGATGTACAAGGGCAAGTGGGGGGGCACGATGTGCCTGACGGAGACAGGCGCGGGGACGGACGTCGGGGCGTCGGTGACGAAGGCCTTTGCGACGGAGACGCCGCAGGTGTACCGGATCAAGGGGATCAAGAACTTCATCACGGGAGGCGACCACGACTACACGGAGAACATCGTTCACTTGCTGTTGGCGCGGATCGAAGGAGGTGCGCCGGGGACGAGGGGTTTGTCGCTGTTCATCGTGCCGAAGATCTGGGTGAAGGAGGACGGGTCGCTGGGCGAGGCGAACGACGTGATTACGCTGAGCATCGAGCACAAGATGGGGATCAAAGGGAGCGTGACGGCGATGCTCGGTTTCGGCGAGAACGACGGCTGCCGGGGGATACTGTTGGGCAATCCGCCGAACGAGAAAGGGTTCGCCGAGGGGATCGCCCAGATGTTTCAGATGATGAATGCGGCGCGTCACAACGTGGGTCAGGTGGGGCTCGTGCTTTCCACGGTGGCGTACAACAACGCGGTGCAGTACGCGAAGGAGCGGATCCAAGGGAAGGCGCTGACGGACCCCAAGGGACCGGACGTGCCGATCATCAAGCACGAGGATGTGCGGCGGATGCTTTTGGACCAGAAGGCGACGATCGATGCGATGCGGGCTCTGATCTACAAGAACTGGTACTACATTGATTTGGCCAATCACAGCGACGATGCGGCGGAGCGTCAG
>JAZDOA010000093.1:0-11097 GCA_043799175.1 Pseudomonadota bacterium | reverse complement strand
GGTGGTCTTGAAGCCGGCGGCATCGGTGCTCCTGGTCTTGCGGTCCGATAGATCAAACGTGTACGACGTACAGTCCCTCACCACCCCGCCCACCGTCAGGCTGTCTTCCAGCAGGTTGCCATTGGGGTCAAAGGTGTAGTCTCTCGGGCGGCCGAAAGCGTCCGTGCCCCGAACGACCCGGTCCAACCTGTCGTAGACGTAGTCCTTCTCATACCAATCCTCGTCTATCCCGTGGGTCACCCGCCCCAGCGAATCGCTGACGATGTCCGCGCTGTAATACTCGCTCCCGGCGATTACTCCGTCGCCGTTCAGGTCGCCCGTGCGAGTGTTCTTTACCACGTTGAGGTGGTCGGAATCATAGACATTCTGGAAGAAAGGACCGATCCGGGCCGCGAAATCCCGCATTCGCGTGGTCTTCAAGCGGTTGCCTTGGGCATCATAGCTGTATGAGGTCCAGGAAACAATATCGGCCGCCTTCGGGTCGTAGGTCGTGGGATCCGTGCTTGCCCCCTTGCCGTTATTCAGCTTGAGGAGGCGCAGCATGTTGCCGTTGTCATCGTACTGCATGAGGGTGTACCTACCGCGAGCGTCCCTCACCTTGCCCGGCTGGCCGCAGGCGTTGTAATAGCTATTCTCCACATAGTTGCCCGAAGGGTACGTCTTCCGGGTCAGGTTGCCGTCATCATCGTAGTTGTAGCTGGTGACGTATCCCTCGGGCGAGGTCTCGCTGGTCAAGCAATGAATTTTGACCTTGCCGTAAGTATATTTCCTGGTGGTGCCATTCTCCCGCATGAGCTTTATCAGGTTGCCATTTTCATCGAAGAAGAAATGCCGGGTATAGCCGCGTTCGTTGGTGCGGACGGTCTCCCGCCGGAACTCGTTATAGGTGAAGGTATTCGTCTCGCCCAGGGTGTTTGTGTGCCGAAAGACCTTGCCGTTCCGATAATATTCATAGGTCATGCTATTGTCGCGCGGCATGGTGCAGGACTTCATGGCGTGCTCCAGTCGCTTGCCATACCATTTCGGGTAATAGTTGTATCTTACCGGTTCCTGGCTGCCCGCCACGGCCAGCGGGTTTCGGTATTCCACCAGGTTGTCGCTATCGTTATACACGTATTGATGCTTGCGGCCCGCCCAATAGGTTATCTCCGTGATGTGACCGCCGGAGTAGGCCAGGCTGATCTCGCATCCCAGGGCGTCCGAGACCTTGGTCAGGTTGTCACCGCTATAAGTCAAATCCAGGCGGTTGCCGTTGCGGTCGGTAATGAACAAGCGCTTGGCCAAAACGGCCAGGCCTTTCTTGTTTGCGCAAGAAGTATATGGGAAGCAGCAGGAGGGATTTCGGGCCGTCAGGGGTGCCACAGACCATCTTCAGTAACTATCTCAAGACAGTCCCTCTAACTCTCGGCGGAACTCTTCCTGTCCCGTCACCTGTCGAGCATATTCGTCTTCGGATATGTCGCTTGCCCGGATGCGGCTTGACATCCGGCCTCATTGGACACGAATATGCTCAGGGGGCTACGACGCCCGGATGGGAAGGAACCCATGGCCATCCAGAGCAGAGTCACTTCTTTCAATGAATCCGATACCCGCGCCAAACTTATCAATCCAGCCCTTTACGGCCGCGGCTGGACGGAAGAACACATCAAGCGCGAGGAGACTGCCGGCACCATAGACGTAATCGGCGGTAAGGGAAGGCCGAGACCCCAGGGCAGAGTAGATTTCACCCTGCGAATCAAGGTCAACCCCGAGGCGCAGCCGGTCGCGGTGGCGGTCATCGAGGCAAAGGCCGAGAACCTGCCCCCCACTCACGGACTGGAGCAGGCCAAAACCTACGCTGCCTGCAAGCGGCTCAATGTTAAGTTTGCCTTCGCGACCAACGGACACCTCTTCGTCGAGTATGACCGCTTTACCGGCCTCACCACCTCGCCGCGGCCCCTGGCCGAGTTTCCCACGCCCAATGAGTTGCGCCGCCGATACGAGCAAGGCATGGGTTTTAGCCTTGCCGACCCCGTTGCCGGCCCTCTCCTGGCACGCTATCTCGGTGGAGAGGCCACGCGCAGGTATTATCAGGACGCCGCCATCCGGGCGGTGCTGGAAAGAATCGCCCGCCGCGGGAAGAGCGGCCAGCCCAGGCGTGCCCTGCTCTCCCTGGCCACCGGGGCGGGCAAGACCTTCATTGCCGTCCATCTGCTCCGGCGCATCGCGGACGCCAGGCAGCTCAAGCGCGCCCTGTTCCTCTGCGACCGGGACGAGCTACGCAGCCAGGCCGCGGCGGCCCTCCAGAATGTCTTCGGCTCCGACGCCGCTATCGTCTCCGCCGGTAACCCGCGGAAGAACGCCCGCCTCCTCATCGCAACCTATCAGACGCTCGACGTGGACAGCGAGGACGCGACAGGCAACTTCCTGACGGACAACTATCCCGAGAACTACTTCAGCCACGTCATCATCGACGAGTGCCACCGGTCGGCGTGGGGAAAGTGGTCCCAGATACTGACGCGCAACCCCGACGCCGTCCAGGTAGGTTTGACGGCCACGCCTCGCCGGCTGGAGATAACCGAGCGCACCAGGGAAAGTGAAGCCGACGCCCGGCTCAACGCCGACAACCTGCGCTATTTTGGTGAGCCCGTGTATGAGTACGACATGAGCCAGGGAATAGAAGACGGCTACCTGGCCGCGTGCGAAATACAGAAGGGCCGCGTGGACCTCGATGAACCAGGTATCAGTATCGACGACCTCCTGGCCCGCAACCCGATGGACGCCGATACCGGCTTGCCGGTCAGCCGGGAACAGCTCCGCGCGCTCTATGAGAAGACGCAATACGAGGACCGCATTCTGCTGCCCGACCGCGTGCTGGCCATGTGCCGGGATTTGTTCCAATACTTCTTGGACAGCGGAGGACCGGAGCAGAAGACCATCATCTTCTGTGTACGTGACCGCCATGCCGACGACGTGGCCACGGAAATGAACAATCTCTATGCCGACTGGTGCGCCGGAAGCGGCCGCAAGCGCTTGGAAAATTACACCTTCAAGTGCACAGCGAGCGTGGGCGGCAACCAGTATCTGGCCGAGTTGCGCGGGGCATTGAGGTCTCACTTCATTGCCACGACCGTGGACCTGCTGAGCACCGGGGTGGACGTGCCGGTGGTGCGCAACATCGTTTTCTTCAAGTACGTCCGCTCGCCCATAGCCTTTTATCAGATGGTCGGCCGCGGCACCCGGCTTCATGCCCCTACCGGCAAGCTGATGTTTCGGGTCTACGACTACACCAACGCCACCCGGTTGTTCGGGGAGGAGTTCGAAAGTAAGTTCGGGCCGCGCCGCAAGACGACGACAGGTTCTGGCCCCGAAGGTTCTGGAGATTCCCCCGAGCGCATTATCCTGGTCGAAGGCTTTGACGTACACATCACCGACGCCGGCCGCTTCATTGTCACCACGGTGGATGGCAAGGCCATGCCGGTGACGGTCGAGGAGTACACGGAGCGCCTGGCAGCCGCGCTGATAGAAGAGGCCCCCACGCTGGCGGCCTTCCGCGGCCGCTGGATCGTGCCCGAGAAGCGCCGGGAAATGCTGGGCCATCTGCCAGATGCCGGCCGGTCCGCCGTCCTGGTCCAGCAGCTACAGGAAATGGCCGAGTACGACCTCTATGACGTACTGGCGGAGATCAGCTACGGGTCAAGCCCCAAGACACGGGCCGAACGGGCCGAGGCCTTCACCTACAAGCACTCCGCCTGGCTGTCCAGCCTGCCCGCGGAGTCGGCAGCGACCCTTAAGGCCGTGGCGGCCCAGTTTGCCCGATCCGGGACCGAGGGCCTAGAGAACAGGCACATCTTCGAGACGCCCGGGGTGGTTCGCGCCGGGGGGCTGGGCGCGCTGAAAGCCTTGGGAAAGCCTTCCGATGTGCTTCAAGATACCAAGGCGAGGATGTTCAAGGCCTGAGGTGGCAGGGCCACCAGCCCATTTGCGGCGCCCATGCCCCTCGGTGACCACTGGAACGTCAGGGAGGGCGCGCGCGGTAGCGTATACCGTACGCGGTAACGTACAAGATGGTTAAGGAGTCCGTGCTATGGATAAGAAACTAGTTGTCCGCCTGCATGCCAGCTTCGAGGACATACTTCAAAAGGATCCTGACACCGGGACCGAGTTCTGGTTAGCCAGGGATCTGCAGATGCTCCTCGGCTACAAGGAATGGCGGAACTTTTTCAAGGTCGTGGAAAAAGCCATAACATCTTGCGGCAATTCAGGGTTTGACCCACAGGACCATTTTGTTGAAGTCAACAAAATGGTCGGGGTGGGTTCCGGGGCCAAGCGGGAGATTGACGACCTGGCCCTTACCCGGTACGCCTGCTATCTCATTGCCCAGAATGGAGATCCGGCCAAGGACCCCATCGCCTTCGCCCAGACCTACTTCGCCGTCCAGACCCGCAAGCAGGAGATGGTAGAGCAGCGTTTGGCCGAAACCGAGCGCGTCAGTGCCCGCAAGAAGCTCACCCGCTCCGAGAAGGAACTGTCCGGCATCATCTTCGACCGCCTGCGCGCCAATGAGAGCTTTGCCCGCATCCGCAGCAAGGGAGACATGGCCCTCTTCGGCGGCAATACCACCCAGGATATGAAATTCAGGCTCGCTGTGCCAAAGAGCCGTCCCCTGGCTGACTTCCTGCCCACCATTACCATCAAGGCCAAGGACTTCGCCAACGAGATCACAAACTTCAACATCAAGGAGCACGAGCTGCGGACCGAACCGGGCATGACCCAGGAGCACGTCAAGAATAACCAGGACGTGCGCCAGTTACTGACGAATCGGGGCATAGTTCCCGAAAACCTGCCTCCCGCCGAAGACGTGAAGAAGGTGGAACGCCGCCTCGCCTCCGAGCAGAAGAAGCTGCCCAGGCGGGCCAAGCGGCTTCCCGTTGCTGGCCCCGAGGATGGGGAATGATCCCGGAGAGGGCGCCTGGGCACAACGAAGTTGCCAGCCCCCTGCCCAAGGGCTGGCGGTGGGTACGGCTGGGGGAGGTTTGTCACATAATCGCGGGGCAGTCCCCCCCTGGCGAAACGTATAGGAAAGAAACTGCGGGCCTGCCCTTCTTTCAGGGGAAGGCGGACTTCGGCAGACTGCATCCCGTAGCCCGGATGTGGTGCGTGTCACCCGTCAAGATGGCTTTGCCCGGCGACATTCTTATCTCCGTCCGTGCCCCAGTCGGACCAACGAACGTAGCTGATGTGAAATGCTGCATCGGCCGGGGCCTCACCGCTATCAGGGCGAGAGAGGTGGCAGATGGAAGCTTCGTCCTGGCTTTTCTTCGCCTCACTCAACCCCGCCTCGCCGCGCTTGGGAGCGGCAGCACTTTCTCGGCAATCAACAGGGCGGACATTGAGGGCTTGCTGATGCCTCTTCCTCCTCTTCCGGAGCAGCAACGCATCGCCGCCCTCTTGACCGAGCAGATGGCCGCCGTGGAGGAGGCCCGCGCCGCCGCCGAGGCCCAGCTTGAGGCCACCAAGGCCCTCCCGGCCACTTACCTGCGGGAGGTGTTCGAAAGCCAAGAGGCAAAAGGGTGGCCGAGGAAAACGCTGGGAGACGCCGGCAAAATCATCTCCGGTGTCACCCTGGGCCGCAGGTTAAACGGGACAACTCGTCCTGTCAGGTACCTGCGTGTCGCCAATGTCAAAGATGGTTACCTCGACCTCTCAGATGTTTACGAGACAGAGGCCACTGAAGGCGAGATAGAAAAGCTGCGTTTGCGCTTTGGCGACCTCCTGCTTACAGAAGGCGGCGACCCGGACAAGCTTGGGCGGGGTACTTTTTGGCAGGAAGAAATACGGGAGTGCATCCATCAGAATCATATTTTCCGGGTACGTTTCGACCTAACACGAATCGCGCCGTACTTCGTGGCAGCACAGCTCGCATCATGGTATGGCAAGTCTTACTTCCTGGCCCATGCCAAACAGACCACGGGCATTGCCACGATCAATCAAAGGGTCTTGGGCGGCTTCCCTTTGATGCTTCCCCCCTTCTCCGAGCAGCAACGCATCGCCACCCGTCTCGATGACCAGATGGCCGCCGCCGAGCAGCTCCGCCGGACACTTGAGGAACAACTGGACCACCTAAACAAGCTGCCCGCGGCGTTGCTGCGCCGGGCATTCTCGGGAGAACTCTGATGCCTCGCCCCCGCAGGAAGACAAACGGCAACGGCAACGGGAAGCGCCTGGCCACGCAGCAGTCGGTCAACGGAGCCATCAAGTCCATCTGCGACGTCATGCGCCGCTCGAACTGCGCCGGCGCCCTCCAGTACGTCCCTGAGCTGACCTGGATTCTGTTCCTGCGCATCCTGGACGAGCGGGAGGCCCGCGAGGCGGAAATGGCCGAGGCGGTTGGCGCCCATTATGCCCCCTCGCTTGTCGCCCCCTATCGCTGGCAGGACTGGGCCGCCCCCGAGGGAGCCAAGCGTAAGGAACTACAGGAAGGGATGCTTGGCGGTTTCTTCGGCTTCGTCAAGGACCAGCTGCTGCCCTACCTGAAGGGCCTGGGCGATGTGCCCAACGCCACGCCGCGGCAGAAGGTCATCAGCCAGATCATGGTCGCCGTCCAGCAGACCCGCATCGACACCGAGCACAACATGCTGGATGTGCTGGACAAGGTGCATGAGCTTAACGGCGAGACCATCGACGAGACCCACGTGTTCCCCCTCTCGCAGGTCTATGAGGGGCTGTTGCTCAAGATGGGCGAGAAGGGCAACGACGGCGGCCAGTTCTTCACCCCTCGGGAAATCATTCGGGTCATGGTGAAGGTCATTGATCCCAAGATCGGCGAAACTCTCTACGACCCCGGTTGCGGAACCGGCGGCTTCCTGGCACAGGCCTATGAACACATGGCCGGCCCCAGACGGGCCAATATCAGTTCGCCCGGCCAACTGGAGACCTTGAAGAGACGGACCTTCCACGGTCGCGAGAAGGACGATACGATTTATCCCATAACCCTGGCCAACCTGGTGCTTCACGATATCGACGAGCCCCACATCTGGCACGGCAATACCCTGACCGGTCAGGAAATCTTCGGCGGCCTCTTCCAAGGGGCGCCGGCTCTGTACGACGTCATTCTGATGAACCCGCCCTTTGGCGGCAAGGAGGGCAAGGAGGCCCAGACGCGCTTCCCCTTCAAGACCTCCGCCACTCAGGTGCTGTTTCTGCAGCACGTCATAGACAGTCTCAAGCCAGGCGGCCGCTGCGGCATCGTGCTGGATGAAGGCGTCCTCTTCCGCAACAATGAAACCGCCTTCGTCCAGACCAAGCGCAAGCTGCTCGACGACTGCGACCTGTGGTGCATCGTGAGCCTGCCACCGGGGGTTTTTACCGCCGCGGGCGCAGGAGTGAAGACCAACCTTCTCTTCTTCACCAAGGGGCAGCCGACGGAGCAGGTGTGGTACTACGACCTTTCCGGCCTCAAGGTGGGCAAGAGGAGCCCCTTGACCGCCGCCCACTTCGAGGAGTTTCTCCGGCTGCTTCCTGATCGGGCCGAGAGTGAGCATAGCTGGACCGTGAGCCGCGAGCACATCGAGGCCAGGAACTACGACCTGAAGGCGGTCAACCCCAACGCCAAGGGCCAGGAAGACACTCGCACCCCGGATGAAATCCTGGAGCTGATCGAGGCCAAGGGCCGCGAGGTGGCGCGGGCCTTGGGCAGGCTACGCGGGAATGCTGGATGACAATTCCACTCATGAGTCAGACACTTCCAGCCAGAGGACAAGAGAAAAAGGGCAACCCCTGAGGAGAGAGAGACATTTTCGCCCACCTTCGAGACGTGGACGGGCACGCTCGGGCCATACTGGTAGTTTTTGGGCAGGGAGAGACTCCAAAAGGCAGGCGTACTAGGGTTTGTCGGGCTCGATACCCAGCGCCTTCATCTTCTTGTGCAGATGAGAGCGCTCCAGCCCTATGGCCTCGGCCGTCTGGCTGATGTTGCCGCCGTGTTCGGCCAGCTTACTCAAAATAAACTCCCGCTCGAACCGCACCCGCGCCTCGCGCATGCCCCCCCCGGCCGGCGGCGGTGGTGTGCCCGGCACGGCGGCCCGGATCCTCTGGGGCAGGTCCTCAAGCCCGACCACCTCGTGCGGAGTGAGGATGACGAGCCTCTCCACCAGGTTCTTCAGCTCGCGGACGTTGCCCGGCCACTCGTGGGTTCTGAGCGCCGCCAGGGCCTCCGGCGACAGCCGCTTGGGAGTTCCCCCCCGGCCCTCGGTCGCAAACTCCCGCAGAAAGTCCTCAAGCAGCAGATCGATGTCCTGTATGCGTTCCCGCAGCGGGGGCACGCGAAGCGGTACGACATTGAGGCGCCAGTAGAGGTCCTGGCGGAAGTTGCCCCTGGTAATCTCCTGCTCCAGGTCCTTGTTGGTGGCGGCAATGACCCGCACGTTCACGGTAATGGTCCGGCTGCCCCCGACGCGCTCGAAGCGCTGCTCCTGCAGGATGCGGAGGATCTTCGACTGGGTTTTGAGACTCATGTCGCCGATCTCGTCCAGGAAGAGCGTGCCTTCGTTGGCCAGGTCGAACTTCCCCCGCCGCCGCTCCGTCGCCCCGGTAAAGGCCCCCTTCTCGTGGCCGAACAGCTCGCTCTCGATAAGCTCTTCCGGAATGGCCGCGCAGTTCACCTCCACCATGGGCAGCGCCGCGCGCTGGCTGCGGGCATGAATCTGCCGCGCCACCAGCTCCTTGCCCGTGCCGTTTTCTCCGGTGATGAGCACCCAGGCGTTGGTGGGCGCCACCAGCTCTATCTGAGACCGCAGCCGGCAGACGGCCTCGCCGCGACCCGTTATGGGGCGGGCCCGCTCCTGAACCTTCTGGCGCAGCATGACGTTCTCTTCGGCCAGGCGCTGGAGGTTGAGGGCATTGTTTACCGCCACCACGACCTTGTCCAGACTCAGTGGTTTCTCGATGAAGTCATGGGCACCCATCTTTATGGCCTTGACCGCGGTCTCTATGTTGCCATGCCCGGAGATCATTATTACCGGCGTGCCTGGGAATCTCTCCCTCAGCCGGCCCAGCACCCCGATGCCGTCCGTGTCGCCGGGCATCCAGATGTCGAGCAGGACGAGGTCGGGCTGCTCCTCGGCCACCGAGGCCAGGGCCTCCGCCCCGTCCCTGGCCTCGATTACCTCGTAGCCTTCATCTCCCAGCACCCCGGCCAGTGACCTTCTGATGGGGGCTTCATCATCGGCAATGAGTATGACTCTGGGCATTTCCTGGCTCCTACCCCATGGGTAGTTCAATGATGAACCTGCTTCCCCGAGGTTCGTTATCCCGCACCCGGATGAAGCCATTGTGGTCCGCGACTATGGCGCTGCAGATGGCCAGGCCAAGACCCGTGCCCGTCTTCTTGGTGGAGAAGTAGGGCTCGAACAGCCGGCTCTTGTCTTCGGCGGGAATCCCCGGACCGGAGTCCCGGACCTCTATGCGGACCATTTTCAGCACGGAATCCGAAGACAACTGAACCTGAATCTCGCCCCGGCCCTCCATGGAGTCCACAGCGTTGTCCAGCAGGTTGATCAGCACCCGCTTGATCTGCTCCCGGTCCAGCCTCAGGGGCGGAAAAGACTCCCCCTCCTGGCGCAGGCTGAAGGTGATGCCTTTGTGGGCCTGCTCATAGAGAACCAGGGTATCGGCCACCAGTTGCCGAAGGTCGGTGCGGGTAGGGTTGGTCTGGGGCAGCCGGGCAAAGTTGCTGAACTCGTTGACTAGGCGCCTCAACTCCTCCACTTGGTCGATGACCATTCGGGTACACTCATCAAAGATGGCCCCGTCCTCGCCGAAGTGATCGAGGTAGCGGCGCCTCAGCCGCTGAGCCGACAGTTTTATGGGGGTAAGGGGGTTCTTTATCTCGTGGGCGATGCGCCTGGCCACCTCCCGCCAGGCGGCCATGCGCTGGGCCTTCTCCAGTTGGCTCATGTCCTCGAAGACGACCACGGCCCCCTGCCCTCGCTCGCCTTCGCCCAACTGTGAGACATGGACCAGCAGGCTCCGGCTGTTTTCCCCCGCCTCCAGGCGCACCTGAGCCCCACTGTGCTCCCGCCCGGATTCGAGCAGTCGCGCCAACTCCCGTGGCATGACCCTGAAGACCTCCTTGCCGATGGAGGCCGCCCGGTCCACGCCCAGGAGGGCGGCCGCCGAGGCGTTCATGGTGGCCACGCGTCCGCCGCTGTCCATCGAGACCACGCCGGCGGCCACCTTGGCCAGCACGGCCTCGGTGTAGTGGCGCTTCTCCTCGATCTCGACGTTGCGCCGCCGCAGCTCTTCCATGGCCTCCTTCAGCCGCTGGTGACTGACCCGCAGGTCGGCGGTCATGCGGTTGAAGGAGTCAACCAGCATGCCCAGTTCGTCTCCGGTGCCCACCTCGAGCTGAAAGTCGAGGTCTCCATGGGCCACGCGGCCCGTACCCTCCGCCAGCCTCTGAATGGGCCCGGTAATACCCTTGGCAACGTAGAAGCCGAACCAGATGGCGGCGAATACCATGAGCAGCGTCAGCACGAACAGGGTAATGAGGTAGCTCAGCTTTATGGGGTTCTTCAGCAACTGCAACTGGCGGTAGCTCTCGTAGCCGGAGCGCACCCCGTGGAGGCGCTCCACCAGGGCGGCCGGCAGGTAGTAGCCAGCCACCAGCACCCTCCCGCGGCCTGCCGGCAGAACGGCCCTGACCACCTCGCCACGGCTGAGCGGCTGTATCTCGCAGATCCCCTCGGGCAGGGACGACAGGCGGTCCATGGCCTCCTCGGAGGGCGGCACCATGACCAGGCCGGTCAGGTTTCCCGCCCGGGCCTGGGCCAGCACGGCGCCCTGGGGGCCGATGAGGCTGACCACTCCCAGCCCATCACGCCGTCGCTGCTCTTCCAGCCACGCCCCGAACCTGGTGCCAGTCCCGGCCTCTGGCCCGAGGTCTTTTCGGATCCGGCCGGCTACCCTCCGGGCGTGGCCGGCCAGCTCGGCGTAGTAGTTTCGTCCCACCTCGACCGAATCGGCCAGAGAACGCTCTATCCGGGCGCTGAACCAGTAGTCCAGGCTGGAGGTGATAAATCTCGCCGACGCGCAGAACAGGAGGACGGTGGGTAGAAT
>JAZDOA010000089.1:0-4228 GCA_043799175.1 Pseudomonadota bacterium | reverse complement strand
GTGCCAAACGTCACTATCCAAGTATAAGTCACAGGGGCCGCCCAGTCAAACTCAGATTCGTTTGGGCGGCCGTCCGTGCCGCTATGGCCGTGCCTCCGCTTTCTCCCGCGCTGCATTGAGGGCTGTGTCTATGCCGAGGCCAATGAGCTTGATCTCGATGGGCTTGCCCGCGCTGTATTTCTTGTAGACGCGGCAAACCTGGCATATAGCTGTGTCCCGGCCGCTGGCGTGGCCGCCCTCCATAGTAAGCTTGCAGTAGGTGCCTTCCACCTCCCAGCAGGGGAAGGCCCTGTTCCGGTAGGCGGGGCACTCCTCGTAGATCTGCGGCGGGCAATGGCTCATCTGCCAGCAGGGGCTCTTGTTCTCCCAGAAGCTGGCAAGCGCAACCCCTTCCCCTGCTGTAGGCTCGCTCAGGGCAACCTCAGCGTCCTCCACGAGTTCCACGTTGGCCCGTATGTTTCGCACCTTAATCACCTTTTTCACCGGGATGCCTCCCTTCTACAGATAAGGGCAACTCTTTGCTCTTGACAGCCAATTCGCTCACCTTGCGCCCTCTACACTGCCACCGTTGCCTGTCTTTTCCCCGGCCTCTTCTGCTTTGAGGGTGGCGGTGACGCGCCTGCTGAAGACCCGCACTCTGGTGTGGGTTACCTTCCCGGCTCCGGCCGCTGCATCAACATGGGGCGCGCCTGAAACCGTCCCTGCCGGTCCGGGTGCCTGCTGCTTTCTGCCGGCTTCTCCTCCCAGCCGGGCCGAGGCGACTGCCTCAGCCTTCTCCCGGATGAAGAACACCGCCGCGGCTATGCCCACGACGGCGGCGGCGACGCCCAGGGCGACAACGTAGAGACCAATGTCCAGCAAGCGCCAGGGCATCCTGCTATGCTTCTGATAAGACCTTGTCACGGCCTTGCCTCCTTGCCGCAGAACCTGAGCGCTTGCCTCAAGCCCCTCACCGAGGTAGAGCCCGCCTTCGGTCATGCCCGTGGGAATGCCCAACACCCCGGCATAGGCTCCTATGCTGAGCCGCTGCCAGGGCATCCGCTCCCTCTGTTCCGAAATCTGTCTCATTGCGTTTTCTCCCGAGCTAATCCACTTGAGCAACCCTAATTGAACCACATGATACAGTCCGCCGCATGGTGCCTGTTGATGATTTCGCGCCGCTGTTTCTGCGTAGGCATTGTTGCCTAGGCATGTGGGGCAAAACATCCAGAGCTTCGTCTCGGGCGCCGCGCGCCCCTGCCGCCTCAATCTGTTGACCGTGGTGGAGATTGGGATTAGACTTAGTGGTGTAAAGTGAGCGCGTGGACAAGATCCGTATCCTGTTAGCTGAAGACCACGTGGTCGTGCGTCAGGGTACTCGCCAGCTTCTGGAACGGGAAGATGACCTGGAGGTGGTGGGTGAGGCGGGAGACGGCGAGGAGGCGATAGAGCTGGCAAACAAGCTTAAGCCAGACGTGGTCGTGATGGATATTGCCATGCCCAAAGTTAACGGGATAGAGGCGACAAAGGCAATCAAGGCGGCCTCGCCGACGACCGCAGTGCTGATACTCACGGCCTATGACTATGATGAATTCATCTTCTCCCTGCTGGACGCGGGTGCTGCCGGCTATCTGCTGAAGAGCGTGAGCGGGGATGAGCTGGTCCACGGCATCCGTGGCCTGCACAGCGGTGAATCGGTCCTGCACCCTGCCGTGCTCCGCAAGATGCTGGCCTTTTCCAGGCCCAGACCGGTCAGCAGCGAGGAGCGCCCTGCTGAGACCCTCACCCAGCGGGAGATGGAGGTGCTCCGAATTGCAGCCCGGGGCAAGGCGAACAAGGACATCGCCAAAGAGCTCGTCATGAGCATCCGCACCGTTCAGGCCCATTTGAGCAATATCTTCAACAAGCTGGGGGTTGGGTCCCGCACCGAGGCGGTGGTCTATTGCCTGAAGAAGGGTTGGCTGAGACCGGAAGACCTGCCGTGAAGGCGGCGCCTAGCCTGAAGCAGATTGCACGTAGCCCGCATTTCTGGGTGAACCTCGCAATTCTGGTATTCCTGACCCTGCTCCACTACGTTGAACAGATAGGTATCGGCGGGGTAACGTCGCCAAGTCTCCACTTTGGACTCACCCGTCATTCTGTGGACCGTGTCCTTTTTCTCGTGCCGATTATCTACAGCTGCCACGCACTTGGGTTTGGGGCCGGTCTCGCCGTCGGCTTCATCAGCCTCGTCATCATGCTGCCCCGGGCTATCTTTCTCTCCCCTGTTCCCTCCGATGCTCTATTGGAGGTCCTGGGGGTCATGCTCGTGGGCGTCCTTGCCTCCCAGTGGCTCAGGGTGAGGGGAAGGGAACGAGACCAGTACCAGCGTGCCCTCGACCAGCTTCAGAGCACTCACGAGCAGCTTCAGAGCTATGTCAGAATCGCCAGGAGCGAGCAGAAGAGGCTTGCCAGCCTCAATGCCCTCTCCGCGGTGCTCACGCGGAGTTTCCAGCTCCAGGAAACCCTCAAGAGGGCTGTGGACCTGGTGATGGATATGCTGGAGCTTGAGGTGATGCTCGTATTCTCGCTGCAGGAGGACAACCAGGAGCTGGTCCTGCTGGCCCACAAGGGGGTCTCCGAGGAGTTCGCCGCAGAGGTGGGCAAGGTGAAGGTCGGGGATGGCTTCTACGGGAGGGTCGCTCAGACCGCCGAACCGATAGCGGTCGAGGATGGGGCCACCGAAGATGTCAACCCGGCTGTGAAGCAGATGAAGATACGTGCGCAGCTTATCGTGCCGCTGGCCGTCGGGGAGCGCGTGGTGGGTGTCCTGTCTGCGGGCAACCGCCGGCCTCGCGAGTTTGGGGAAGTGGAGGTGGACCTGCTCAGCGCCGTCGGCGGGCAAATTGGAATCGCCATTGAAAACGCCAGACTCTATGAACGGGAGCGTCTGGCCACGCAGAGGGCCCTGGCCTCAGAGCGCAGCCAGCGAGAGATATTCGAGAATGCCAACGATGCAATCTGGATGCACGACCTCCGGGGCGATATCATAGCAGCCAACAAAGCGATGGCAAGGCTCAGCGGATATGACGTTGAAGATCTGCTCAGAATGAATGTGAAGGCTCTACTGTCAAAGGAGAGCCTGGACCTGGCGGGAAGCATCCGGCACAAGCTTTTTGAAGGCGAGGTGGTGGAGCAGCCGTATGAACAGCGGCTGGTCAGGAGGGACGGGACCGATGCCATCCTGCAGCTGACAACCAACCTGATCGCGGAGGACGGGAAGCCCAAAGGCTTCCAGCATATTGCCAGGGACGTGACCTCAGAACGCAGGATGCAGGACAACCTGCGTTTCTATCTCGGACAGATTGTGAAGGCCCAGGAGGACGAGAGAAAGCGCATCGCCCGGGAGCTACATGACGACACTGCTCAGGTCCTCTACGCGGTTTCGCGACAGCTGGACAACTTCCTGCGCCAGAACGAGGGCCTGCCTCACAGCGTCGTCGGCTTTCTGCTGCGGCTGCAGCTGCAGGTGAATCAAGGCGTGGACAGTATGCGCCGTTTCACCCAGGACCTGCGCCCTCCCATGATTGACGAGCTGGGCCTCCTTCCGACACTGCGCTGGCTGGCCGGCGAAACCGAGAAGCAGTATCAGATAAAGGTGGAACTGGCGGTCCTCGGCACGGAACGGCGTCTCTCTCCTGATGCGGAGTTGCTCATGTTTCGCATTGTCCAGGAGGCGCTGAGGAATGCAGGCAGGCACGCCCAGGCATCCAGCACGCGGGTGACGATTGAATTCGGCGAAGGGAGAGCAGGGATATCGGTTGTTGACGATGGCAAAGGCTTCAAGGTCCCGGACCAGGTCAGTGACCTGGCTCACTCCGGCAAGCTTGGTCTGGTCGGGATACAGGAGAGAGTGCGGTTACTCGGGGGCCACTTCAGCCTGCAATCACAGGTGGGGAAGGGCACCGCCATAGAAGTACTGGTGCCCCTCTGACTCCCGGCGATTTGGGCCGCTTGGCAACGGTGAGCCTTGGCAGTATCATGTCCCTCGCCTCCTATGGGCGAAAGTAGCTATCCATTGGCGCCCTGGCCTTTCCGGCGGCGGCCGTACAGCCCCCTGTGGCATTTTGTGCTCTACAGTGCAGTCAGCAATGGGCTGGCGGTAGTGTGCTCCCTGGCCGTGGCCGCGGTGGCGTTCATGCCGCGCTTCGCGCCCTGGCCTCACCCAAACCTGTCGGAAGCGAGGGTGGCGGCTCTGTCAGGCTTGGCC
>JAZDOA010000077.1:0-2114 GCA_043799175.1 Pseudomonadota bacterium | reverse complement strand
CCGGTGTATATGAACAGGGTGTCCGCGTCGGACAGGGACAATTCACGCCGCACTTCAGCACGGGCGGTGGGGTCATGGCGGAAGAGGGTATCGTCCGCGCCGAGGGGAATGACCCTGATTCTCTCCGGCGGTATCCCGTATTGGCGGCCCATGAACTCCTTCGTCTCGGGCAGGATAGCGACAAACGAGTCCGCGGCCCGGCGGATAACAGGACAGGCCAGCCAGCGCACGGCGGGATAGAGCGCCCGCAGGGGACTCAGGCTGTTGGCGCTGGTCATGTGGTCGTCATAGACCAGCCTGAAGGTGGGGTGCCGGTTCTTGAGGCGCGCCAGCCGGTACGCCGAAAGATTGGCGATCATGTGGACGATCACGAGGTCCGGAGCGATCTGCTGAATCCCGGTTTCGAGACCGCGTAGCCATATGGCATGCGGCAGCTCGAAGGCCGTCTTCAGCCGCTGGACCCGGATACCCTCTTCATCAAAGGTACCGGTGCCGACAACCCTGCGGCCCAGGACAGCGCGGTTCTGGGTATAGACCTGCGGGCTGTAGCGGTCAGATGTCAGGACACGGACGTCATGCCCGAGCTGCGCGTGGGCCCGGGCGAGGAAGGTCTCCTGGTAGCCCAGTCTGGGCTGGAAGTACTCGATGACGTGGACGATCCTCACGGGCCCTGCCTACATATCGCGGTTCAGGCTGGCCAGGAACTCGATGTTGCTCTTGGAGCGGCGTAGCCTGTCCAGGATGCGCTCCGTAGCCTCGGCGGAGTTCTGGGGGTCGTTCGCGATCATGGCGACCATGCGCCGCAGCAGCCAGATCTTGGCCAGACTGGGCTCGTCAATCAGCAGCTCTTCGCGGCGGGTACCGCTGCGCTGAATGTCCACCGACGGGAACACCCTGCGCTCGGCCAGCCGCCGGTCAAGGTGCAGCTCCATGTTGCCGGTGCCCTTGAACTCTTCGTAAATGAGATCATCCATACGGCTGCCCGTGTCCACGAGACAGGTAGCGATAATCGTCAGGCTGCCGCCCTCGGCGGTATTCCGCGCCGCGCCGAAGAAGCGCTTGGCGGGGTGCAGGGCGGAGGGGTCAATACCGCCCGAAAGCGTGCGGCCGCTGGAAGGCATTGCCAGGTTATACGCCCGGGTCAGCCGGGTGATACCATCGAGGAGGACGAAGACGTCTTTGCCGCTCTCCACGATGCGCTTGGCCCGCTCCAGGGCCAGCTCCGCGACGCGCGTCTGGTTCTCGACTGGCTCATCGAAGGTGGCCGCGATGACTTCGCCGCGCACCGAGCGTCTCATGTCGGTCACCTCTTCGGGACGCTCGCCGATGAGGCAGACCATGATGTGGATGTCTTGGTAGTTCAGCATGGTGCCGTTCGCGATCTGCTTCAGCAGCATGGTCTTGCCGGCCTTCGGCGGGGAGACGATAAGGCCGCGCTGGCCGCGCCCGATGGGAGCCACCAGATTGATGAGGCGGGTGGAGAGGTCGCCGGCGTCATGTTCCAGATTAATGATCCGGTCGGGGAAGGTCGGTGTGAGGGAGCTGAAGGGGGGCCGTGCCTTCGCCAGCTCAGGGTTAAGGTCGTTGATGGCGGCCACCTGGAGCAGGCTGTAGTATTTCTCGTTGTTCTTGGGCAGCCGGCCCTGGCCCACCACCATATCGCCGTTGCGCAGGCCGAAACGCCGGATCTGTGAAGGCGAGATGTAGATGTCCGTCGGACTGGGCAGGAGCGTCTCCTGGCGCAGGAAGCCGTAGCCGTCGGCCATGATTTCCAGGATGCCGCGGCAGTAGATAAACCCTTCCTGCTCGGTATAGGCCTTGAAGAGGGCCGTGACCAGGTCCGGTTTGGTCCGTTCGGCGTCCTCCGCCATGCCCAGCTCTTTGGAAAGCTGCACCAGTTCTTCCTGGCTCTTGGTTTCAAGATCAGAAATGTTCATCAATAAACCTCACAACGTCGCCATTTCAGTATTAGAGCCCCGCCGACTGTACAAGTCCTATGCCGATAGCGGCAGCGGGGGTTGAGAGCCTTCACGCAGGACAACCTTGGCCTTGCCGACGAAGTCACGGAAGAGGGGATGGGGGCGGTTGGGTCGCGAACCGAACTCAGGATGGAA
>JAZDOA010000068.1:0-19505 GCA_043799175.1 Pseudomonadota bacterium | reverse complement strand
TCTGTTTACAGGGCACTGGGCGGGGGCTAAAACCAAGTTGCAAAGAGGGGGCATATTATTCGGGGGTCGGTCTCCTTCGGGCTTGATGAACTGGACCTTACATAAATACATCCTGCGCGAAATTTTCACGCCCTTCGTGTTGACCCTGGGGGTGCTCACCCTCATGCTCTTCGCCGGTGGGCTGCTGCGCCTGGTGGAGTTTCTCACCTACCGGGGCATCTCTCCCCCGCAGGTCGGTCTGCTGCTGTTCTACCGGCTTCCTTACGTGCTGGTGTTCACCATCCCCATGGCACTGCTGTTGGCGGTGTTCATAGCCTTCCTGCGCCTGGGCGCCGACAGCGAGTTGACCGCCCTGCGGGCCGCGGGCCTGAGCCTCTACCAGATGCTCCCCGCCCCACTCCTGGCGACCCTGCTGGCCTTCGCGGCCACCCTTGTCCTGTCGGTCCACGGAAAGCCGGCCGGAAGCCTGGCCTTCAAGCGCCTTCTCTACGACGTGGCCCGGGAACGCATGGACGTCGCCTTCCAGGAGCACAGCTTCACGGAGGCGATAGACAAGCTGGTGGTCTACGTCAACCGCGTGCCCTCCCCCGGCCGCCTGGAGGACATATTCATCTATGATGAGCGCGACCCCGACCTGCCCAACAGCGTCCTGGCCCGACGCGCCGCCGTCATCCACGACCCCAGGCGCGGCGCTCTGGTGCTGCGCCTGGAGAACGGCACCGTCTTCCGGGTAAGCCCGGACTACAAGGTAGCCGAGGCCGTCCGTTTCGGCCGCTACGACATGAACCTCGACCCGCGTGGACTTCTGGGGCCGCGCCAGGTCCTCGCCAAGAGTCCGGGCGACATGACCATCGCCGATCTGCGGGCCGAGATCTCCCGCTCCCCCGACGCCAGCAAGCGGCAGCGGCTGGCCATGGAGATCCAGCGGCGCTTTGCCCTGCCCTTCGCCTGTCTGGCGCTGGGGCTCATGGCCGTGCCGCTGGGCGCGACCTCCCGGCTGGAGCGGGGCACGGGCGTGGCCTTCGCCCTGGCGGTGTATCTGCTCTATTACCTCTTGCTTACGGCGGCCTGGGGCGCATCGGAGGCGGGCACCCTGCCCTTCTGGAGCGTCTGGACTCCCAACGTGGCCGTGGGGGGACTGGCCCTGCTGCTGCTGTATTGCGCGAACCGGCGTTGCGGCCTAAGGGCGGGCCGGTGAGGACCCTGAGCTGTTATCTTGTCCGGGAACTGGCCAGGACCTTCCTGTCCTGCTGGCTGGGTCTGGCGGCCGTCTTCCTGGTCATTGAGTTCCTGGGCAAACTCGACGACCTGCTCTCCGCCCACGTGGCACCCGCCACCGTCGCGTTGTATCTGGCCACCGGCATTCCCCAGGCCCTGTGCCTCATCGCACCTCTTTCAGCCCTGCTGGCCACGGTGGTGACGGTCGAGATGCTGGCCCGCAACAACGAGCTCATGGCCATGCAGGCTCTGGGAATCCCTCCGCGCGCCCTGCTCCTGCCGGGGCTGGCGGCCGCGGTGGCGTTCACCCTGGCTCTGGGCTGCCTGAGCGAGGTGGTGGCCCCCCTCGCCAACCGGACCGCCGCCACCATCTGGGATGCCCGCGTTGCCGGCAAGCCGCACCGCAAGGGCTTCGCGGCCGCCCGCACCTGGTGCCGCGGCGAAGGAGCGGTCTATTCCTTTCGCTGGTGCGAGGAAGACGGCAGGACGTTTCACGGGGTCACCATCTACCAGCTGGCCCGCGACTTCGGCCTGAGCCGCAGGGTGGACGCCCGGCGGGCGCATTATCTGGGCGGCGGCCTGTGGGATCTGACCGACGGCATGGTGCAGCGCCAGGCAACGGCGGGATTCGAGGTCCGGCCGTTCCTCCGGCTCAGGCTCCGTCTGCCCGAGCCTCCCCCCGATCTGGCCGACGGACAACGGCCGCCCGAGGAAATGTCCGCTCTCGAGATGTATCGCTTCGCCACCAGCCTGGAGCGTGAGGGCTACGATGCCTCCCGCTTTCTGGTGGACGTGCAGTCCAAGCTGGCCTTCGTGATCGGGGCCGCGGTGCTGGCGGTGCTCGGGTTGGTATTTTCCCTGCGCGGACACCCCGGCGGCATGGCCGCGGCCATCGGCTTCGCCATTCTGGCGGCCTTCGCGTTCTGGGTCTCCCAGACCTTCTTCGCCTCGCTCGGGCGCACCGGGATCCTGCCCTGGTGGCTGGCCCCCTGGGTGGCCGACGCGGTCTTCACCCTGGCCACCGTCTGGCTATGGAACGCCAGGCCGGCCGCCGCAAGACGAGCTTAGGACACACCGCGTAAGATTCTTGAAATCCCGCGCCGGTGTGATACGTTTCAGACGCAAGGTGGGATCTATGCGAACCAAGTCCGATGTTTTCAGCGACGAGCTGGGACGAAGGCTGCAAGAGCTGGAACGCGAGCCCAAGACCCACCTCATTGCCATTGTCGGGGGCGGCCCAGGCGCTCTGGCCATTATCAAGCTATTCGAGAGTACCACCCTACGTCAGTTCCGAACCAAGGTCATCGGAGTGGCGGACGTCGCCGACGACGCCGCCGGCCTGCAATACGCCAAGGAACGGGGCTACTTCACCACTAATGATTTTCGCCAGCTCTTCGAGCTGCCCGGCCTTGATCTGGTCGTCGAGCTGACCGGGTCCAACGAGGTCCGCGACGCCGTCGTCGCCAGCAAGCCTCCCCACGTCCAGCTCATGGACCACTTCTCGGCGCGCCTCTTCTGGGACGTCATACAGATAGAAGAAGAGAAGCTGCGGATAGAGCGGCGGCTTTCGAATACCGAACGCCTGGCGTCCGTGGGGGAGATGGCGGCCTACATCGCCCACGAGATCCGCAACCCGCTCGTGGCCATAGGCGGCTTCGCCAACTCTTTGCTGAAGACGGTCTGCTCCGAAGAAAACTGCCGGCGCAAGGCCCGAATAATAGTGGAAGAGGTGCGTCGTCTCGAGGTCGTTCTGCGCAGCGTGATGAATTTCGCGCGCCCCCTGGAGCCGCACAAGCAGCGCGCCAACATCAACAGAGTCCTTACCGAGGCCTGCACTCTGTACCAAGGCATCATTCGCTCCCGAAAAATCAAGCTCCGCAAAAAATTCGCCAAAGACCTGCCGGACACCCTTTTCGACCCCGTCCTTATCAAACAGGCCTTGATAAATCTCATGAAGAACGCCATAGAATCCATGCCCTCCGGCGGGGAGCTCCTTATTCATACCGACCTGTGCTGGGATCATATCGTAATCATCATCTCGGACTCCGGCTCGGGAATGCCCCCGGAGGTTCTTATGAACATATTTAACCCATTTTTTACCACCAAGCATGACGGTATGGGTATCGGGCTGGCGATGACCAAAAAGATCATCGAAGACCATGGCGGGGAGATCACCATAGAAAGCATTCCCGACGTGGGAACCACCTTCAACGTCTGCCTGCCTATCGAATTCGAGTCATGACCCGCCACGGAGCACCCAGGCGTCCCCTTCTGGGGGTGTTGATGGTCCTGACCATAGTGCTCCTCGCGACCATCTTCGCCCTGGCTGTCGCCAGCAGCAGACGTCTGACCGAAGTGGTCGCCGCCCAGTTCAACACCGAGCAACTGATGCTTGCCCGCCAAGTGGCCCACAACATCGAGACCCGGTTTCTCTTCCTCCGCACCGACCTTTCCGCCCTGGCGGAGCTGGCCGAAAAGGCGGTGGACCCCTCCTCCGGCAACCTCCCCGTGCATGTCGCCCGCCTCCGCCCCCATGGCGTACGCGACCTGCGCATCTGCGACCGCTCTGGCCGGGTGCTTGCCGCCGCCGATGGCACCCCCGAGGAACTGGGCACCGGGTTGCCGCGCATTCTGGCGGCTGCCGCCCGTTGCCGGCCCGGAGAGCTGGTAGCCGGGGATTGCTTCCGCTGCCCAACGGGTGACTGGATGGAACTCGTGGCCGTGCCTCTGCGAGACGGCCACTTCGTGGTGGCCGAGCTCGACCCTCTGGCCATTGCCGGAAGCGCCGCCAACTCCGTACGCTCCGGCCAGACCGGCTATGCCTTCGTGATCAGCCACGAAGGCACGTTCCTGGCCCATTACGAGAAGCAGTTCGTGGGCAAGGATGCCTTCACCGTGAGGGCCGGACGCAACCGGCTCATTTCCTTCGAGCGCATCAACCACTTGCAAAAGGACTACATGCTCCGCGGGTTCGAGGGCACGAGCTGGTACTACTCCGGCTGGCACCGGCAGCGGCACGGCCAGATCAAGAAGCTGATCGCCTACACCCCGGCGCACCTCGATGCCCAGGGGCACTATTGGTCCGTGGCCGTGGTGGCGCCGGAGGCCGAGGTGGACGGCCGCATCAGCTCCGTTCAGTTCGACCAGTGGCTTCTTACCGGGCTGGCCGTTCTGGTCACCCTGGGAGGTTTTGGCACCGCCGTCTATTTTTCCACCAAGTGGTCGGCCCTGCTCGCCGCCGAGGTGGAAGCCAAGACCGCCGCGCTGAGGCAGTCGGAAAGCGCGCTGCGCGCCGAACGCGACAAGGTCACGGCCAGCCTCGGGCAGCTCGTCGAAGCCCAGGACCGCCTCATCCGCTCGGAGCGGCTGGCCGCCCTCGGGGAGGCCGCGGCCAAGGTGGCCCACGAGATAAAAAACCCTCTGATGGTCATCGGCGGTTTCGCCCGGCAGATCCTCCGCCACGTTCCGGCCGAGGGCAAGGAGCGCGAGAAGCTGGGCATCATTGTGGACGAGGTCTCGCGGCTGGAGGCCATGATGATCGAGGTAGGCGATTTCACCAAGCCCCTCAAGCTCAACAAGCGCCCGCTCGACCTCAACCTCGCCACCGTCCTGATAAAAGACATGATGGGCGAGCAGCTCTCCGCTCACGGCATCGATCTCTCGCTGACCGGGCAGAGCGTGCCCGAGGTTTCCTGCGACCCGGAGAAGCTCAAGCAGGTGCTCATCAACCTGGTAAAGAACGCCACCGAGGCCATGCCCGACGGTGGGCTGCTGGAGCTGGCCGTGCGCCAGGAGGACAACTGGGTCTGCCTCGACGTCCGAGACAGCGGCAAGGGTATCGGCCCGGAATATCTGGAAAGAATTTTCAACCCCTTCTTTACCACCAAGAAGGGCGGCAGCGGACTGGGCCTGAGTGTCTGCCACAAAATAATTCAGGACCACGGAGGGATGATCGACGTCGAGAGCGAGCTGAACAGGGGTTCGACGTTTACCATCAAGATGCCCTTGAACGGCAAGACATAGAAAAAGGACGGCCCTCGGAGGAGCCGCCCTTGGCAGACTGCCATAATTGTAAGGCGCGCGGCCTACTTGACTACATCTTTCAGGCCTTTCCCGGGCTTGAACCGAATGGAGTTGCCGGCCTCGATTTCGATTGGTTCACCGGTGGCGGGGTTGCGGCCGGTGCGAGCCTTCCGCTTGGTCACCATGAAGGTGCCGAATCCCGTCAGCGTCATTTTGCCGTCCTTTTTCAGCGCCTGCGCTATGCCTTCCGTGATGGCGGAGAGCGCCTTTTCAGCCTCGGAACGTTTTATCTGAGCCTCATTGGCAACGGCTGCAACCAGATCCTGCTTGGTCATGACTCCCTCCTGGCCCCAAAGAGCGTATATCTGTTCTGAAATCGGGAACAAAACGCCCTCCCTTTGCTCCACTGAGCGCATAGCATACAGCTTCGCGCCGTGGCAACAGAAAATGTCCAGGCAATGAAAATTTTACTAATTGATTTCTACCAGTTATTGCGCGCGCCCATTAGGGGCCACGCCCAGGCCGCTTCCGCCTTTAGCTTGTGGTTACACCAGGTTACAGAGCACTCGCCCACGGAGGCGCCGATATTGCCGGTTGACAGCGACCGCCGGGGAGGCTACGTTTCGGCTGAGATTTCGGGCGGCAGGACCGCCAGCAGGCGTGTTTTTCGCTCACCCAACGGGGCAATATGAATTCCGTCATCTCCAGGGTACTGAAAGAAAACGTCGCCGTTCACGACAGACTCCTGCTGGAGGAGAGCGACCGGATCCTGGCCGCCTGCCGCATATTGGCCGATGCCCTGCGGGCGGGCAGGAAGCTGCTGGTGTTCGGCAACGGCGGAAGCGCGGCCGATGCCCAGCACCTCGCGGCCGAGCTGGTCGGGCGCTTCGTGGTAGAGCGCGTTCCGCTCCCCGCGGTGGCCCTGACGGTAGATTCCTCCATCCTTACCGCCGTGGCCAACGACTACGGCTACGACCAGGTGTTCAGCCGGCAGGTGGTGGCCCTGGGGGCGGCGGGCGACGTCGCCTGTGGGATCAGCACCAGCGGCGGCTCCCGCAACGTGCTCAACGGCCTGGAGGCGGCCCGCGCCATGCGCCTGCGGACCCTGGCCCTCACCGGTCGCCGGGGTGGCCCGGTGGCCGACGTCGCCGAGGTGGCCATACGCGTGCCCTCCGACGCAACGGCGCGTATTCAGGAGGCCCACGCCACTATCTGCCACATCCTTTGCGAGGCGGTCGAGGTGGCGCTCTTCGGCGGAGGCGGCGCCGCGTGAGCCGCTTCCCGCCACTTGACCTGTCCCGCATCCGCCCCACCAGCCTGGCCGGACGCCAAAGCAAGGTGGGTTTTCAGCATCTGGGCCGGCCCTTCACCGCCGGTGGCTCCTTCGGCTCCTTCCTGGACACGCTGCCCGACATACTCGCGGCGGCGGAGCTGAAGGACCTGGCCTCCAGGTGGGCCGAAGCCTTGAGGCACCAGCGGACCATCATTCTGGCCATGGGCGCCCACCCCATAAAGGTCGGGCTGTCGCCTGTAATAATAGATCTGATGGAACGGGGGGCCATATCGCTGCTGGCCTTGAACGGCGCGGGCGTCATTCACGACAGCGAACTGGCCCTTGCCGGGCACACCTCCGAAGACGTCGCGGCGGTGCTGGGCAGCGGGAATTTCGGCATGTCCGAAGACACCCAGCTATTCCTGAACGCGGCCCTGCGCCGGGCGGCCGCCGAGGAAATGGGCATGGGAGAGGCCGTCGGGCGCGCCCTGTTGGAAGCCGCCCCCCACCGGCAGCTGAGCCTGCTGGCCTCGGCCGCCAGGATGAGCATCCCGGTAACAGTCCACGTCGCCATCGGCACCGATACCGTCCATATTCACCCCCAGGCCGACGGGGCTGCCATCGGTCAGGCCAGCCTGCGGGATTTTCGCACCTTCGCCTCCGCCGTGGCCACCCTCGAGGGCGGGGTCTACATCAACCTGGGCTCCGCGGTCCTCCTGCCCGAGGTCTTTCTCAAGGCACTGACCCTGGCGCGCAACATCGGCCACAAGGTTAATGATTTCACCGCCGTGAACATGGACTTCATGAGCCACTACCGGCCCCTGACCAACGTCGTCCGCCGGCCCACGGCCAACGGGGGCAAGGGCATCAACCTCATCGGGCACCACGAGATTATGCTGCCCCTGCTGGCCGCGGCGGTAAAAGAACTCAGCGGGCGCGAGTAAATACCACAGGTTCGAACTGCTTGGGCGTCGAGAGCCAAGCGAGGTCGCACCGCAGGGTTTTTTCCGCCGACCCCGAGGCGTAGCTCCGCTACGTTGAGCGGGTCAGTGAGGCCCGAGGACGCGGCATTCGCGCCGGCTATCGGCGCCCAGACGACCTGCATTCTTACCCGGAGATTCAGGCGTGACACAGCCGCTTGCCGGATGTTATAATTTTGGGCTTGATTCGCGGGCTGACAGGCCGTTTTTTAAGCGGGCAGGTCAATGCCCGCCGCGCCGCGAGAGCGGCCACGGGAGGATGACGATGCCGATTTTCGAATTTCATTGCGACGCATGCGGCTGTGACTTCGAACAACTTACCTTCTCCAGTTCCGAGAAGGTAAGCTGCCCCAAGTGTCAGACCGACAGGGTTCACAAACTGATGTCCTGCTGCGGCCACAAGTCCAGCGGGGGCAAGTTCGTCTCCTCCGCCGGAGGGGGGGGCTGCTCAAGCTGCGCGGGAGGCTCGTGCGGCACCTGTAAGTAGCTTCCGCGAACAAAAAAGGTCCGCCAAGGGAGAACATCCAGAGGAGACTATGTCAGATCCGTCAAGACCGGTCCGCATCGGTACCAGGGGCAGCGCTCTGGCGCTCACGCAGTCCAACTGGGTCAAGCGGCAGATCGAGGCCGCCCATCCTCATCTTCGCGTCGAACTGGTCAAGATCAAGACCACCGGCGACAAGATAACGGATGTCCCGCTGGCCCGCGTCGGCGGCAAGGGGCTGTTCGTAAAGGAGATAGAGGAAGCCCTGCTCGACGGACGGGTTGACCTGGCGGTCCACAGCATGAAGGACGTTCCCGCCGAACTGCCCGCCGAACTGCACATAGGCGTGACCACCGAGCGGGAAGACGCCCGGGACGCCCTCATTTCGGCGGGTGGGGTTCCTCTGGCCGAGCTTCCCCAGGGCGCCAGGGTAGGAACGAGCAGCCTCAGACGCCGGGCGCAACTGCTGGCCGTCCGGCCCGATCTGACCATCGTCCCCCTGCGCGGCAACCTCGACACCCGGCTCCGTAAGCTGGACGACGGCGAGTTGCAGGCCATTCTGCTGGCCTCGGCGGGTCTGCGCCGCCTGGGGCTCGCGGAGCGGATAACCCAGGCCCTCGACTATTCGCTCATGTTGCCCGCCATTGGCCAGGGGGCACTGGGGCTGGAGCTTCGCAAGGATGACGACGCCACCCTCGGCCTGATCCGATTCCTGAACCATGAGGCCACGGAGGTGGCGGTGCGGGCCGAGCGCGTCTTGCTGGCCCGGCTACAGGGTGGCTGCCAGGTGCCTATCGCGGCCCTGGGGCGCCTTGACGGCGAAGAAAATAACCTGCGGCTGGACGCCCTGGTGGCCGATCTCGAAGGACGGCGCATAGTGCGGGCCTCCGCGACCGACACCCCCGCCAACGCGGTCCAACTGGGGCTGAGGGTGGCTGATGAGCTGCTTGCCCAGGGGGCCGGCGAGATACTGGCCGAGATCTATGGCGGGGCGGCACAGGCCCCCGCGGGGGCGTAGGCGGTGGGGCGCGCCATGGTTTATCTGGTGGGAGCCGGCCCGGGAGACCCTGGGCTTATTACCGTCAAGGGCCTCGACCTGCTGCGTAAGGCAGATGTAATAATCCACGACTACCTGGCCAGCGAGCGCCTGCTGGAGCACGTCCGTTCTGGCGCCGAGACCATTTACGTGGGCAAGCGGGGCGGCGAGCATACCTACCGGCAGGAAGAAATCAACGCCATGCTGCTGGAGAAGGCGGCCCAGGGCGGAATGGTCGTCCGCCTCAAGGGCGGAGACCCCTTCGTGTTCGGGCGGGGCGGCGAAGAGGCCGAGGCCCTGGCCGCCGCCGGTATACCCTTCGAAATCGTGCCCGGCGTGACCTCGGCGGTCGCCTGCCCGGCCTACGCGGGTATTCCCCTCACCCACCGTGCCTATGCCTCCTCGGCCGGTTTCGTCACCGGCCACGAAGACCCCACCAAACCGGACTCCGGCATAGACTGGAACAATCTGGCCCGTGGCGTGGGCACGCTGGTCTTCCTCATGGGGGCCAAGAACCTGAACAAGATCTGCGCCCGCCTCATGGAAGGCGGCCGTGGCCCTCAGACCCCGGTGGCCATAGTGGAGTGGGGCACCACCTCGCACCAGAAAACCACCGTTGGGACCCTTTCGACCATCACCGAGGTCGCCCGCCGCAACCACGTCGCCGCCCCGGCCGTCATCATCGTCGGAGAGGTCGTGGAACTGCGGGCACAACTGGACTGGTTCGAGAGCAAGCCCCTGTTCGCCAAGACCATCGTGGTCACCAGGGCCAGGGAGCAGGCCAGCTCCTTCGTCGAAAGGCTCGAGGACCTCGGCGCCAACTGCCTCGAGGTGCCCACCATAGAGGTCGTGCCCCCGCTCTCCTGGGACGCCCTCGACGGCGCGATCAAGAACCTGCGCGGCTATGATTGGGTCATCTTCACCAGCGCCAACGCCGTGGACTATTTTCTGGAGCGACTGAAACCCTGCGGGACGGACATCCGCGCCCTGGCCGGCACCCAGATCTGCTGCATCGGCCCCAGCACCGCCGAGCGCCTCCAGCGGTTGATGATCGAGGTGGAGTTCGTACCCGAAAAGTTCCGCGCCGAGGGTCTGGTGGAGGAACTGCTGGCCAGAGGAGTACAAGGCAAGCGGGTGCTCATTCCTCGGGCGCAAGAGGCGAGAGAAATCCTGCCCATCAAGCTGCGGGAGGCCGGAGCACTGGTGGACGTCGTGACGACATATCGGACCATCCGGCCCGAGACGCCCCGCGACGCGCTGGCGGCCCTCTTCGAGCGAGGGGGCGTCAACCTGATTACCTTCACCAGCTCCTCCACCGTCAAGAACTTCGCCGAGATCTTCGGCGGCCGGCTGCCCCAGATCATGAAATCCGTAACCACGGCCTGCATCGGCCCCATAACGGCCGACACCGCGGCCAAGCTCGGCCTGCCCTGCGACATAATGCCGGAGGAGTACACCATTCCGGCTCTGGTGGAGGCCATAGTAGACTATTTCAGCCGAAAGAAGGCGTGAGTTTTCGGGGGTTGCCTGGGGAAATATGAAGTAAGGTGGAGAAGCTCACCGGAATGATCAGCCAAACATGGTATCGGGTCAAGTTCAAAGGGAAGAAAGGTTGGATCAGCCAATACGTCACCACGGGAGACCTTACAGTTCGGGCACCCTACGCTGATTCCCCAAAGATGACGATTCCAGATCGGAAGAACTAATGGGATGCTCCGCCTCGGGCTGTTTCGCTCGGATCGTACATCACCTCAGTGTGAACGACAGGGGCATCAGCAAAAAAAATCCTTCTACCCTTCGATACGTAAAGATCTCAGTCGCCGAAGAAGCATGTTAGCGACTAACGCAACCAAGCCCTAGCAGCGCCGCTGGCTCAGAGACACCCCGCCCCGCTCCTCTATGAGGGCCAGCAGCTCATCGAGGTGACGGATGGATTCCGCGAAGGTAATCGGCTCCTGCCCCCCTCGGGGAACGATGACCATGGTCGCTCCCCGGAGCGGCATGGTCACGCGGATCAACTCCGCGACGTCGTCCCAGCACAGCTCCACCCGCCTGCCGAAAAAATTGCGCCCGCTGACCGAGTCCGCGCTAACGGTTATTTCCATTTCACGGGCCAGGCGGATGTACTGAACAAGCAGCGGCCCCAGCAGGATGTTAGCGCACAGGACATAGAGCAGCCACCGCAGCCCCTCGCCCAGCGGCTCCAGGCGCAAGGCGGCTGCCGCAAGGAAGACGTTCCCCACCGCCAGGGCCAGGAAACCCCACCTCCTGGCCGGCCCGTAGCGAAAGAGCCTCGGAGGGGTTTCTTCGCTCACTGCTCGGGAGGCCTGAAGCGCCAGAGCCCCAGCCCCTTGCTGGCCCGGGGAACGATATCCGTGCAGTCGAGCCGGAGGCAGTATTCCAGGTCCGCCTCCTGGCCCAGGCTTCGCAGGCGCTCGGCGCCGGGACTCCGTAGCAGCCTCTCCCTGACGCGGCCCCAAAAATCCTCGGGCTCCTCTCCCCGGATCAGTGCCCCGATGTATGCGGCGCACGCCTCGTCTTCCTCGGCCTCGGTCTCCCCGTTGTGCCCCGCCACCAATATGGTAGCCTGCTCGGGCCTTGCGACCCGGACGTAGTCGGCCACGGCACGGGCATTGGCGAAGCTGGCCACGATGACTTCATCAGTCAGGCGGGCGTGGGCGATGACCTTGCTACCCGCCGAGGTGGCCAGAATTACGGTGCGGCCGGCCAGATCCAGCCCCAGGACGGCCGTGGGAGAGTTGTCATGGTCGAACCCTTCCAGCGTCTTGCCGCCGCGCTCCCCGATCAGTATATAGTCCGGGTTCTCCTGCTTCACCAGATTGGCCACGGAGAGACAGGCCACGGGGATGATGCAGTGCGGTCCCCGGCTCAGGAGACTCATGACGGTATTGGAGGCGCGAAATACGTCTATCACCACGCACGTGCCCCGCGCCTCCTTGGCTCCCTGGACATATCTTTTGACGTCTAAGTTCATGGCGCCTGCCTAGATAATTTTCACACCACGATAATTTCGGATTTGACCGCCGGTGCGGCACACTATAGCCTATTCAGGCCGCAAATAGAACAGGGCGCGAGGCCATATGGAGCACAAGAAGATAGACCGCGAGAGGGAATGGGCACTCAGTGAGACGGTTAACAATCGCTACCAGGAGGAGATGAAGCGCCTGCGCGCCCAGCTCGAAAAAGAAGGCGTGGTCCTCGACACCGAGGAAGGCCGGCGCCGCTTCCGCGAGGCCGTGCTCGAACTCAACAGGTCCTTCCTGGTGGCTCTGGCCGATCCCCCAAAATAAAGACACCGAGAAGGCTTGACGCCCCCAGCCATCCCCTTTAGGCTCTGGTTGTTCTGATGCCACTTTGAGAGGAGGGGTAGCACCCATGATCCGCTCGCGCTACTGACTGACGGTCCTGAATCTGGGTCAGGTTCAGCAGGTGCGGCCGGTCGCGATGGGTGGTCATGATCCTCAGGAAGTGCTGTTGAGGCAGTCTCCCGCCTAAAAAAACCCTTTCCGCACCCAGACTCCCACTCGAACTACCACGTCCACCCCAAGGGGAGTGGTTTGCCTCCGCCGCCCCAGCGGCAGAAAGGGTACTTCAATGAGCAACAATCACGAGCATATGTGGCAGGATCTGGGTCTTGATCTTCCCGCCCACGACGGGCTTCTGAAGTTGTTGGGCCGGTTTTACGGCGACATCTACCTGAGCCAGCAGGGGCGAGCGTCGGGGACGCGGTATCTCGACTTCGTTATCTCCGAGATCCACGGGCTGCGGATAAAGGAGCTGCTCGAGGCCAAGGCGGCCGGTGGCCACGTGGTGGGCACCTTTTGCGTCTTCGCCCCGGAAGAGCTGATCTGGGCCGCCGGAGCGACCTGCGTGGGCCTGTGCGCCGGCGCCGACGTGGGCACGCAGTTGGCCGAGCGCATTTTGCCCCGCAATACCTGCGCCCTTATCAAGGCCTTTGTGGGTTTCAAGCTGGCCAGAGTGTGTCCCTTCATGGAAACTTGTGATTTCCTGGTGGGCGAGACCACCTGTGACGGCAAGAAGAAGGCCTACGAGCTGCTCCATGATTACAAGTCCACTTATGTCATGGAGATACCCCAGATGAAGCGGGAGGCCGACCGCGCGCTGTGGAAGGCCGAAATGGTACGCTTCAAGGACATGCTGGAGGAGCGCCGCGGAAAAACCATTACCGCTGAATCCTTGGGCGCGGCCATCAAGATGGTAAATGACCGCCGGCGCGCCCTGCAACGGCTGGCCGCCCTACGAACCGCTGACCCCGCCCCCATTTCCGGGCGCGACGCCCTGCTGGTCAATCAAATAGCGTTTTATGATGACCCGCCGAGGTTTACAGCCAAAATCAACGATCTCTGCGCCGAACTGCAAGAGCGCGTCAACGCGGGGCAAGGCGTGGCGGAGGGCGCACCCAGGGTAATAATGGCCGGCTGCCCCATGGCCGTGCCCAATTGGAAACTTCCCTATCTGGTCGAGTCCTCGGGGGCGGTCATCGTGGGAGAAGAATCATGCGTGGGAGAGCGTGCCACCCGCGACCTGGTCGCCGAGGACGGCCGCGATCTCGACGAGATGCTCGACCGGCTGGTGGAGCGCTATATGCACATCGACTGCGCCTGCTTCACCCCCAACCAGGAGCGGCTTGACCACATAACAGACCTGGCCCGCCGCCTGGGCGCCGCCGGGGTGATACAGTACACCCTGCAGTTCTGCGGCCCCTACACCATGGAGGCCCATAAGGTCGAACAGCGCCTTGCCGCCGAAAACATCCCCACGCTGCGGCTGGAGACAGACTACAGCATGGAAGACCTCGAGCAGCTCAAGACCAGAGTGGAAGCCTTCGTAGAGGTTCTCAAAGCACAATGAGCGGCCGGCGCGTGGCGGGAGTCGACGTCGGCTCCCGCTCCATAGAGGTTGTGGTCATTACAGGCAACGGCGACATCGATTACGCCGTCGAGGAAGAAACCTCTTATGACCCTCTGGGCCAGTGTCGCCGTCTGCTGGCACCGCTGAACCTTGACCATGCCGTGGCCACGGGCTACGGCAGGCATCTGCTTGCCCGGCACCTGAAAATGGCGGTGGTCACCGAAATCAAGGCCCACGCCACGGCGGCGGGCCGGCTCTATCCGAACTGCCGGGCGGTGCTGGACATCGGCGGGCAGGATACCAAGGCCATTGCCCTGGACTTGGCGGGCAAGGTGACGCGCTTCGAGATGAATGACCGCTGCGCGGCCGGCACGGGGCGCTTCCTCGAGATCATGGCCGCCACGCTGGGCCTGGAACTGCATGAACTGGCGGAACAGGCCCAGAAGGCCCCCTCCGGGGCGACCATCAGCAGCATGTGCACCGTCTTTGCCACCTCGGAGGTTACGGGGCTGGTTTCGGCGGGCCAGACGCGAGACGTCGTGGCACGGGGCATCCTTGAGAGCGTGGCCGCCCGCGCCGCGGCCATGCTGCGCCGCCTGCCGGCTGAGCCCGACGTGGTATTCAGCGGTGGCGTGGCCAAAAACCAATGCCTGCGAGAACTCCTGGAATCCGAGCTGAATCTGCCGGTCAGGGTGCCCGAGCGACCACAGTTCATCGGCGCCCTAGGGGCAGCCCTTCTGGCCCGCCACCTGGGCGGAGCCGCCGCGGAGAGATGACCCTGCCGCCCCCTGCCCCACGGCAGCATCCCATTCTTTGCGCCAAAGGAAAGGCAGTGCTCAAGAATTCTTTCGGGCTGACCGATAGCTCTTACGGCACCGGATGGTATCGGCGCGAACAACTGACCGGCCGGTTCAGAATTGCCTGAGCTAACATGCGTTCTGAACTCCTCCCGGCGCTAAGCTGGGTTAACATTGGAACGAATCGTGAATAAAGGCGACTGAGGCGCAGGCCTCCATCATGGCAACTTCCGACAGCAGGCACTATGCATAAACTACTCAAGGGGCAACTACGCAGGCATCTGGGAGAACAGTACGGCGCTGACTCCGCGTTTCAGTCTGAGTCTTTCCAAAGGCTCCTGGCAGCCATAGACCGCGCTTACCTTAGCGGCGAACGAGAACACGGCCGGCTGAAGAGCGCCAACGATGCCCTGTCAAGCGAGTTGGCCACGACCCAGGCGCACCAGAAAGAGCAGGAAGCGAAGATAGCGCAGCTTGCCAACCAGGATCCCTTGACCGGCCTTCCTAATCGCGGTGTCTTTAACGACCGCGTGCGGCAGGCGATGCTTCGCGCCAAGCGCCATGACCGGCGGGTTTCAATTCTCTTTATTGACCTGGACAGGTTCAAGGATATCAACGATGTACTCGGTCACGAAACCGGGGATCTCCTGCTCAAGTTTGTGGCCGAAAGGCTGAGAAGGTCTCTGCGCGAGAGCGACACGGTGGCGCGGCTGGGTGGTGACGAGTTCACCATATCGCTCGATGAAATGCAGTCACCCAACAACGCCTTGATTGTCGCAAGGCGGATATTGGAAGAACTCACCGAGCCCTTCGTGCTGAAAGGACAGGAAATAGTAATCACGGCCAGCATCGGCATCGCTACTCACCCTACCGATGGCGACGACGTGGTCACGCTGGTAAAGAACGCGGAAACCGCCATGTACCAGGCCAAGGAAGCCGGGCGCAATGTCTTTGCTATCTATCAGCCCGCCATGAGCCGCAAAGCCCTGGAGAACATGGCCGTGGAGTCCAGCCTACGGAAGGCACTGGAACGAGAGGAGTTCGTTCTCTATTACCAGCCTCAGGTCGACCTGACCTCAGGCAAGCTCATGGGCGTGGAGGCTTTGATCCGCTGGATACATCCCGAAAAAGGCATGATACCCCCGCTGAAATTCATTCCTCTGGCCGAAGAAAACGGACTGATACTGCCCATTGGGGAGTGGGTACTCCGAACCGCCTGCCTCCAGAACGCGGCATGGCTGAAGGCCGGCCTCCGCCCCATACGCATGGCAGTCAATATTTCAGGAAGACAGCTGCAATGCCCCGGCTTTGTCGGAACCGTCAATTCCGCCCTGGCGGCGTCCGGATTACCTCCGCAGTATCTGGAGCTGGAGCTGACGGAAAGCACCTTGATGCATCAGGCCGATTTCATCATCGAGGCCCTGAAGGAACTGAAAGCGCAAGGGACGCACCTTTCGATAGACGATTTTGGCACTGGGTTCTCCTCGCTAAGCTGCCTGAAGCGCTTCCCTATCGATCTCGTGAAGATAGCCCGCAATTTCATCTTTGACATAATCGATGACCCCGAAGACGCCGCCATTACGCAGGCCATCATCGCCATGGGCCACAGCCTGAAGATGAAGGTCATCGCGGAGGGCGTGGAAACCGACGAGCAGCTCGACTTCCTGATACGCGAGGGGTGCGATCACATCCAGGGCTACTGGGCGGCCCGACCCATGCCCGCCCAGGAATTGAAGTCACTCCTACTCACCGACCCCGATTTCCTGGCCGCCAGAAACCCGGGATCCCAGCAACAGACAGCACCGCCGGTGAATCGCTGCAATCAGGTTGGTACTGACTCCCGCCCCTCCTGAGCCAAACAAAACTTCGGGCACACTCCGGCGAGAACTGCGCCTCCAACCTGCCTCCAGCTACCGGCCCCAAGCCCCCCCTGGCAAGCCGCGGCAGACTACCCCGCCGCCGCCTTCTCCTTCTTCGGCTTCTTCTTCGGCTCCTTGGCCTCCGCCGAAATCAGCTCTATCAGGGCCATCTGGGCAGCGTCACCGGCACGCTGGCGGGTGCGGACAATGCGCGTATAGCCGCTCTGCGAGTTCTGGCACCGGGGACCGATAATGTCAAAGAGCTTCTTGACAACATCAGGATTGCGAACCACCGCCGCCGCCTGGCGTCTGGCGTGAAGATCCCCGCGTTTAGCCAAGCCAATCATGTGGTCCGCGAGCCCGCGGATTTCCTTCGCCCGGGCGTCAGTGGTCTCGATTCTGTCCTCGGCCAGCAGCGAGGTTACCAGATTGCGCAGCATGGCCGCCCGATGGGCGGAATTGACTCCGAGCTTGCGCCCCGCCTTGCGATGTCTCATTGAACCTTGCCCTCCTGCTCAATGGTATCCGGAGACGGCGCACGGAACCCTTCGACCTTCATTCCGAGATGCAGGTTCATCTCGGAGAGAATACTCTTGATCTCGTTGAGCGACTTACGCCCAAAGTTCTTGGTCTTCAGCATTTCCGTTTCGCTCCGCTGCACCAAGTCCCCAATAAAGCGGATATTGGCATTTTTCAAACAATTAGCGGAGCGCACCGACAGTTCCAGTTCATCGACGCTTCTATAGAGGTTCTCGTTGAGCTTTTCCTCTTCGGCGCTGTCGTCCCGCTCCACGGGCTCCTCTTCCTCTTCGAAATTGATGAAGATGGAGACCTGATCTTTCAGTATCTTTGCGGCATAGGCGACGGCATCCTCGGGCCTCACGGCCCCGTCCGTCCATACCTCCAGGGTAAGCTTGTCATAGTCGGTCTTTTGGCCCACGCGGGCGTTGCCGACCGCATAATTCACCTTGCGCACGGGCGAGAAGATAGCGTCGATGGGGATGACTCCGATCGGCTGATCCTCTTCCTTGTTGCGGTCCGCCGCAACGTATCCGCGACCAGTCCTGGCGGTCATTTCTATCCTGAGCCGCCCGTCCTTCGACAGCAGGGCTATGTGGTGATCGGGATTCATGATCTCCACGGTCGGATCGGCGATTATGTCCCCCGCCTTGACCTCCCCCTCGCCCTCGGCGTCTATCCGCAGGATCTTGGTCTCCTCGGAGTGCATCCGAAGCCGGACTTCTTTCAAGTTCAAAATGATGTCGGTTACATCCTCGACGACCCCAGGCACCGTGGAAAACTCATGGGATACCCCTTCGATCCTCACGCTGGTGATGGCGGCGCCCTGAAGCGACGAAAGCAGGATCCGCCTCAGCGAGTTACCTATGGTTATGCCAAAGCCCCGCTCCAACGGCTCGCAAACGAACTTGCCATAATACAGCGAGTGGCTGTCCGAATCGATATCCACCTTCTTGGGCTTCATCAGCTCGCGCCAGTTTTTGTGCATTACACTCTCCATACGGCACATACTCTCACAGCCACCCCCCAAGGGACGCTGCCTATTTGGAGTACAGCTCCACCACAAGCTGCTCCTGGATGGGCATGGTCAGATCCTCCCGGCTGGGGAAGTTGCGCACTACCACCTCCAGGCGCTCTTTCGATAACTCCAGCCATGACGGCACGCCGCGCCGCTGCACCGACTCGAGCGCACCCAGTATCTGCTGGCAGCTACGGCTGGATTCACGCACCGCGACTACATCCCTCTCCGAAATCAGGGTAGAGGATATGGAGACTTTCCTGCCGTTGACCATGAAGTGCTCGTGCCGAATGAGCTGCCTGGCCTGAGCCCGGGAGCTGACGAAACCCGCTCGATAGACTATGTTGTCCAGCCGCCGCTCGAGCAAGAGCAGCAGGTTCCAGCCCGTCACGCCCTTGCGGCGCTCGGCGGCCTCGAAGACGAGGCGGAACTGATTCTCGAGCAGTCCATACATCCGGCGAATCTTCTGCTTTTCCCTTAGCTGGATGCCATAGTCCGACGTCTTCGCGCGCCCCTGACCATGCTGGCCAGGTGGATAGGCCCGACGTTCATAAGCACACTTTTCGCTGAAACAACGCTCGCCCTTGAGGAAGAGCTTCAGCCCCTCACGGCGGCATAAGCGGCAGCACGCCCCTGTATATCTTGCCACTTGGGTGTTCCTCCTAGACTCTACGTCGCTTGGGCGGCCGGCAACCATTGTGCGGGATGGGCGTCACGTCTTTAATCATGCTCACCATGAACCCCGCGGCCTGGAGTGCCCGCAAAGCCGCCTCACGACCGGAGCCGGGCCCTTTGACGTAGACCTCTATTGACCGCATACCGTGTTCCATCGCCTTACGCGCCGCCGTCTCCGCGGCCAACTGTGCGGCAAACGGCGTGCTCTTGCGCGAGCCCTTGAAGCCTTGTGTCCCAGCGCTCGCCCAGGCAATGGCATTGCCCGTGAGGTCGGTAATGGTAATGATCGTGTTATTGAATGTGGCCTGGATGTGAGCGATGCCCGTCTGGACGTTCTTCCGCTCCCGCTTCTTGACGCCGCCTCGTTTGTCTCTAGCCATACCTGCTCGCCCAACCTCCTCTGGGGCTTGCGCTTAAGCCTTCTTGCGCCTGCCTATGGCCGAGCGCCGCGGCCCCTTGCGTGTACGTGCGTTGGTGCTGGTGCGCTGCCCCCTGACCGGAAGGCCCTTACGGTGACGAAGGCCCCGATAGCACCCTAGATCCATCAGCCGCTTGATATTCATGGATATCTCGCGGCGCAGATCACCCTCGACCTTGAAGTTCTCGTCTATGACCCGGCGGATGGCCGCCACCTCGGACTCCGTGAGCTTGTCCGTCTTGGTGGCCGGATCCACCTCGGCCATGGAGATGATCCTCACAGCCATGGAGCGACCGATCCCGTAGATGTAAG
>JAZDOA010000049.1:0-2144 GCA_043799175.1 Pseudomonadota bacterium | reverse complement strand
GGGGGGCTGGGCCCGCCCGGGCCCCCAGCCACCCTTTTTGTGCTCGACAGCAGGGACAGTGCAGGCCAGAGGCTTGACCGCCGAGATCGACCTGGTAGCGGCCTACTTCACCGGCTTCCAGACAGGGCCATCGCGCATGCGGATGGTCTGGCCACAGCGCGGACACTGGATGAGGAGGCGGTTGTCCACCGCCTGCTCGCGGGCCTGAACCAGCCGCTGACAGTTGCCACAGAAGAGCTTCCTGATGAGTAGCTTCATTGTCATCCTTTCTGAGACACATTATACAACAGGAGCCCTTCAGGTGTCGCTGGCAGCCAGCCCCGGATCTTGGCCTCAGCCACGACCAACGAAAAGCCCAGTGTCCCAACTTGCGCCAGCCGGGGAATGGTATATAATGCGGGCTGAGTTCCGGAGGGGTCACCGAAACAGGCGCACCTCTCCGGCGCAAAAAGAAGGAAAGGGGTAATCATGAGCGCGAAACAGTCACCCAAGAAAGAGCCCATCGTCAAACAGGCCGCCTTATGTCAGATCGGCATCGTGGTCAAGAGCGTTGATGAGACTATCAAATACCTGAGTGAGAAGTTCGGCTTTGGCCCCTTTGAGACGCTGAACGTTGATTTCCCGACGGCGACATATCACGGCAAGACCGCGGGCTACCGCGGCAGGCGGGGCTTCTTCAATATGGGGCCCATCCAGATCGAGCTGATCGAGCTGGTTGACGGCAAGACCATCCATGCCGACTTTCTCAATGAGCATGGCGAGGGCCTGCACCACCTTGGCTTCCTGGTGGAAGACCTGGAAGAGAGCGAGAAGAACGCCGGGGCGGCCGGTTTCAAGGTGACCCAGGGCTTCAGCCGTGCCGATGGCATGGGCTTTGCCTACATCGATAGCGACAAGGTCGGTGGCATCATCTTCGAGCTGATCAAGCGGCCCAAGAAGTAGGGTCTACCCGTTCTCGATCAGCCGGTCAAGCGCCTGGGCCAGGGCGTCTTCGGCCGAGATGACCCAGTCTGCCTGGGCGGCCACCTCCGGTGCGGCAGTCCCGACGACAATGGCGAGGCCGGCGCACTCGAGCATGCTCACATCGTTGGGGCCGTCGCCGATGGCCACTGTCTCATCCGGCTTTATGCCAAGCAGACCACACAGGTGCTTGAGGGCGTTCCCTTTGCCCGCCGCAGGATGGGCGACCTCGCAGAAAGAGGCGTGGATGCGGCTGACGAGGAGACCGGGGCCGAACTCGGCGCCGAGCCGGGCGCTGAAGTCATCCACCAGCTCTGGCTCGCCGCGCACCGCCATCTCGGTCGGCTCAGAGGTGAGCCAGGCGGCCAGGTCGCTGACCAGCTTCAGGACCACCCCGTTGCGGCTCGCGTAGCCCAGGTCTCTCTCCCCGATCGCCTCGACGTGCATCTGGTCGTCGAGATAGACGTAGAGGTGCACCCCGGCGGCCCGCGCCACCTCGATCACGCGGCGCGCCACCGGCAGCGGGAGCGGCTTGTGCCAGAGGACCCGGCCCGAGGCAGGCTCCCGTATCAGCGCACCCTGGTAGCAGATCAGGGGCAGGGATATGCCAAGCTCCTGGGCGAAGCGGCTGGCGGGCTGGTACATCCGCCCCGTGGCCAGGGTCACCCCGAGGCCGGCACGGAGGGCGCGCCGGACGGCCTCCCGGGCGCCGGGCATGACGGCGCCCTCGCGGTTGACGATGGTTCCGTCCAGGTCAATGGCCACCAGCCTGTAAGCCATCTCACTCCTCACCGAAAACGCTCCTCCAGAAAGCGGGCCAGCTCGTCCCGGGCGAAACGGGGCAGGTCCGTGATTCCTTCCCGGCCGACCATCTTGACGCCCTCTTCAGGCGGTACCACCCGGCCGATGACCGCGGCCGCGACGCCCGCCGCGCCCAGCGCCCTGAGCAGGCCGGGGCTCGCCGCGGGCGCCAGGGTGATGAGCAGGGAGCCTGAAGCCAGCAGGCCGAGGGGGTTCAGGCCCAGGGCGTCACAGACAGCGCGGCACTCGGGCAGGACGGGTATCTTGCTCTCCTCCACGATGATGCCAACGCCGGCGGCGGTGGCTATCTCCCAGAGGCCGCCGGACAGGCCGCCCTCGGTGGGGTCGTGCATGGCGTGCGCACCAAAGTCCTGAGCGGCGGT
>JAZDOA010000047.1:0-8664 GCA_043799175.1 Pseudomonadota bacterium | reverse complement strand
CGATGGCTTGGTGGACCAGGGCGCGGTGAAGCAGCGCTTCCACGTGGGGCCGTATGACCCGCTGATCCTCTTCGTCGGGCGCATGACTACCCAGAAGGGGCCGGACATCCTGGCCAGGGCCGTCCCCCATGTTCTCCACCGCTGGCCTCATGCCCGCTTCATTTTCGCCGGAGACGGCGACATGCGCCGCCAGGTCGAGGAGATAGCCTGGCGGGCGGGGGTCCACTGGGCCTGCCGTTTCGTGGGTCACTTCAACAGCCACGGGCTGCGCGACCTGTATCGGGCCGCCGATATCGTCGTCGTTCCCAGCCGCAATGAGCCCTTCGGCATCGTGATCCTGGAGGCCTGGAGCGCGGGCAAACCGGTGGTCGCCTCTCAGAACGGCGGGCCGGGAGAGTTCATCTGGCACGAGGTCACGGGCATCAAGGTCCATCCCACGGAGGGCTCCGTCTCTTGGGGCCTGGCCCGCCTGCTCCGGGATCCAGCGTTTGCTCACTGGCTTGGCCACAACGGCCGCATCGCCGCCGAGAGCGTTTTTACCTGGGATTCCATCGCCGCCCAGGTCGAAGATGTCTACCGCTGTTAGGTCGGGGTTGACTGCGGGGCCGCTCCCGCAGTAGAGTGCTCTGCATCTGTCCTACCGCCTCTGAGCCGGCTGTATCCTTTGGCGCGCAAATTTGACTAAAAAAATAGAGGAGTTAAGGCTTTGAGTGGTGTGTTCCATGCGCTGGGCCTTCACATGCACCAGCCACCAGGAAATCTTAGACTGTTAATTGACAGCAACAGGTTTGAGGCCGAGCAGATCATGCGCTGCTACGAGCGGGCGGCACGCTATGCCCGCGACTGGCCCGATGTCGGCCGGCTCCACGTGGGCTTCTCCGGCATCCTGCTCGAACAGTTTACCGACCCAGGCATCATCAACGATTATCGCCAGTTCGTGGACATTCCGGCCATGCTGCGGGCCTATGCCGAGGCCCCGAACATCGAGCTGGTTGGGATGGGCTACTTTCACCCCATCTTCCCGCTGATTCCGCAAGACGACTGGGAGGAGCAGCTCAATCTGGGGGTGGAGATGTACCAGCGGCTCTTCGGGCGTCGGCCCAAGGGGTTCTGGCCTCCGGAGATGGCCTTCACCATGGAGATGATCCCAGCCTTGAAGCGGGCGGGCTACGAATACGTCCTTATAGACAGCTACCATGTCCAGCCCGAGGACGGCGGCAAAGACGTCTATCGGCCCTATCTGGCCAGCTATGGCGGCGCGACAATAACCATCATACCCCGAGACCGGGACGTATCCAACGCCCAGGAGAGCGGCCTCAACCCCGAGTGGTTCCTGAACGAGGTGAGCCACAAAGTCGGTCGGCCTGAAATACCCCGGCTTATGACCACTTGGTCAGACGGGGAAAACGGCGGCTGGTTCCGCCAAATGTCCGAGGAGGCAGGCTTCTTCGGTTATTTCTTCGCGCCCTTCATGGGCAAGGTGCGGGCGGGGGAGTCCTTTATAGAGCCGGTGCTCATATCCGAGTACCTGCGCCAGCATCCGGCAGAGGCCACGGCCACGGCGCGCACGGGGGCCTGGAACGTCGCCAGCACCAGTGGCTACGACTTCTCCCAGTGGGCCGGTTCCCAGAGCCAGAAGAAGGCCATCGAGGAGATCTTCAGGGTCACGAGCCGTTATAACGCGGTAAAGAGGAAGGTGGGACGGGCCGATAATGAAGCAGGGCGCATGGTTGCCGAGGCCCGGCGGCTGAATCTGGAAGCCGAAACCAGCTGCTTCCTCTTCTGGGGAGATTCCTGGATTCCCAAGCTCTACGAACGTAGTGAACCGGCGTTGCGCCTGTTGCACGAAGCCGAAGCGAGGTTGAAGTAGAGCAAGAACAGTCAGAGGGGGGGTTCTTTTATGAAGTGCTGGTTTTGTGAATCCGAAGCCCGTGGCGTTTGCGCCGCCTGCGGGCGCGCGCTCTGTTACGACCACGCGCACAAGCACGATGAGATGACCTTGGCCAAGTCTGACACGAGTACCGGTTACACGTCGTATTACAACGTCTACCAGGCGTTGAAGTGCGGCGACTGTCGTCTGGCCTGGGTTCACGATTCACCGGAGAAGCGCTGAGTCCGGACCGGGCGCGGCAGTGGGGCATTCAAGGCAAACAGGTCCCGCGGGGCATGGGGCAAGAAATCAGACGGAGCCACAATTGGCGGAAGAGAAGGCCGGCGGCCCACCAGCAATGCCAGGCGATGCCTGGGACGACGAGGGAAGACGGCGGCGGTTGCGGGAGATAGACCAACAACTGCTGGCCTGGTATCCCGGACCGATGCCCCGAAGCTGCGTCGTCCTGATGGATGTCGACCCTGGTACTATCCACGCCTACTGGAGCATGGATCCGGACTATCTGGCTGGGTTCCGGCAGGGTGAAACGGATGCTGAAAAAACCCCTCTGGCGCTGCGCCTGCACGAAATGGGAGACGAGGGGTGCCAGGCCGATGTCGCCCTCGATGGCCTGACCAACAACGGCTACTTCAATCTGTCCGGGGCGGGCGGGGTTTATGTGGGCCAGTTGGGGGTCCATTTGCGGGGCGGTTTCCTGCCGGTGGCCCTTTCCAGGCCGGTGCAGTTGCCCCCGGCCGGGCCGGCTGAACCGTGGCCGGCTGAAACTTCTCCGGCCAGTGATTCTCCAGCCGCGTCCATCCTTCCCGAAGGCCCATCTCCCGCCGATCAGAATTCCCCGTCCCTCCGGCAAGGGGCGGGGGCGGCACCACCCAGGGATCTCCCCGCGCCCGAGGGCGGACCAGCCTCCGGGGCGTCTTTTGAAGAAGACATTCCGGATTCAGAAAAACCTCCCTCCGACCGGCTGAGGGTCGAGCAGGAGGAACTGGTGCGCGTTCACTATCGCGAGTTGACGGAGCGTGCCGCCGCCGGAGGGCTCGAGTGGCTGTTGGTCGATGAGTCGCCGGAGGATGCCGAGCCCCAGGACAGCATCGAGGATGAGCCTGAAGCCGCTTTGGAGGCGGCCCCGCCCCACCCGGCGGGGGAAGATATTGATCTTCCCGGTGCGCCGAGGCACCTGCCGCGCTCCACGGTGCTAGAGGTCGCGAGGAGGGCCGCCCGCGCCAAGGCAACGCGACCGCCCCCCCCCCTGCTGGGGTTCAAGCGGAGGGCCAGGCGCCCTCAAGGCTGGTCGAGCTTCAGCCTGGCGCAAGGTCCAGAGCGCAAATGACGGCAACGGCGGCGGAGGGTTTGTAGGCGCTTATGAGGGGCTATCTTCTCCTGATTCTCCATGCCCATCTGCCTTTCGTCCGGCATCCCGAGCACGACCGCTTTCGGGAAGAAGACTGGTTCTTCGAGGCGCTCACCGAGTGCTACCTGCCTTTGTTGACCAGGCTCGGTCGCCTCAGCGAGAGGGGGGTTCCCTTTCAGTTCGCGCTCTCGCTCTCGCCCACCCTGATTTCCATGCTCGAAGACGAACTGCTCCAGGAACGCTACGCGCGCCACCTGGAGCGGCTTACCGGTCTGGCCGAGAAGGAACTGACCCGCACCCGCGCGGAACCAGACCTCCACCGCCTGGCGCGTTTCCACCATGGCCTGTTCCAGCGGCGCCTTGAGCAGTTTGAAGTCGACCACCGGAGGCGCCTGCTGCCGGCCTTCCGCGCCCTGCGTGATGCGGGCCACGTCGAGTTCCTGGGTGGCACGGCCACCCACGCCTACCTGCCGCTGCTGCGCTTCCAGCCGGCGGCCATTCGCGCCCAGCTTCGGGCGGGAGCGGCCTGCTGCCGGCAGCAACTGGGGGCCGACCCCCAAGGCATCTGGCTGGCCGAGTGCGGCTATTATCCGGGGCTGGAGCATTTCCTCCGGGAGGCTGGGGCGCGCTACTTCTTCCTGGAGACCCATGGAGTGGAAAACTCCCGGCCACGGAGGGCGCCCTTCGCCCCTTACGAGCCCCTGCGCTGTCCGTCGGGGCTGGTGGCCTTTGGGCGTGACCAAAACACCTGCCGTCAGGTATGGAGCGCGGAGGCCGGCTACCCAGGCGACCCCGCCTACCGGGAGTTTCATCACGACATCGCCCGGGACCTGCCGCTGGAGTACCTGGGTTCCTACTTTCACGACGGTTTGCGGGCCGGCACGGGCATCAAGTACCTCCGGGTCACGGGCGGCACCGGGGAGAAGCAGCCTTATCTGCCGGGTTCCGCCGCCCAAAAGGCGAGACTGCACGCGGCCGATTTCGTCTTCAAGCTGCGGCGGCAGGTGCGTTATCTTGAAGAGAGGATGGAGCGGCCGCCGGTGGTCGTGGCCCCCTACGACGCCGAGCTGTTCGGCCACTGGTGGTTCGAGGGGCCGATATTCCTCGAAGCCTTGATCCGCGAGCTGGCCGCGCAGGACGAAATCCGCATGATCACCCCTTCGGCCTGCCTGGAGCGTTCTCCGGCCGAATTCGTCGCGCAGCCCGCGGCCTCGAGCTGGGGCGCCGAGGGCCACAACAGCGTATGGCTCAGCGAGGAGAACGATTGGATCTGGCCCCAGCTCCACCAGGCGGCCGAGGCCATGGGGCGGCTGGTGAGCGCTGCCGGAGAACAGCCCGATCCCCTCACCCGAAGGGCGCTGGACCAGGCGCTGCGGAGCCTGCTTCTGGCCCAGGGGAGCGACTGGCCGTTCATGATCAGGGCGGGCACCACGGCCGACTATGCCAGACGACGCCTCCAGGGTCATCTGGCGCATTTTTTCTACCTCGAGCAGGCGATTCGGACCAACCGCCTCGACCTGGAGAGGCTCGAGGCCATAGAAGAGCTGGACAGCGCCCTGCCGGGGTGCGTCGATTACCGCTTCTTCCAATGAGGTGGCCTACAGGCCGTTGATGAATGCCCATCCGCGGCGTTGCGGGCGGCGGAGCATCCAGTTGGGTACGGCACGGCCTATATTTGCTGGCGCACGGTTTGCATGATGCAAAGGGCAGCCTGGAGGGTGAGCCATCAGTGGAGAAGAGACTGCATTTCTCGATCTGGTATTTTGTACTCGCGGTACTGCTCATCTTGATCTTCCAGCAACTGTTCGCCGCCCAGGACGTTCAACAGATCACCTACAATCAGTTCAAGAACCTGGTGCGGGCGGGCAAGATCGGCGAGGTTGTCATCTCGCCCGAAATCATTTCCGGGACCGTTCGCGACACCAAGGGTCTGGAGCGGATCCTGCCGCTCGAAAAGGCCGAGCGCTATTCCCAGCTCAAACAGCCCACGTTCGTCACGCCACGCATAGAGGACCCCGACCTGGTGCGCCAGCTTCAGGCGGCCGGCGTCAACTATCAGGGGAAGCTGGAAAACAAGATCCTGGGCTTCCTGCTCTACTGGATCATGCCCGCCTTGTTCTTCGTCTTCCTGTGGGGAGTGTTTTTTCGGCGCATGGGTGGGGCCGGAGGCCCCATGATGGCCGTCGGCAAGAGCAAGGCCAAGGTCTACATGGAGAAGGAGACAGGGGTTACCTTTTCCGACGTGGCGGGTTGCGATGAATCCAAGGAAGAGCTCATGGAGATCATCGAGTTCCTGCGCGAGCCCCAGAAGTTCCAGCGGCTTGGCGGCAAGATCCCCAAGGGGGTGATGCTCGTCGGCGCTCCGGGCACGGGCAAGACCCTGCTGGCCAAGGCCGTGGCGGGGGAGGCGGGAGTTCCCTTCTTCAGCATGAGCGGCTCCGACTTCGTCGAGATGTTCGTGGGCGTGGGGGCGGCCAGGGTGCGGGATCTCTTCAATCAGGCCCAGGAAAAGGCCCCCTGCATCATCTTCATTGACGAACTCGACGCCCTGGGCAAGGCCCGAGGCATGAACCCCATGGGGGGGCACGACGAACGCGAGCAGACCCTCAACCAGTTGCTGGTGGAGATGGACGGCTTCGATACCCACAAGGGCGTGATCATCATGGCCGCCACCAACCGGCCGGAGATCCTCGACCCCGCGCTGCTGCGCCCCGGCCGCTTCGACCGCCACGTGCTGATCGACAAGCCTGACGTCAAGGGCCGGGAGGCCATACTCAAGGTACACACCAAGTGCCTGATAATGGCCCCCATGGTGGATGTAAAGACCATAGCCCAGCGCACCCCGGGCTTCGTCGGGGCGGACTTGGCCAACATCTGCAACGAGGCGGCGCTGCTGGCGGCGCGGCAGAACAAGGATGCGGTCGAGATGAACGACTTCGACGAGGCCATCGACCGGGTGGTGGCGGGCCTCGAGAAGAAGAACCGCAAGATGAACGACAAGGAGAAGGAAATCGTGGCCTATCATGAGTCCGGCCACGCCATCGCCGCGCACCTCCTGCCCCACGCCGACGCCGTTCACAAGGTCTCCATCATTCCCCGGGGGGTGGCCGCCCTGGGCTACACCCAGCAGCTTCCCACCGGAGACCGCTACCTGCTCACCAAGAGCGAACTGCTCGAGCGCCTTTGCGTGCTCCTGGGAGGGCGCATCGCCGAGGAGCTGGCCTTTGGAGAGGTTTCCACCGGGGCCCAGAACGACCTGTTGCGGGCCACTGACATTGCCACCCGCATGGTGCGGGAGTACGGCATGAGCGACATGGGCCTGGTGACCTACGAGCGGGAGAGGCGGTCCATGTTCCTGGACGTCGGTTTTGGGGACGCGGGACGCGCGGTCAGCGAGGCCACGGCCCAGGAGATAGACAGACACGTCCAGAAGATCGTGGAGATGTCGCGGGAACGCACCCTTGGTCTGCTGGCCGTCAATCAGGACAAACTGAAGGTCCTGGCCGAGCGCCTGCTGGAAAAGGAAGTGGTTGACAGCGATGAGCTGCGCGTGCTGCTGGGGCCGCCGGGCAGCGAGAAGGCCGAAAGCGACGCCGGGCGCGGGCGCGAGCGCGAGCCGCGCCCCGCAAATTCCGCCCTCGGGTAATCCCGCAGGCACTTTCAGCCGCAATGAGAGGGCGGTCTGCAACCACGGACTTGTCGGCAACGGGGCGCGAGCCGCGCCAGGCATACTCCGTCCTCGGGAACCTCGAAGAGTATTTTCAGCCTTGGAGAGAGGGCGGGACGGATTCTTTTCGGCGCCCCCGGCAACATACGGGTAGCCCCAGAGAAACCATGGGCCCCGGAGTTTGGCTGGCGGCCCAGCCGCCCTGTGTGCTGGTGCTATCACTTGACGCGAAATAGGCCAACTGATAGCTTCGATAAATAAAATGGAAATCGTGAGCCATAAAATTAAAGCTGGGCTTTTGGTCCTTGTCTTGTTCCTGTCCTGCTGCAACCGGTACGGCGGGGGTCAGCTCCAAAAGGTGAGGGACGCCTACTCCCGTGGGGATTATGTGACGGCGGTCCGGCTTCGGCGCCCACAAGCGGACCAGGGCGACGCCGGCGCCCAGTGCGACCTCGGTTACATGTACAACACCGGCCGGGGCGTGCCGCAGGATTACGCCGAGGCAGTGAAATGGTATCGTAAGGCCGCCGACCAGGGCGACGCCAAGGCCCAGAACCACCTCGGTGTCATGTACTACACAGGCGAGGGCGTGCCGCAAGATTACGCCGAGGCGCTGAAGTGGTATCGCAAGGCCGCCGACCAAGGCTTCGCCAAGGCCCAGTGCACCGTCGGTTACATGTACGACACAGGCGAGGGCGTACCGCTAGATCACGCCGAAGCGCTGAGGTGGTGGCGCAAGGCCGCCGACCAGGGCTACGCCAAGGCCCAGTGCGCCCTCGGTGTCATATACAACACAGGCCGGGGCGTGCCACAAGATTACGCCGAGGCGCTGAAGTGGTATCGTAAGGCCACCGACCAGGGCCTTGTTCAGGCTCAGTTCAACGTTGGTAACATGCATTACAATGGCCAGGGCGTGCCGCAGGATTATGCCGAAGCGCTGAAGTGGTGGCGCAAGGCCGCTGACCAGGGCTTTGTTCAGGCTCAGTTCCAGCTAGGTGTTATGTATTACGAAGGCCAGGGCGTGCCACGTGATTACACCGAGGCGCTGAAGTGGTATCGCCAGGCCGCTGACCAGGGCGACGCCGCTGCTCAGTTCAACCTCGGGGTCATGTACGACGCAGGCCGGGGCGTGCCGCAGGATTACGTGCAGGCACACAAGTGGTTCAGTCTTGCCGCGGCACGCTTCACGGCATCGGAGGCCGAGAAACGCGAAACGGCTGTTAAGAGCCGGGACGACCTCGCCGCGAAGATGACACCCGCACAGATCGCGGAAGCACGGCGGCTTGCGCGCGAATGGAAGCCGAAGTGACCGGCGAGTAACGGAAAGCAAGCTATCTCCCAAAAACCTTGGGTACGTCGAAGGCAATTTCATCCGCAATGAGAGGGCGGTCTGCAACCACGCCCCGTCGCCAACGGGCGCGAGCCGCGCCAGGCAAATTCCGCCCTCGGGTAATCCCGCAGGCACCTTCAGCCTTAGAGAGAGGGCGGCCTGCCACCATGGACTTGTCGCCAACGGTGACGGGCAACCGGCACCCTCGAAGGCTGGCCGGTCTTTACCAAGGTTCACGGGTGCCGGAGTCTGGCCGGCGGCCCAGCCGCCCCGGAGTCTGGCCGGCGGTCCAGCCGCCTCAATCTCCGGCTAAGATTTCCGTGAAGGGGAATTTGTGCTTTCCGGCAGCGAAGTTACTGGCATAATGGTCACTTCACGATTTCACCCAATGGGTGAAAGGGGTAAAAGGGTCGAACCGCTTGGGTGTC
>JAZDOA010000043.1:0-2417 GCA_043799175.1 Pseudomonadota bacterium | reverse complement strand
TCCAAGGCGTACCGCGATGGCCAGTTCCGGTAACGCCGCAGTGGGAGGTGCCCGATGTCTATTGCCGACATGTTAGATTCCCTGCTCCGGAAAAGAAAGTCTCCGAAGAAGGATACTGCCGGCCTCGAGGAACTTGACGAGATAGCGGCGCTTGAGGCCGAGCCCGCGGCTGAGTCCGCCGGCGACGGCAAGGAAGACGTGGACAGGCTCTTTATCAAGATGGACAGTCAGGCCGATAAGAAGGGGGAAGTCGAGGCCAAGGAGGTAGCCAGTATCCTGTCACCGGCCGCCATCGCAGCGGCGCCGGCCGCCACGGCCACGGAGCCGCCAGTAAAGGCTGCGGAGAAGGCCCCGGCGCCAGCCAAGAGCGAGGACAACCAGGACAAGGGCAACGCGATGTCGAGCCTATTCGAAGCCGACGATGGGGAAGCGAACTCGGCAACCGCTTCCCTGATTGCTTCGCTGCCTGACATCCCTATCGGCGAGCTCATCGGTGAACTGAAAGAGGTGACGTCACTGATTGCCGAATGGCAGGAGGCAACCGGACGGGGCAGACTACCCTTCCCCCGTGAAAAAGGGGCCGCGAAACCAGAGGGTGATGTCGTGCTGAGGCCAAAAGATGAAAAGCCTGACCTGGCATGATTGTGGTACGCCAACACACAGCGGAGACGCGAGCATGGCCCGAATGGGGCACCAGGTACTCTATCCGTGCCCGCAATGCCATCGCGCGGCACTCGAATATGGTGTTCGCCAGCAATAATCCCCCGAACCGGGGATACCCCGGTTACGCTGGTGGGCCGGGGAGGGCGGCGGGAGTGAAGTGGGGAAACAACGGGAGGACAATATGAAAATCAGGACCAGAAAAGGGAGAATATGGGCCAGGCCTGACCTGTGGCGTATCGTTGCCATAATGGCCGCCTGCTCGCTGGTGTACTACCTGCCGACCGTGGCCGGTGTCCTCGGCCGGGCGGATGTTCAAACGGCGCTTAATAAGCTTCACGACTTCTATGGTATTGACTTCTATGCCCTCGTCTTCTTCATACCGGTGGTGTATGCCGCCTTTGTGCTCGGCGTAATCGAGTCAGTCGTGACGGCCCTGGTGGCCATGCTCATCCTGGTCCCCTACGCGATGTCCGTGGCCAGCTATCCCGGTTCGCTGTTCCGGCCGACCGCTTTTGCCATCATACTGAGCGCCGTGGGCGCCGTCGTCGCCATGCTGCAGAAGGGCGACGAGCAGCGGCGGCGGAGCATGAACGAACTGAAGTGCCTCTATGATGTCGGCAAGGCAGCCGATGGCAGCAGCTCCATAGACCGGTTCCTGATGTTGGTGGTGGAGATAATCCCCCGCACGATGTGCTCCCACGACGAACTGCGAGTCAGGATAACGCTGCGGGACCGGGCGTTCCGGAGCCCTGGCTTCGAAGCCTCCGGCAGCAAGGTGCAGGAGGCGCTGGTGGCCGGGGATGAGGTACTGGGCAGCCTAGAGATATACTCGAACCGCAACCATTCCTACCTCAAACAGCAGCATCACCTGGTGCGGACGCTCGCCGAGCGGATTGCCGGCGCCGTGCGTGGCATTGAGATGGAGCAGGCGCTCAAGGGCTACTACGAGCAACTCGAGGACATGGTCGAAGCCAGGACCAGCGACCTGAAACAGGCCCAGGAGCAGCTCCGGCTGCTCTCCAACGCGGTGAAGAGCTCCGTTGACGGCATCACGCTGGCCGATATGGCGGGCAATCTGACCTTTGCCAACGAATCGGCACAGAAGATGTGGGGCTACACCCCGGCCGAGCTCCAGAAGCTCAGCCTGCCCCGGCTGTATTCCCCGGATGACGGCGAGGTGATGGCAAAGGAGGTCCTTCCTGGCTCCAGGGACAACGCCTGGAGCGGCGAACTGGTGGCGGTAAGCAAAGACGGCAGCCGGTTCCCGGTCATGGTCACCACCTCCCCCGTCCGCGACGAGAACGGGAAAACGGTGGCCATCGTCGGCGTTCACCGCGATATTACCGAGACCAAGGAAATGAGGGATAAGCTCATTCGCTCCGAGCGGCTCGCCGCCGTGGGTGAGCTGGCATCAGGCGTGGGCCACGAGCTGCGCAATCCGCTTAACGTCATCCGCAACTGCGCCTACCTCATCAATATGACACTGGACGGCAAGGGAAACGAGGAGACCCAGGAGACGTTGAAGCTCCTCGACCAGCAGGTTGACATATCAAATCGAATTGTCAGCGACCTGCTCGATTTTACCCGTGTCCGTCCGCCTTCCCGGGCCAGCGTCGACCTCAACCATCTCGTGGCCGACAGCCTGTCCTGGGTGGCCGTGCCCGACAACGTCACCGTTGTCCGCGAGCCGGACGCCGCTTCGCCGCGGGTGAGGGTCGACCCGGAGCAGGTAGGCCGCGCCTTTGCCAACGTCA
>JAZDOA010000039.1:0-2054 GCA_043799175.1 Pseudomonadota bacterium | reverse complement strand
GGCCAGGGCCGTCTTTAGGGCCTTGCCGCTGGCGTCCTGATGAATCGCCACCAGCGAGGGCACGCCCGCGCCCTTTTCGTATTCCCGGCGTACCAGGTGGCCGGGACCCTTGGGGGCGATCATGATGACGTCTATGCCGGCCGGAGGGACTATCTGCCCGTAATGAATATTGAAGCCATGGGAGAAAAGCAGCGTCTTGCCGGATATGACCGGCGCGATGTGCTCTGAATAGAGGCGGGCCTGGACGTCGTCCTGGGCCAGCATCTGGATGATGTGGCCCTCCTTGGCCGCCTCGGCCGCGCTGACCGGCTTGAAGCCGTACTGCACCGCCAGATCATAATTGGGAGTGCCAGGCAGTTCGGCAACTATGACTTCCACCCCGGAGTCACGCAGGTTGAGCGCCTGAGCGTGGCCCTGGCTGCCGAAGCCGATGATGGCCACCTTCTTGCCCTTGAGAACGTTGAGGTCCGCGTCCTTGTCGTAATAGATCTTCACGTCTGTCCCACTCCTCCTCCCGAAACAATTACGATTGCAAGAAAAACTAAATAAACGCCCTCCGCCCCGCTGGCAACGCCAGCGGGTTTTCCCCCGGCACCCCCGGCAACATACAGGTAGCCCCAGAGAAACCATGGGCGCCAGAGTCTGGCCAGCGGCCCTGCCGTCCGTCCCGCGTGAGATTTTTTTCCAACGCCCCGTCGCCAACGGCGACGGGCACCCGGCGCCTTCTCAAACGCCCCGGTTGTCGCAAACGTTTATGGGCGCCGGAGTCTGGCGGGCGGCCCTGCCGCCTACTTGCGGCTGCGGGCCATGGCCACGGCCCCGGTACGGGCGATTTCCTTGACCTGGAAGTGCCTGAGCAGATCGAGTATGGCCTGAATCTTGTTGAAGTCTCCGGTGATTTCCAAGGTGTAAAATTCAGGGCTGACGTCCACCACCTTGGCCCGGAAGATGTCGGCAATCCGCAGGATCTCGGCCCTCGATTCGCCGTCGGCCCGGACCTTGACCAGCGCCATCTCGCGTTCCACGGACTCTCCGGCGCTGAAGTCGGTGACCTTGATTACGTTGACCAGCTTGTTGAGCTGTTTGATGATCTGCTCCACGATCTGGTCGTTGCCGTCGGTGACCAGGGTGATCCTGGAGATGGCCGCATCGAGCGTCTCCGCCACGCAAAGGCTCTCGATGTTGAAGCCGCGGCCGCTGAAGAGCCCCGTTACCCTGGACAGGACTCCGGGGATGTTCTCCACCAATACGGAGATGGTATGTTTCATGATTGGTACTCCTCAGCTCAGACCAGAAGCATCTCCGTCATGGCCCGCCCCGCGGGCACCATCGGATAGACGCCTTCCTCGCGGGCCACGCGGAAGTCTATGAAGACGCAGTTGTCCACCTTCAGGGCCTGCTTCAATACTCCCTCGACCTCGGAGGGCTTGGTGGCCCGCAGGCCGACCGCGCCGTAGGCCTCGGCGACTTTGACGAAGTCAGGGCCACAGTCCAGGCAGGTGTTGCTGTAGCGCTTGCCGTAGAAGAGCTCCTGCCACTGCCGAACCATTCCCAGGTAACCGTTGTTGAGAATGCACACCTTGACCGGCAGCCTGTATTGTACCGCCGTGGCCAGTTCCTGGATGTTCATCTGTATGCTGCCGTCGCCGGCGATGTCTATCACGACCCTGTCCGGGCAGGCAACCTGAGCACCAATGGCCGCCGGGAAGCCGTAGCCCATGCAGCCCAGCCCGCCGGAGGACAGAAACGCCCGGGGGTTATCGAAGCGATAGAACTGGGCCGCCCACATCTGGTTCTGCCCCACCTCGGTGGAGATGATGGCCTGTCCCTGGGTGAGCTCGTAGATTTTTTCCACCACGAACTGGGGTTTTATCTCGCCGTCGTCCTGGGTGTAGGCCAGCGGGAACGCGCGCTGCCAGTCGTTGATCTGGGCCAGCCAGGGGGCGTGCTGCCCGGCGTACGTCGGCTTCTCGCCGTGGTCCGCCTTGATGAATCCGGCCAGCTTGCCCAGGGCGTCTTTACAGTCGCCCACGATGGGGATGTCAACCGGGACG
>JAZDOA010000035.1:0-2728 GCA_043799175.1 Pseudomonadota bacterium | reverse complement strand
CAGGACCTCGGCCCCGTAGATCACCGGCAGCTTCCCGTACACTCGCTGGGCGAGCTGTTTGGCGGCGTTCCGCGACGCGGGGACCTCGGCGTTCAGTTCGTCAGTGAGCTTGCCCAGAACAGCCACGGCTTCGGCGACGTCGGCGGTCTTTTCATTGATGATGCCGAGATTTTGCAGAAAACGAAGCAGGGGCAGCAGGCTGTAGGAGAGGGCGGCGCGGGGCGAGGCGGGGTAGTCGTAGGTGAACACCGGGATGCCGGTGAGCCCCGCGGTCTTGGCTAGCTTGCCGCCGGTGGTGATGGCCAGTTTCTTGCAGTCGTTCTTCAGGGCCTGCCCGAATGCGGAGAGCGTCTCTTCGGTGTTGCCGGAGTAGCTGTTGGCGATGACCAGGGTCTGCGCGTCAACGTAGGCGGGTAACGCGTAGTCGCGCACGACGATCACCGGCGCGCGGCCTTCGGCGGTCGCGAGGCTGGCGACCAGGTCCGCGCCGATGGCGGACCCGCCCATGCCCAGGATAACCACCTTGTTAATCTCTCTATAGTCCGGCGGCAACGAAAATGACCCGGCGAGGTCCCACGCCCGCCGACACTGGGCCGGCATTTCGCTCAGGTACCGGAACATGCCCTGAGGATCAAGCTCCTGGTAAGTTTTGGCGCTGTCCAGATCATGATTGCTCATCTTAACACTCCGAAGCCTCAACACCGGCCAGCTTCCGGCCGAACTGAACGAGGCTTTTCGCGCGCTCTATCGAGCTGGTCTCGGAGTAGATACGCAGCACCGGCTCGGTGCCGGAGAACCGGATGAGGAGCCAGCTATTGTCGGCCAGGTTGAAACGGAACCCGTCCCTTCTATCGAGGCGGGATACCGCTGTCCCGTCAATGGCCTTAAGGCCGCTATTCTCGATGCGGCCCAGAATGGCCGGCCGCTGGTCCGCCGGGAACGTAAAGTCCTCGCGCTCATAGTAGTGCGGGCCGACCTTGCTGTAGAGGTATTCGATAAGCTGGGAAGGCGTCTTGCCGGTGCGCCGGATGAAATCCAGGAAGTACAGGTTGGCCAGAATGCCGTCCCTTTCCAGCACATGCCCGCGGAAGCCGTAGCCCCCGCTCTCCTCCCCACCGATGAGCGCGTTCTCCCGCTTCATAACCGGGGCGACATATTTGAAGCCGACCGCCGTCTCAAACACCGGGACGTTGTAGATCTCGCCGAGGCGGTAGGCCATGCTGGTGGTGGTGAGCGTCTTCACGATGGGGCCGCGCTGGCCGCGCGTGTCCAGGAGATAAAGGCAAAGCAGGGCGAACACCTGGAGCTGGGTCAGGAAATTACCGGTCTCGTCCATGATGCCCATCCGGTCCGCGTCGCCGTCCAGCGCCAGGCCCACGATGGCTTTCTCCCGCTTGACAGCTTCGGAGAGGGCTTTGAGATTGACGGCGATGGGCTCGGGCCGCTCAATGCCAGGGAAAAGGGGATTGCGCTCGCCGTTGATCTGGACCAACTGCGTCCGGCCCTCGCTCAGGACATGCTTCAGATAACCGCACCCCGCGCCGCGCATCGGGTCAACGACGATCTTGAGGCCGCAGTCGCGCAGGGCCTTCCCATCCACCAGTTTGCCGATGGCGTCGAAGTATTCCGGCGCCAGGTCAACATCCTCGACGAGGCCATGTTTCCTTGCCTGGGACAGCGGCAGGCGGGCGATCTTACCGCTCGCGGCAACGACGGCGATATTGTCCTCGACAAGGCAGGTGATCTCTTCCGGCGCGCTGTTGCCCTCCTCGGACTTGATCTTGAAACCGTTGTAGACGGCAGGGTTGTGGCTCGCGGTGATGACAATGCCGCCCGCCGCTTTCCGGTGGACCACCCCGAAGCTAACCAGGGGCGTCGGCGTGGCCCGCTGGCATAGAAATGTCCGGATGCCGTTACCCGCCAGCACCTCGGCCGTGGCGGCGGCGAAGTCCTCGGACTCGAAGCGGGTGTCATAGCCGATGACGATCCCCCGCCCGGCCAGCCCGGCCCCCTTGAGGTAATCGGCGTAGCCCTGGGCGCAGGCGCGGACATTATCGAAGGTGAAGTCTTCGGCGATGATGCCGCGCCAGCCATCGGTACCGAACTTAATGGGCGTAGCGATGGAAATCACCCCCTTATGCACGTCAGTCAGATAGATTACACAGACTCCTGAAGTTATTCTAGCAGTTTTCCGGGCGGTCTGCCTCCTCTCCCCGTGGTAGGGGATCGGGGTGAGGGAGAGAACGGGGCGCTTGTTTACCTGCTTAAACGGGGTCTATAATAGGCTGTGCCGAAAAGACTTGGTTTGGGAGTATTCGGCTGATTCGTGTGGTATCTTTCTTCTGGTTATCCTTGCTGGTATTGTGGCCCGTTGGCTGAGAGAGTATTATTGAATCTGTTATCAGAGAGACGGTCATGTTGAAGACAACTGAAAGAAAGCTGTTTACTATTGGGCACTCGAATCAGACTACCGAGAGATTCCTCAATCTATTGTCCGACAATGGAATTCAGGTCTTGGTGGACGTGAGGTCCCATCCTTACTCCAAATTCGCAAGTCAGTTTAATGGACCCTCTTTGAAAGAGGTAATAGCCAAACGAGGAGTCAGATATCTTTACTTAGGACGTGAATTAGGAGGGAAGCCAGAGGGTCCCTCATTTTATGACAAAGACGGTCACGCTTTATATTTCCAAATCGCAGAATCACCGGATTTTTTGAAGGCCGTGGCAA
>JAZDOA010000029.1:0-3945 GCA_043799175.1 Pseudomonadota bacterium | reverse complement strand
CACACCCGCTATCACGGCAGGGGCACCCCTCCGAGAGCAAACCGTCACGGGGGGGGGCCAGCTACCCCGAGGCAGTGAAGCGCGCTACCCAGTACAGTGAGGCCAACCCGACCGGGGAACTCGGGAGCGGGATCTTGTCCCCCCTGAGTCTGCCCATGGAGGGGATTGGGGCAGGACTTATGGCGGCGGGTGGCGTAAGGAAAATAGCCTCGGCAGCCGAGACAGCAGCAGCGTTGAGTAAGGGTGCCCGCGCCGGCGAGATGGGCGCGATACGGGTGCCGGGGGGCAAGGTGGCAGAGGCGGCAGGGCTTGGCGCTATCACTCCACAGATGCGAGCCGCCGCCCGGGGTCGCACGGTCCAGGGGAACGCAACCACAGCTTTTGGCATCTACGACCCCAACAAGGTATACAACTTCCGAGCCAAGATCGTATCCCTGGAAGACCTAGTGCCCTCCCACCTCGATAACCTAGAGAAGAATCCGGCGTACCCCCAGGAATTGCAGCCAAGAGGGAGGGAGAGGGCAGCCAGCGCGGACCAGATAAACAAGATCGCCAAGGAGCTTAGTGCCGACGCTTTCTTAACGGATGTGAAAGCTATAGATAGGGCCTCCCCCATCATCAAAAACGACTACATTGTCCTGAGCGGGAACGGACGCACCCTCGGGATCCGACTCGCCCGGCAGATTAACCCCGAAGGCTGGGCAGCGTATCAGGCGGCACTTAAAGAGTACTCCCCCATGTACGGCATTGACCCAGCGAAACTTGCCAACATCCCCGACCCCGTACTCGTGCGCGAACTCGCCCCTGGTGGCATCAAGTACGAGGCCTTTGTGGAAGAGGCCAACGCTGGCACCTCCATGACCCTATCGGCCTTCGAGAAGGCTGTGCAAGACGCCAGTAAACTCCCCGAGGACGTTATACCAGGCTTCAAGATACTTCCCGATGAAACCCTGGACAATGCCCTGATGGCCGAGAGAAATGCCGGGCTTGTCCGCATATTCATAAATCAAGTGGCCCCAAACGAACGGGCGAGCCTCGCCACCAAAGAGGGCAAGCTGGCCGGGGCAGGGCTGGGGCGCCTCAAGGACGCCATCCTTGCGAAGACGTACCCCGGCGCCGCTGGCAAGCGCATGGCCGAAACCTTTACAGAGAGCATCGACCCTGGCATTAAGAATATCGAGGCCGCTGTTTATCAGAGTCTTCCGTACATAGCTCGGAATGAGTCTATGGTACGACTCGGCCAGCGGCTCCCAGATTACGCGATTTCGGAAGACATTGCTAAGGCTACAAACGTTTTGGCCCGACTCAAGCAGGAACATATATCCGTCCCTGACTACCTTTCGCAGTTCCAAATGTTCGACCGTGAATTGAGTCCAGTACAGGAAAACATCCTTGGATATCTTGATAGTTACTCTCGTTCTCCCCGAGTGTTGCGAGAGTTCTTCATAGACTATGCAAAGGCTCTTGAGAAGCCCGAATCCGCCCCTAATTTGCTTGGGGGCACAATGGAGAGTAAGGAGCAGTTACTTGAACAACTCGCCAAAGGAAAATGGGACCGAGAACGTGCCGCCAGCCCCCTCTTTGAGCAGGCCGCTGCGGAAGCTGCCCCAACTGCGCCAATCGGTGAAGAACTGGCGGGAGGGGCCAGAGCACCCGAGCAACCGTCGCTGGCCGAAGCCGGAAGAGTAGCGCCAGCGCCCCTGGAAGCGCCGTCCGCACCTGTTGTCGCGGCAGTTGCACCCTCAGCCCCAACCCGGCTGCGGAAGCCCCGTATCGCACTCGAGGCCGCCAAGGCCAAGGGGCCCGAGGTGCCCCCCGCTGCCGCAGGCGCACCCCCCGTCGAGCCGCCGCGCCCGCCGAGGGTCTTCAGGCAGGATGTCGCCGGGTTCGATATGGCTGCCGCTAGCGATAAGCCCCAGGGGCTCTATATGACCATTACCGAGGACGCGGCCGCGTCGCCACATCTGGATGTGGGGGATACAGGGTACTGGGCGTCCATGACGGCAAAGAACCCGCTTGAGGTGGATGATTTCAGCATCAGAGCCAGAGGGGTCACCACCGATGCCAGTGCTGGCGTAGCAGCTTTGGCGAGACTGGAATCTCCTGCCGAGTTCACTCGCTTACAGGGGTTGAGCAAATCCGAACTTGTAGCAGAGTTGAATCAGCGGTTCCCCGGACCTGACTATTCCAGGTACGCCGATTCCTACGAGTTGATGGAGGTCTACGGGGCACAGTTAGCCCGACAGCAGGGGTACGATGCCATCATTCTCCGAAAACCCACGAAACCTACCCTTGACCAAAGCGTACCGTTGGACTGGAGCGAGTATGTTGCGCTAAACAAAGACGCCGTTGGCGATGTGCGGGAAGCCGCCGGTATCCCCCCCGTCGAGCCGCCGCGCCCGCCGACGAGCGTGGGGCCGGTGCCGGGGGGAGGCCAAACCTTCAATATGCCTTCTGGAACTGTGACCCTCAAAACTAAGGGGCCAGTAAGTGCCCAGGCGCAACAGTCAATTGCGGCCCTACGAAATGCCCAGGTCCCGCCCGCCGCGGCTGCTGGCGGGGTGCCCCCGGTAACGCCGCCAGCGATTGCCGGTGCGCCTGCTGCCGGTGGGGGCACAGCAAAGCCGCGAAAGACCGTTCCCTACACGTCGCAGGGGCCGCAGAAGACTACGCGGTTCCCCCAATTCTGGAATCGTACCCGCAACGTTATCGAAGCCCAGGGGCCGTTCGGCAAAGTCCTGGGGGGCAAATTGCACCTGGCGCGAGAGGTTTCCGAGCAGACGGCTGGCGGCTGGTCCTCCCGTATGCCCACGGTTAAAGCCCTCACTGAGCGCGAGTTCGACACCTTCGTGGATCTGGCCGAGGGCAAGTACACCCTGTCCGATCCGGTCCTGAACAAGGCCATGGCCGAGTGGACTGCGGTGCGGGACGAGATATGGAACAGGGCAACCGCCGCAAAACTCAAGGTGGGCAAGCAGCAAGATTACTTCCCCCATGTCTACGAGCCCGGGACCTTCTCGGACCGGCACAGTTTCGAGAAGGCCGCGCAGTACCTCATCAAGTCGGGCCAGGCGAAGAACCTGGCCGAGGCCGAGCAGATACTCTATAAGGCCACCAATGTCGTTCGCAGGAAACAGGGCAACCTGGAGTACGAACGCATCGTGGACCTTCCGGGCTACAAACGCGACAAGGATGCCCTCTACGGGTACATAATCTCCTCGGCAGAGAGGATATCCCACGCGGAACAGTTCGGCCCTCACTACGAGAAGTCTGCCCAGATCCTCGGCAAAATCCGCAAGTCGGGCTATGACGATCAGGCAGCAGCCAACGCTTTCAACGTTGCTACCGGGTCAACGGAGTACGGCACCCTCCAGAGGCAGATTTCGGGGGGCATCCGCGCAGGCGTCACGCTGACGTCGATGCAGACCTCCGCGATTGCCAACGCCTCGCAGTTGATTAACACGGCGACAGTGGGAGGGGTTGCCAAAACTATTCGCAACATTCCCAAGGCGATATGGTCTAAGGACGCTGCCGACTACGCCGAGCGGATAGGCGTCACCCTCGACTACGTGCTGAGGGATCTGAAAGAGGGCGGTGGGTGGGTTGGGCCAGGGCTAATTGGAAAGGTAGGGGCGCCAGGATTCATGCTTGTGGAGAAGTTCCAGCGCCGCCTCGCCGCTCTGGTGGGCCGCGAGTTCGCTTTGGACGAAGCCGCCAAGGCCATGAGGGGGAGCGCGAATGCCGTTGAGAAACTCGACATGATGGGACTCGACGGGAAAGGCATAGTGGCCAGGGGCGGCAACCTAACTGATGCTGAAATGGCGACGGCCTCCCGACGCCTGGTGGAACGGACCCAGTTCAAGGTTGACCCCCAGGATCTTCCCCTTCTGGCTGACTCGCCCTGGGGCAAGGTTATCATGCAGTTCCGCACCTTCTCCTACAATC
>JAZDOA010000009.1:0-3324 GCA_043799175.1 Pseudomonadota bacterium | reverse complement strand
CAGGCTGCCCGCGTACTGGAAGCTCCGGACACCGGCGTAGAAGGGGCCGACGAGCTGCACGCTGCCGTCCTGGTTGTCCCAGACGAGCTGGCGCTCCTCGATGTTCTGGCCCTCTGTTCCGCCACCGGAGACCACGAACCCGGGGCCCCAGGTCTGAATCCACTGGAACTGCCCGGCCAGGCCCTCGACGAGCGGGATTCCGAGGATGGTCAGGTACTGGAGGTTCGGGTTGTTGATGGCCTCGGCATTCGCCTGGTTCGGCGAATACACCGCAGAGTACTTGCTGCGGAAGAGGGCGCACGCAACGCCGGCCGCGACGTTCATGGGCAGCGGGTCCTCGAGTACCAGGGTGATGGTGGTGCCTGGAGCGGCCGCCACCGGCTGGTCGAGAATCCTCATGGTGGCGCCATAGGCGGCGCCGCCACCGATGTTGATGTAGCCGCCGTTGAACCGCCCGGCCGGGATGGCCGCGGCGCTCACGTACTGGAGGGTCCGGCCTCCCTGGACGCCCGCCACCGCGCCCACCACGCTGGTTTCGTCCGAGGCGGCCCAGACGGCGGAGGCAACGCCGAACCCCAGGTCCAGCCGGGTCGGGGTGCCAGTCATGCCATCCGCGGCCGTCTTGATCCTCGAATAGCGGAACACCCGCTCTCCCATCTCCATGCGGGTGCCGATGGAGTACCGCTGAATCGCCGAGGCCTCCGTCGGCCACTGGTCTACCCCCGTGAGCTTCGCGCCCGCCGAGATGCGGTAGGCCGCGCGCCCCGTGGGCGGCGAAACGTCCTGCTCCATGTCTCCCCGGATTCTCAGGCCCTGAAGGAATCCCAATGGATGTCTCATGGTCCTCTTTCTGGGCCGCTTCCCCCCGCGGGGCATATCATCCGGGCGGCCCGCCGTATAGTCCAGACTTCAAGGCGCTGGACTGCCCTATCGTCGCCTAGATATACTCGTCCTCGTACTGGACGCGCACGAGGCAGTTCCCAACGTCCGTCTGGACCTGTGCCTGAGCCGCGGCCTCCACCACGTACAGCGGCTCCGAGTTGTCCAGCAGCACCGAGGGCTGCCGTTGCTCATCTCCGGCCAACGCGTGGTACAGGGTGTCTATGGCGACGCCCGCCGCCGCCAGGCGGATGGACAGGGTATTGAGGGCCACCGCGGTCTGGGTGTGCAGCGAGTAGATGGAGCGCCGCATGTTCGCGGGCACCGCCGTGCCAAGGGCGGCCCAGCCTGGGGCGGCCGTGACGGTTACCTGGACAAGAGCTGCTTTGTTCGGCATGGCACTAAACCTCCCGCCCGTGCATCACGGACACCGTGAACGCCAGGAACCCCTTGGGCATCATGTTCTGCAACCACTGAGGGGCCGAGGCCGGGCTCGGGTCAATGCCCCCCATGTTGAACAACTTGCGCCGCCGCTCACCCAGCAAGATGGCCTTGGCTTCTTGTTGGGACACGACGAGCTCGTAGTTGTAGCGCATGACCACGAACTTCATCAGCACGTTGGTCATGGCGTCAGCCGTGGGGTTCCAGGGGTTGAAGGCCGGATAGACCCCCTGGACCGTGAAGCCCTCCGTGCCCACCGAGTATGGCCCTTCGTAAGGGCTCTCGTCGCCCGAGATAAAGCCCACGGCGCCGCCAACCTGCCGCTGTTCGCTGACGAGGTTGCCGCGGTCAACCCGCGACGGGAACTGGCTGAAGATGCGGACGCGGGGTTTGTTCACACCCCAGAAGTAGTGGTCAATGATGTTCTGGTCCGGGGGCTCCAGGAACCGCTCCTGGGTGTTCACCGGGTTCACCAGGGTGTTCCAGCCAACGTCGGTGAGGGGCGCCAGCGGCGTGATGGCGCCGGTGGTCGGGTTCTGCATGAGGTTGAAGGGCTCGAGGTTCGACCGTTCACGAGCCACGATTCGCATTGGCGCCCAGCCCTCCTTGAACTGAAGGGCCAGCAACCACCCCACCTCCAGCCAACGGTCCTCGTGGCTCGTCTTGAGCTGCGTAACTTCCATCGGAACCAGCCTCCTTCCCAACCTTCTCTTGCGAGAAGGCGGCTGACAACCAGGTATCTCTAGGTCAGGGGCAGCCAGGTCGGGACCAGCTCGTTCAGAGCACGTCCCAGGCCGATGACGAAGCCCCCGTACTCCAGCTCGGTGTTCCCGCCCAGGTCACCCTTCACCTGCACCTGCAACGAGGCCAGGGGGATGGTGATGACGGTGGGTATCGGGTAGATCGCCACGCCGTTGATGTTGTCGCCCAGCCGCAGACTGCGGACGGACACCGGGTTGATCTGGGCGCGTTCCGTGACGATGCGGATCTCCGACTCGTTGGGCGTCGGGGTCGTCAGGCTCTTGATGTGGGTGATGACCAGGCCGAACTCCTGGCCGCAGGTGAAGCCCGCGTTGCCCGCGGCGTTGCCCGCGATGAAAGTCCAGACGTTGGCGACCACGTTCGTCACCCAGTTGACCCGGTAGGCGTTAGCCAGGCGGATGAACTGGGGCCGGATGGGCTGGAAGCCCAGCTCGGTGTCGCCCGCGGCCGAGATGCCTTTGAACGCCGGGCTGCCGTTGAGCTTCTGCTTCACGGCGCGGATGGCCGAGATGTAGGCGTCAATGCGCTGCATCTGTATCTGGCGCTCGATGCTCGTCGGAGCCGCCAGAAGGGTGGGCATCTGGGCGTTGAAGATGTCCAGCTCCGGCTGCGCCAGAGGCGCCAGCACGTACTCCGTGCCGTACAGGTTGAGGGATGGCCGTTGCACTGACTTGTCCCCGATGAGAACGTCCTTCCAGAAATCTGCCATTGTACTTTGCCTCCTGCGTTTCAGCTATGAGCCCTATGGCCCTAGACGATCATTTGGTCCCGCACGACCTCCGTGTTCTCGAGGCCCCCGACTCGGGTGCCAGCGCGCAACGCGGGGCGGTCACCGGTGCCGAGCCTGCCGATGGGTCGCCCGGTCTTCTTCGGCCACCAGGCCATGACCGCGAAGTGCCCCATGGAACCCGCTGAACTCGCGGCGACGCCCAGACCGGCGTCCGCCACCGTGCCCCTGCCGGAGAGCGCGGCAAACAGGCCCAACAGGCCGCCGCCGAACGTCACCAGGGTCCCCAGGGTGCCGTTCGAGCGGTAGGCGAGGGCCTCCACGCCACCCGCTGCAAACGCCGAGCCGACGATGGTCACCTTCTGCTGGGTGTCTGCTGTCAAGCCGAGCATGTAGTACCTCCTCCATGATGTTCTGTTGTTTGGAGATGTCCTGGGCGATGGGCGGAAAGCAAAACCGGAGACGCCCGGTATCCGCGCTCACGCGAACCTCCCAGGTCATCCCCGGCCACGACG
>JAZDOA010000222.1:0-2058 GCA_043799175.1 Pseudomonadota bacterium | reverse complement strand
CCAATAATCCGGCGGCCCTACCGTTAGTCCATAACAACATATATGGGCAACGGATAAGCGCGCGCTACGAGTTTTCCGATTGGCGCTTGCGCGGCCTGCGTCATAACCAAGAGCTGGCCGATGCCCTTCATGGTCTTGGTCGTCATGACCAGGCCGAGAACCTGCTCCGGTGTCAGAGTGCCTGCCGCCACGGGGATGGGGTTTACTTCTCTTACTCCTGCCACCAGCCCCTCTGTCCATTCTGCAACTACCAGCGTCGGTGCCGTCTCGCTGATAAATGGGAACTCGCGGCCGCCCGGCTTGCTCACCCCCAGCTCATCACCCTAACCAGCCGGAGCGTCCGGTATCTGTCCGGTGTTCGTGGACGCTTGATGTCTTGGTTCCAGCGTGTGCGCCGCCGCCGGTACTTCCGCGACCGCTGCTCCGGTGGTTTCTTTAACATCGAGTTCGATTACGTCCAGGCCAGGGATTCCTTCCACCCCCATATTCACGGCTTGCTGGATGCGACCGGCCTCTCGCAATCCTGGCTCTCCCGCACCTGGAAGTCCTACAGCAGCGCCTACATCGTTGACCTTCGGGCAGTTGAGCCGTCAGGAATCCGTAAGGTTTTCTTTTACCTCTTGAAGCCGCCGTGCCGGTCCCTGGACCCCCGCGCCATCTCGGAGATTTACTCTTCCATAGGCGGAGCTCCTTTGTTCAGGGCCTTCGGCATCGTAACCCCGACCCGCCGCCTGTGCAGCGTGTGCAGGCAGAAGCCCGAAATTCGATTTGGCGAGACATGCAACCACGTCATTGATGTCGTCGACGCGGCCTCGCCCCTCCCGGCCCTCTCGCAGGCGCTGGGACACCTTGAGGATTAGGCCGGTTGCTCGCGTCCTGGTCCCTCAAGGCCCACCCAAACATAGGAGGACATTAATCATGTCTGAACCAGAAGTTACCGCAACAACAGAAGCACCGAAGGATACCGCCGAGGTAGGCCTTCTTCCAAACATCGGGACGCCGGCCGATGCCGTCATGGGTATTATTCGCCGCGTAAGTTCCAGCAGGGTCCCAGGTCACACTGCTACGGCAGTATCCGTCCCGGCCGCCGACGCCGCAGTGGCATCCTCGGAGGAAGCTGTAGGGTGCGCTGTTGAGAAGCGCGACCTGCAAGACGCCCTTAAAGTGCTTGCGGGTGTCGGGAAGGATGTCCTCAACCCCTCGGAGAGGCGGGTGCTCCTTCAAGTGGAGGGGAAAAGCCTGATAATCCAGGCTCATGACTCGTTCATGGCGGTGAGGATGAGCGTCCCGCTATCCTCCAGCTTCTTCCACATGGACCCACCGAAACCCGGGGTATTCGAGATGAGTATCCCCGACCTGCTGTGCGCGGCTGAGTTGTCGAATGATGACCTGGTTCGCTTATCGGTAAACGGGGCATCCAGTTGCTCCGTCAAGACCGGCACTTACGAATGGCAGTTCCCCACCGCCAAGAACAGTCCCGTAGATGGTTTGTTCAAGGCCGCCCCGGCCGCAGACTGCCCGTCCGTCGCTTTCAAGGCGAACGCCCTCCTCAAAGCCTTGAAGGTTTGCCGTCCGTGCATCCCGGATGCGAAGTCTACCGTAAAAGCGCGAGGCATCCACCTCGGGGCGAACGCTGTCGTTTCGGGAGATGGCCGCTGCATCGCAGTTGTTAAGCAGGGATTCAGCGGAGTATCGTTCAACATCCCCGAGAAAGCTGTCCCCGCCCTCATGGCGTTGCTGGGCAATAGCGGCAACCGCCGAGTGCAGCTTAGCCTGGATGATGCTTCCCATGCTCGGCTGACCACGGATTCGGGCCTCATGGTTATAAATCAGGAGCCTGAGTTCGTCAACATGGAAACCCGCCTGAAGGCACTGGAGGCCGCCACGCCGGTATGCTGTATCGATAGTGGAGCGTTTGCTTTAGGCTTAAAACGCGCCGGCCTGCACGGTGATAAGCCAACCTCAGTCGTCCTTGCCCGCATGGGGGATGACCTGGTTTTCACCGGCCACAGCAACACCAAGAAGACCGGCGCCGGACATGCGCGAGCGGTATGGCAG
>JAZDOA010000045.1:0-2927 GCA_043799175.1 Pseudomonadota bacterium | reverse complement strand
CTCTCAAGATTGGAAAACGGCAGCGGATCAATCCCGTCCTGGCCCAGTCCGCCATCGTCCGCGGCGCCAATCCGGAGCTACTGGTAAAGGCCTATTCGCTGGAGGAAGCCAGGGAGTCAGCCCGTTGCGGGGCGGATACGGTCTTCTACAATATCTTCGCTACTGATTTCCCTGTCGCGGAAAAGTGGGGGGAGAAAGCCAGCCTGGGCGCTTTCTTGCCGCGGATCATGGATGAGGCGGAGCTGGGCAGGGCAATAGAACTACTCAGCGACAGGCGACCCGGGTCGGTCCTGACCGGCAATCTCGGCTTTCTGGCGCACCGAGGGAATTTCAAGCTGCCGGTATACGGGGACTATTCCCTTAACGTGTTTAACGACCTGGACATATTGTTTTATAAGCGTTTCAAGGTCAGGCCGGTGCTTTCACCGGAGCTATCACTCGGGGAGCTGGCTGATTTCAGGAACCGCGATGCCGCGATTTTAATCCACGGCGATATTGTGCTGGTGAACACCAGAATCTGTCCGGAGACAACGCGGCTGGCCGACGAGAAGGGGCTGGTCTTCCCGGTGAGGCAGGAAGACGGCTACTGGCAAATACTGAACAGCCGACCTTTCGGCGTATTCAACGATATACGCCGGCTGCGGGCGCTTGGCTTCAGCCACTTTTTAATCGACCGGGAGGGGGAGGGGCCATCCCTGGCAGCCCTTTACCGGAGAATGCTCAACGAAGATGTGCCCGACCGGCGCCTGAGAAAGCGGACCACCTCGGGGCACCTCTACCGGCCGGTGGGGTGAACCGCCCGGTATCCGCGAGGCAGACCTCACGAGTCGGGACGGATTGCTTCGTCGCTGTGCTCCTCGCCATGACACTGCCGGGTGATTGCCTCGCCTATTGCTTTAATACTCCGAGGCTTCAAACTCGCGGCATTCGCTGGCTTTCCTGACGGCTTTCAGCCCGGACTTGATGACCGCTTCGCGGAGCCAGAGCACTTCCTCTTTGGATACCGGCATGAAGGGCGCCCGCGCATAAGGCCGCGGTATCTTGCCCATGAGCCAGGCGACTATCTTGTAGCGATAAGGGAAGTCTCCGTAGGGCCGGATCGTGGTGCCGAACATACCGCGAATGGCATCGCAGGTTGGCGCTAACCTCTCCTGGATTTCCAGGGCGCTGGTCAAATCGCCTTTCTTCACCGCCTGATAAATGGCGACATCTTCGCGACCGCGCCAGACACCGCCCCCGTTGACGTTACCCTCAGCGCCGTTAGCCAGCATTTCCGCCAGCCCGTGGTCTCCGGCCAGGAAGGGGCAAACATGCCGGCCGGACTCCTCTTCAACCTCTTGCATGGCGGCGACCGCGGCTTTCATGCCCCGGATGCTGGTCATGACCTCGAGCTTATAGCCGACCAGGTTTTCGCATTCGAGGGCGATCTTCTTTAAAGTCTTCGCCGGGATATAGTGGGCGGCCGGGCCCTGCACCCAGGCCGGAACAATGAACGGCGCCTTGACGGCTTTGGCGAACATCCTGAAGTGGTTGAGAATAATCTTGTCGTCCCGGTCGTAGTCGGTGCCGGGGATGGTGGGGGGAACAAAATAGATGATATCGGCGCCGGCGTCCACGTTAGCCTTGCCCTGCTCGACCGCCTGCCATGTCCAGTCCCCCATGACGCCGCCGGTTACCGGGACCCTGCCTTTGGCCTCTTCCTTGGCGATGCGCAGGACTCTCAGCCTTTCCGGCAGAGACAGGCCTTCATGGGCTGAGGAGACGAACAGACCGGCGATTTCCGGCACTAGCATGTCCCTCAATAGCTCTCGATACGCTTCTTCGTCAAGCTCCTTGCAGGTCTTATCGGTCCAGACGACGCAGGCAGCCGGATACATACCGGCCCAATCGCGGCCTTTCGGTCCCTTACCTTTAACGGCTTTCGGGTTTACTTCTAGCGTGCTCACCGGTTTATTCATATATTTTCTCCTGACGTATCCAGTGTCGATTGAACACCCTCAATGTACCCGAAACCGTTGGCACTGTCAACGCCTTTGACCGGAATCGGCGTAGAGTTCAAACTCGAAGTCGATTCGTGGTATAGTGAAACTCGTGCCGACACGGGAGATGTCCGAATATTTCAGGAGGATCAGCTAATGCCAGCCAGAAACCATGCCAGTCTATTCCAGCCGATCAGCATCGGCAACGTAGAAATCAAGAACCGGATCGCCATGGCGGCGATGGGCATCCCGGGACTGACCACCCTGCAGGGGGCCTTCGCTCCGCGCGCCGTCGACTACTACATCGAGCGGGCCAGGGGCGGGACGGGCCTGATTATCACCGGCCTGGTCAAAATCGAAAATGAGATTGAAAAGCGCGCCTTGCCCAGTCTGTCGGAAAACCCCGGTCACTTCATCCAGACCGCCATCGAGCTGACGGAAGGCGTGCACGCCTACGGCGCCCGGATATTCATCCAGCTCACCGCCGGGATGGGACGCGTGCTGCGCCCTTTGCCCGGTCTTGACCAGCAACCGGTAGCGCCCTCGGCGATTCCCAACTACTGGAACCCGGAGATCACCTGCCGAGAGCTTGCTACCAGCGAAGTCGAGAAGCTGGTACGGGCATTTGGCGCGGCGGCCCGGATCGCGGTGGCGGCGGGATTCGATGGCGCCGAGATACACGCCGTGCACGAAGGCTACCTCATGGACCAGTTTACCATCGCCATGTTCAACCGCCGGACGGACAAGTACGGCGGCGACCTCAGAGGCAGGCTGACCTTCCCCATCGAGGTGGTGAAGAGGATCAAGCGTGAGGCGGGCGCTGACTTCCCGGTTATTCTGCGATACAGTGTCAAGAGCTATATCAAGGACTGGCGGCAGGGAGGCCTGCCCGGCGAAGAATTCAAGGAGATGGGGCGGGATATTGAAGAGGGCCTGCAAGCAGCCCGG
>JAZDOA010000149.1:0-4896 GCA_043799175.1 Pseudomonadota bacterium | reverse complement strand
CTCGACAGCCTTCCTACCCACAAGGCATGAAAACAGTGATGCTGGCGGAATTCTGTCTAAAAAAAATTTAAGAAAATGCTTGACACAGGTTTTGGTATATAGTTACACAGAGTAGCTTTCTATTATTGACATTTCGATCGTGCGCTCGGCCGTCGCGGGCCGAGCGGTTGTGGGTTGCCCTGGATGCATGTCATTTGCGTGGTAAACCAGAAGGGCGGCTGCGGCAAGACCACCACGGCTATTAATCTAGCGGCTGCCCTGGCTGCAACCCAAAGGGTTCTCCTCATAGACCTGGACCCTCAGGCTCACGCCACCCTTGGGTTGGGCGTAGGTGCTGATTCCGTCCAGGCCAGCACTTATGACGTCCTCCGGCGCGGTGCTGCCATCACCCAGGCACGACACATCCTCTCTCGCAACCTCCATCTCGTTCCCTCGCAGCTCTTTCTGGCGGCCGCCGAGCCCGAACTGGCAGGCCACCCAGGGGCCGAGAGCCTGTTGCGCCAGGCCCTCAGCGCCGTTCGCTCCGAGTATGACTACGCCCTCATAGACTGCCCGCCGAACCTCGGCATCCTTACCTTCAACGGCCTGCGGGCCTCGGGCCGGGCCGTCGTGCCCATGGAGCCGTCGGTCTTTGCACTCCACGGCCTTGGAAAGCTCCGGGAAACAGTCTGCCTGTTCCGCCGGAACTTCGGCCAGGAGATTGAGTTCCGCACCCTGGTGGCCAACCTCGATGACCGGACCAGATTCGCGCGGCAACTCCTGCGCCAAACGGTGTCCCTGTTCGGCCGTGGCGGGTTCGCCACCAGGGTGAGAAGCTGTATCAAGGTGCGCGAGGCGGCGGCGGCGGGGCAGCCCATTACCACCTTCGCCCCCGATTGCACGGCCGGCCAGGACCATGTCTCCCTTGCCAACGAGATACTGTCGGCGGACAACAAGGGGGTGCGCATGGCTGGCTTCTACCTCAGGGCGCCCATGGCGTCGCGGGTACGCCTGGTGGGAGACTTCTGTGACTGGCAGCTCGACGCCGCGGTGGAAATGGCTCGCAGCACCGAAGGCAACTGGCAGGCCGAGGCCAGGCTAAGCCCCGGAACCTATCACTACAAGTTCCTGGTAGACGGGGCCTGGCAGCCCGACCCGGCGACCCATTGCATGGAGGCCGATCCCTTTGGGGGGATGAATTCCCTGCTGATCGTGGAAGACTGACAGACAAACAAAGGAAGGGCGTGGCCGAACAGCCAACAGACGAACGAGCGCGCGACACCATGGCCGAGCGGGACCTCGACCGACTCTCCGAGCGGTTTCTGGGCAGGCGGAACGCCCCGGTGGAGGTGCCCGCCCGCCCCGATCTCGATTGCCTGCGGGCCGCGAGCCGGGCTCAGAGCCTGGATCCCCTCAGGGGCGACGGGATCCTCGATGCCGTAGTCTCAGCCATAATGGAGGCCACCCAGGCCGAGGTCGCCAGGCTCCACTGGACCGATGCCCAGGGCGTGCTCCGCCTGCGGGCGGGTCGCACCTGCCGCGACCATGCCGCCCTCCTGGCCTCGGTTTTGGGGCTGGAGGCCGCCATTCTCGACAAGGCCTTGCCTCGTGGCGGGCCAGTGCTGGTGCGGGAGAGCCGCGAGGTCGTGGGGCCGGCGGAGTATGCCGGCCGAAATGAGGTTCATTGCCTGGTGGTGCCTCTGGAGCCCCGTTCCGGGGTCATGGGAATGATCCTGCTCTTCAGGACGGCCGCCTTCGGAGGCCGGATGCTGGAGGCCGTGCGGGAGGGTGCGCCCGGCATGGCCCTGGTCATCGACTATTGCGGGCTGCTGTCCGCCGCCCACTAGCGCGGCGGTCCCTGGCGCGGCTACAAGAAGACGACCCTCTCCGCCGGATGATCAAGATTCACCAGCAAGAGCAGATGATCGCGCACGTGGCGGGTCAGCAGGAAGTTACGCCGGACGAACTCCTTGGCCCGCGCGCCCATGCGCTTCACCGCCTCGGGTCTGTTGAGCAGGTAGCGGATGCGATAGGCCGCCCCTTCCGGGGAATGAACCAGGAACCCCGTATGGTGGTCATGAACCTGCAGGGCTATGCCCCCCACGGCGCCGCCCACCACCGGATGCCCATTCCACATGGCCTCCGTTACGGTGAGGCCAAAACCTTCCCTGATAGATTTTTGGACGGTTATGGGCGCGCCCCGCTGAAGGGCGTTGATCTTCAGGTCACTGTCTGGTGGCAGCAGCAGCACGTGGATGTCGGGGTTGCCCGCGGCCTCTTCGCGCACCCGCGCCAGCACCTCCTCGCCCTCGGGGTCGTCGGTGGCCCCACCGCCCGCCAGCACCAACTGGCACTCGCTCTCCTTACGCACCAGCCGGAAGGCCTTTATGACCCCCAAAGGGTCTTTGAAGCGGTCGAAGCGCGACACCTGCAGTATGGTCGGCCGGCCGTTGTGAAGGCCTAGCTCCTCCCACGTCTGCCACACCTCGTCGGGGCCAGGTCGCGGTTCTTTTCGCTGAGGGGGTCGATGGAGGGGTTGATGATATATTGCGGATGCGGCAGGTTCTGGGAGAACTTGGGCATGGAGAAGATGCTGGCGTCGTAGCGGCGGATGTAGCGTTGCAGGAACTTCCAGACCTTGCGGCCGGGGCGCGAGGCGTCGATGTGGCAGCGCCAGACCCACCGCGAATCACCCTTGGGCACATATTGTATCAGGGCGGCGGGTTGGGGATCATGGATCACCACCACGTCGGCATCCAGGTCGAGCCTGGCCGCGTTGCGCCGGTTCACTTCCAGGTAGTGTTCGAAGTCCCGGTCATCTATGTCGTCAGCCTGTCCTTGAAGGCTGTTATGAAAGGCCTTGGTCACCTGGAAGAAGGCGTTGTCGCCCTCCATTACCTCCCAGCGACAGTCAATGTCCAGGTCGTGCATGATCGGCAGGAGCCGGTGGAGAATTTCCGCCACGCCCCCACCGCTGCGGGTGGAGTTCACATGGACGACCTTCTTGTGGCGGACCTTGTCGGCCAGCCGGTAAAGCTGATCAATCGCTTCCCGGCCCACTATGGGAACGTACCGCTCAAGGAGAGGTGACGACATTGAGTTCTCCTTCAACCAAACGAATGAGGCGCTTCTTCATCTCCCCCAGACTGAGGAAGTAGAAGTCCATATTGTGGATGCGGCGCACCAGGTTGGGGAAGCGCAGGTTGTGTTCAATCCAGTATGAGAAATCGTCCCGGTCGCGGTTGCCGAGTCGCAGACGCGCCTCATAGAAATGAAAGTAGATGCAACCGTTGGGCACCTGCCGAAGCGCCTTCAGGAAACCCGGAAGGTCCGTGCATTCCACCTCCGTGGGAATGACCACCGTCTTGGAGTCGTTGAAGAAGAACTCGAAGCCCGGCCTTACCCAGGGTACGGTGGGCTTGTCCCAGAGGTGCTCCTCGACGGTTTCTATGACCGTCTCGCGAACCTCGTCCACCGACGCATAGTTGTAGGGATTGAAGCTGGCCAGCTTTTCGGCCAGGACCATGTCCTCCAGACAGTCGGCCGCCCACCCGGCGAAGTCGTTCGGGTACTCCCAGAGGTCAAAGTGTTGTTTGAGGCGGGCCTGATAAACATGATGGAAAATGACCGAGGGTTCCACCTCGCGCACGAGATAAAGGAACTCTCTGAGATTGGAGGCCCACTTGCCGGTGGGCATTACCGTGGGGATGCAATCGTAGAACTGAAAGGCATACATTGATGCGGCTCCTGGCAGTCTGATGCGGCCGCCCATGGCGCGCGGCCCGTGGCCGGCGGTCGGGGCGTCCCGGAATCAGGGCCAATCATAGCACCCCACCGGAGGCCCGCAAGTTGGGGTATGGTGTTCTGGAGAAAGAATTTTCTGGCGCGAGGCGCGCCGGGCAAACTCCGGCACCCATGAGCCTCGGTGACAACCAGACCGGCTGAGAGGGCGCCGGCCTCCTGTCGGCGCTGCCGACAGGGCCGTGTTACAGGCCGCCCGAGAAAATACAGGGCAGGCACGGGGCCTGCCCCTACAACGACGTTGCCGGATCAAGAATCGCGAGGGCGCTGCACACATCCGGGATGGACTGGACCTGAGGTGCCGGGGCTATTCTGGTACCCGGAGATTCAGGTCGGTGCCTCGCTATGTTAGTTTGATCGCGGACTGGTATAAAATATAAAGCCATGTCACATCCGAGGTATTTTTCAGAATGAACCCACAGACGGTTGTCCTGAACGGGGCGCAGTTGGCCTTGCGGGCGGCGGTGGTGCTGCTGTTCGCGGCAGGGCTCTTCTTTCTCAAGAGGACTCTGTTCGCCAAGGTCCACAAAATGGTCGAGCGGTCGGACTACCGCCTCGACGACCTCGTCATCGGCTCGCTTGGCCTGCCCGTCAACCTGCTCATTCTTGCCGCCACCGCCTATGCCGTAACCAGCGTGCTGCCCGTGGACGCCGGCTGGCGGGAAGCGGCGGCGCTCGCCCTGCGGGCCACGCTGGCCTTCGGCATCTTCTTCTTCGTGGACCGCCTCCTTACGGGGCTGATCACCAACTATCAAGGACGGGTCGAGCTGCTGGCCCATTCGGGGGGCATCCTCAAGGGCGTGCTTCACGCCGTGCTGCTGGTCTTCTTCCTGATGACCCTCTTCGACCTGGTGGGGATCTCGCTCACGCCGCTGGTGGCCTCCCTGGGCGTGGGGTCTCTGGCCGTGGCCCTGGCCTTCCAGGACACGCTGTCCAACTTCTTCGCGGGCGTCTACACCATGATCGACAAGTCGGTGCGGGTGGGAGACTACGTCCGGCTGGAGAGCGGCGAGGAAGGCATGGTCATGGAGATTGGCTGGCGCAGCACCCGGGTGGTGCGCCAGCAGGCGAACAACATGGTCATAATACCCAACAACAAGCTTACCGGCAGCATCA
>JAZDOA010000134.1:0-13851 GCA_043799175.1 Pseudomonadota bacterium | reverse complement strand
GACGCTTTGGTATCAGGGGTTCAACGCGTCTCCAGAACTCCTCAGACACTTCCCAAGCACAGACTCGCGCCATAACGCACCTCCCTGGGCAACCATAGGAGAGTGCAGAAAAAAGTCAACCTAATTACGGATAAGTTCTTAGAGTTCATGTAATGTTTGACCCTTCGTCTTTTCTGCAACTGGCGAAGAAACTCATCTTAAATGGCGACGAAGCCAGCCTCCGTTCGGCCGTCAGCCGCGCGTACTATGCCGTGTTCCTCACCGCTCGCCAAAGACTAGAAGCACTGGGCAGGACCGATTCCCGTAACAGAGGATTCCCCACGCATAATTTCGTCTGGAGCGAGCTTGAGAACCAGCCTTTGTGGAGCCAAATCGGCCAGGACGGACGGCGGCTGCACGGAGCACGAAAAAACGCCGATTACGGCGACCACGTGCCGAACCCCGCCAAGTTCGCCTTGCAATATCTGACACTTGCTGAAAGGCTGTTATCCCAGGACCTCATCAGAGTAAAGTAAGAAGCCTCACCCCTCGGCCACATGGTCCACACCCGCGTCCACTTACGGAACGAATCTCGACCGCGCTTCGAAACGCCCTTACAGCCCTTCCATCTGCGCCCTCAGGGTTCTGACGGCCGTCTTGATGTCGCCGTTGGCGAAGACGGCGGACCCGGCCACCAGGATGTCGGCGCCCGCCGCGGCCACCCGCCTGATGTTGCTTGGCCCGATGCCGCCGTCAACCTCGACGAGGGTGGAGAGCTTGCGGGCGTTGATGATGGTCTTGAGCCGGCTGATCTTCTCGAACACCTGGGGGATGAAGGTCTGGCCCCCGAAGCCAGGGTTGACGCTCATGAGCAGCACCAGGTCACACTCGTCCATTATGGCCTCGAGCGCCGACACCGGGGTGGCCGGGTTGAGGACCACGCCCGCCTTGACTCCGGCTGACTTGATCATCTGGACGGTCCGGTGAAGGTGGGGGCAGGCCTCGGCGTGTACGCTTATCCAGTCCGCCCCGGCCTGGGCGAAGTCGGCTATGTAGCGGTCGGGGGCCTCGATCATCAGATGAACGTCGAGCGGCAGGATGGTCAGCGGCCGGATGGCGGCCACCACCATGGGACCTACGGTGATGTTGGGCACGAAGTGGCCGTCCATGACATCGATGTGAAGCCAGTCCGCCCCCTGCCTGCTCCGCTTCCGCGACCTGCTCGCCCAGTCTGGCGAAGTTGGCCGAGAGTATGGATGGTGCCAGTCGTATCATCCCGTCTTCCTCCCTAGTAGCGCTTGCGGAGCACTTCCGCCCCGTTCTGATAAACTATGACGTTCCCCGTTTCTCCCTTGGGGAAGCTCACCCGCACGATCTCTCCGCCGTCGTGTACGCCGAAGTGGAGCGACCGGCTTCCGGCCGCCCCTTCCAGGTCTATGCGGATCTCCTGCTTCTTGAGGTCTGGCGCCACCTGGAAGGAGAATAGGGCGAAATCTCCCGCCGCGGCCATCTTCTCCTGGCTTTCGTTTATTACCAGGGCCACCGGCGCTCCGGCCAGGGCCTTGTAGCCCGCCCGCGGTCTCTGCTCCAGCACCTCTCCCTCCACGTGCCCCTCGCGGCAGGCCATGGTGAGCTGTCCCTGCTTGAGGCCCGCCGTCTCCAGCGCGAGGGCGGCCTCCACGGCGTTGTGGGCGCGCACGTCGGGCACCAGGTATTCCCGTGGTGCCTCGCCGTCGCTGACCAGGAGGCTAACCTGCTGGCCCTGTCGCATACTGGTGTGCGGAGGCGGGACCTGGTCCAGAACCGTGCCCACCCGCGCCTCGCCACTGTGTACGTGAACCACGGAACCCAGAGACAGATCGTTCTGCTCCAGGATGAAGCCCGCCTGCGTCAGGGGAAGGCCGACCAGATACGGCCCCAGCAGGGCCTCTGGCCCTCGGGAGATAACCAGCCGCAGGTCACGGCCCCGCTTCATGGAGCCGCCCGCCGCTGGCTCCTGGTAGAGCACGTGGTTCTTGGCTACCTGCGAGCTGTACTCGAAGCCTTCCACCTTCACGTTGAGATTGTTGTCGGCGGCCGCCTCCAGGGCGCGCATGACGTCGGCACCCACGAGGTCGGGCACGGTCACGGCGTTTTCTCCGCGGATTACCAGGCGCATGGTGAGATAGCCGCTGACCAGAAGGACGGTGATGAGGAGTAACAACAGGCCGATGAACTTAGCGATTGATGCCAGTGTGTTCAAAGGGCTCTCTTGAGGCGGGCGGCGAAAAAGCCGTCCATGGCGCGTTCAAGCCGGTGGGGATAGGTACGCAGATACGGCGGCCCCTCCCCCGGAAACATAGTCCCCAGTACCTTCGAGGCGTCGTCAAGCTCAAACGCCTCGTGCCGGCCAAGAAAGGCCCGGATAAGCTCCTCGCCCTCCTCCGGCTCCAGGCTGCATGCAGCATAGACGATAGTGCCACCCTTGGCAACCGACGCCGATATGGCATCCAGCATGGAGGCCTGCAGCGCGGCCAGGCGCCGGACGTCGTCGGGCCGCTTCCGCCACTTGAGGTCCACCCTGCGGCGGATGACCCCGGTGCCGGAGCATGGGGCGTCGAGCAGAACGCGGTCGAATTCTCCCCTTTCTTCCAGCGGGACCGACGCATCATGCACCAGGGTGCGGATATTGTCCAGCCCCAGCCGGCCGGCCGCCTCGGCGAGCACCTTCAGCTTGTCGCCGTTGAGGTCCAGGGCCAGGATGTCGCCCGTGCCCCTCATGAGCTGCGCCAGGTGCAGCGTCTTGCCACCCCGGCCCGCGCAGGCGTCGAGCACCCTTTCCCCCTCGCGGGGCGAAAGCAGGTGGGACACCAGTTGGGCCGCCTCATCCTGCACCTGAAAAAACAGCCCCTCTCTAAAGCAGGCCAGCGCCTGGGGGTCACCGGCCCCTTGCAGGACCAGGCCTTCGGGCGAAAACCGGGTGGGTGTGACCGCCACCCCTTCGGCCACGAGGCGCTGGGCAATCTCTGGGCGCGACAGGCGTAAAATATTCACCCTCACCGTCAGCGGGGGTTTGGCGTTGTTGGCCGCCAGGAGCTGACCGGCTTCCTCAGGGCCGAAGCGGCCCAGGTAGCGTTCCACCAGCCAGGCGGGGTGGGAGTGCCAGGCCGCCAGGTAGGCAACCGGCTCCCGCTCGGGGTCCGGGAAGGCCACCTTCTGGCCTCGGTCGGCGACCGCCCGCAACAGGGCATTGATGAACCCTCGGATGTGCCGGGGCTGCCCCACCGCCAGCTTGACGGATTCGTCTACGGCGGCCCTCGGCGGGATCCTGCTCAGGAAGAGGATCTGGTAGGCCCCCAGGCGCAGGATATCGAGCACCAGGGGGTCGAGCCGCGTCAGCGGGATCCGGGAGAAGGACGCCAGGACATAGTCCAGCCTGCCCCGCCAGCGCAGAACGCCGTGGACCAGCTCGTGGCGCAGCCGCTGGTCGCGATCTTCGGCGCTGGAGGTTTTTTGCTCAGACTGCCTGGCGAGGAGAGTCTCCGGGAAGTGCCCGGTCGTCTCCATCGTCCGCAGCAGGCGCAACGCACTCCGGCGGGCGTTCATGGTTGTCTGGTGCCTGCCTCCCGTTCAGGAAAAAACCCATCGCCTGCTTGACCCGCCGCAGGTCGACCTGGGTATTGAAGCACGGGCCATGGGGGCGGCGGTTCAGCACGCCATAGACCGGCAAGGGGTAGCTGTCCTGGATGCCGCTGGTCAGGTCGCGCTCGCAGGCCACGGCGATGATGATCTTGGGGCGGTGGGTGACCACGATGCGGCGGGCGATGGTGCCTCCGGTGGCCACGCACAGCTTGACGCTGTATTGATGACTGAACTCCAGCAGGTCTTTGATGGGGCACTTGCCGCAACGGCGGCAGTTCTCGACGTTGCCGGTGATCTTTACCTTGCAGTCGTAGTTCTGCAGGCAATGGGGCATGAGCAGCAGCATCTTGTCGGGAGGGATCCGGCGGCGCTGGGCCAGGACGAGCTGGTTGTTGATGCTGATGAAAGACTGCTGGATTCGCTCCCGGGAGATGCCGAAAAGCTTACCTACGATGATCATGGCGGGGAAGAGGACCTTCACCACCAGGCCGCGCATCTGCGCCGACAGGAAGATGTCGCGCTTCAGCATGATGGTAAGGACCAGGATGAGCACCCCGCCGGCCATCAAAAGCACGACCCCGCCGAAAACCGCCGCCAGAATGACCGGGGCCAGGGGGTGAATGTTGGCCAGCCCCACGTAGGGCACCAGCCATAGGACCAGGGCCAGGCCGGCCACCAGCAGGCAGGTGAAGATCAACAGCCCGATGAAGAGGCGCTTTTTAGGTTTGTCGTCCGCGTCGAATGAAATGTCGGGTTTCCTGCCCATCCGTCCTCCGGCGCCCATTCGTCATCCGGGCCGTCATCCGGGTGTTTGTTTCAGGTCGTGGGCGCGAAAAAACCGCGCCACGCAGACTCAAAAAACCCTCCGGTACGTCTGGCGCACATTCTGTGTCAGAGAGAGGGCGACCTGCAACGAACGCCCTGTCGGCAACGAGGCTGTGTCACAACTCACATTTTGGCTTTATTGCTACAGTATATGGTGATGAGCCAACTAATATACCACTACATATTGTGGGTAGTGAGCCAATAAACCATATTGTGACACAGCCTGAACGCCGACAGGTTTTTTCCCGGCGCCCCGTTACCCTTCCGGCGTTTGCCGAGGCTCATGGGCGCCGGCATCTGGCTGGCGGCCCTGCCGCCCCCAGGACGGTACCCTCGGGCATGGGATGCCCCAGCATGAACTCACGAGCCGGCATGCGCCTGCCCCCCTGAAGCTGCAACTCGGCCACTGCCACCCTGCCCTCCCCGGTGCCGACGATCAGGCCCTCGGGTTCCAGCCGCCAAACCTTTCCTGGGGAAGCATCCGCCTCGCCCCCAAGGGATCGGCAGCCGAAAACCTTCAGCCTGCTCCCGCCCCAGTGGGTGTAGGCGCCGGGCCAGGGCCGCACCCCCCGGATCCGGTTGCAGACCTGCCGGGCCGAAGCGCTCCAGTCTATCTCGCCGTCAGCCTTGGTCAGCCTCGGGGCCAGGGTGGCGGCTTCGTTGTTCTGCGGCACCGCGAAGAGGGTATGGTCACGCAGCCGGCACAAGGCCTCCAGCAGCAGCCGGGCGCCCATGGAGGCCAGCCGGGCCGAAAGCTCCATGGCCGTCTCGTCCTGGCCTATGGGCGTGGCCTGCGCGAGCAGGACGTCGCCGGTGTCCAGCCCGGCGTCCATCCGCATGATGCTGACTCCCGTGACCATCTCGCCGCGCATTATGGCCCAGTTGATGGGGGCCGCCCCCCGGTATTTGGGCAGCAGGCTGGCATGGACGTTAATGCACCCCAGCTTTGGTACGCTCAGCAGTGACCGGGGCAATATCTGGCCATATGCCACCACAATGATGACCTCGGGGCGGAAGGCTGCTATCTCAGCCACGGCCGCGGGATCCCGCAGCCGGAGCGGCTGGAGCACCGGGATGCCCGCCCTTTCGGCCTCGACCCTTACCGGCGGGGGGGCGGACAGCCGCCCTCGCCCCTTGGGCCGGTCCGGCTGGGTCACGGCACAGACCACGTCTTCGGTCTCCAGGAGGACGCGGAAGGTCGGCAGCGCGAACTCAGGACTGCCCATGAAGACCACGCGGAAGCCCGCCATCAGTGACCGGTGCGCTTTCGCAACCTGCGCTTCATGAGGTCTCGCTTGAGGCCTCTCAGGCGGTCGATTATCAGCGTGCCGTTGAGGTGGTCCAGCTCGTGCTGGACGACTATGGCCAACAGGCCGTCGGCGTCCATCTCCAGCGGCGCACCTTCGAGAGACATCCCCCTCAGGCACACCCGGCTGTGACGTTTTATCTCACAGGTAATGTCGACCACGCTCAGGCAGCCTTCCTTGCTGTCCACCTCGCCCTCGGCGGAAACCAACTCGGGGTTAACCACCGTGATGAGGTTCTTCTGAGGATCCTCGTCCTGTTGGGAGACGTCAATCACCATCACCTGCAGGGACTCTCCAACCTGAGGCGCCGCCAGACCCAGGCCCGGCGCGGCGTACATGGTCTCGGCCATGTCCCGCACTAGGTCGCGAATACGGTCATCTATGTGCTCCACTCTGCGAGCCCGCAGCCGGAGCACCTCCTCCGGATACTGAACTATGCGCCGCACGGACATTCCCGGTTTTTTTTCAACTCCCGCCCTGACGGCGAGGCCTATTTTTACCTTACTAACCAATTCAATAACAAATCCTCTAGAGCATGTCCAGCGGGTCAATGTCAACTATCAGGCCCACGTTGGGCGGAAGCACCTTTTCAGCCTCGGCGAGAAGACCTCGCAGGGACCTGTGCAACCCGCCGCCGATTGCCCCCCGCAGCAGCAGGTGCCAGCGATACCGCCCTTTCAGCTTGCTGAGCGGCGCGGGCGCCGGCCCGAGCACGTCTTGGGAGTCGAAATGGCCTCGGGCCAGCGTGGCCAGCCTGTCGCAGCAAAAGCTCAGGGCCGCCTGGGCGCTGGTGGAGGAAACAACCAGGCGGGCCATTCGGCTGAACGGCGGGTAGCGCATCTCCCGGCGCAAGGGGGCCTCCTCATCGAAGAAGGCGCCGCAATCGTGGGCACAGGCCGCCGCCAGGGCGTAGTGGTTCGGGTCGTAGGCCTGAAGGATGACCCGCCCTGGGCTTACGCGGCCGGCTCGCCCGGCCACCTGCGCCAATGCCTGGAAGCCGCGCTCGGCGGCCCGAAAATCCGGCAGCCCCAGGGATTCGTCGGCCAGTATCACGCCCACCAGGCTCAGGCCAGGCAGGTCGTGCCCCTTGGCCATGATCTGGGTGCCGATGATTATATCGACCTCGCCCCGGCGAATCTGTTTCAGGGCACTCAGGCAGGCGCTCCGGGTCTGAAGCACGTCGCTGTCCATGCGCACTACGCGGGCCTCGGGCCACAGCCCCCGTGCCTCCACCTCCACCTTCTGGCTGCACAGCCCCAGCAGCCGCAGGTGGGTGCCGCCACAATGCCCGCAGGCCAGGGCCGCCGGAGATGAAAAGCCGCAGTAGTGGCAGCGCAACCTCTCCTCGGGTGCGTGATACGTCAGACTGACCTGGCAGTTGGGGCAGCCAACCGGCCTGCCGCATCCCGCGCACAGGCAGTAGGTGGCATAGCCACGCCGGTTGAGGTACAGCAACACCTGGGTGTTCTTCGCCAAGGCCTGCCCGACCGCCTCCCGCAACTTGGGCGAGAAGATGCCGCCGGTGTCCTTGAGGTCCACGACCTCGACGGCGGGCAGCGACACCCGCGTGGCCCGCCACGTGAGTTTCAGCAGACCGTAGCGGCCCGACCGGGCATGATGCAGGCTTTGCATGGAAGGCGTGGCCGACCCGAGCACCACCACCGCCTTCGCCATCCGCCCCCGCACCAGGGCCACGTCCCGCCCATGATAGCGCAGGCCGTCTTCCTGCTTGTAGGCCGACTCGTGCTCCTCGTCCACGATGATCAACCCCAGCTCGGCCATGGGGGCGAAGATCGCCGAGCGCGCCCCCACCACCACCCGAGCCCCCCCGGACCGGACGCGCTCCCATTCATCGAGGCGCTGGCCGCGGGAAAGCCCGCTGTGGAGCACAGCCACCCGCTCCCCAAAACGTGCCCGGAAGAGATCCTCGTTCTGGGCGCTGAGGGCGATCTCGGGCACCAGCACCAGCACGCCCTTGCCCAGGGCCAGGGTTAGCGCGGCCGCCCGCAGGTATACCTCGGTCTTGCCGCTGCCGGTAATGCCCTGGAGCAGCAGCGGGCTGAAGCCGCCGGAGCCCAGTGCCGCCTCGATGGCGTCCACGGCCCCCTGTTGTTCGCTGTTCAGATCAGGGGGCGCGGCCGCGACCATCTCCTCCTCGAATGGGCTGCGATACAGCCTGACCTGGCGGACCTCGACCACACCCGCCGCCTGGAGTTGCCTGAGCTTTGCCGCCACCCCGCTGAAGCGCTCCCGCAGCGCCCCCAGAGAACACTCGCCCTCGGCGGCAATGTGCCCGTACATGGCCGCCAGCGCCGGTTTGCGAAAAAAAAGTGCCGCCTGCTCCGCGCCCGGCAGGGCACTTACCATCTGCTCAAAGCACGGGCGGCAGGCCTCCCGGCCCATCCTCTCCACCACGACCAGATGTCCGCTTTCGCGCAGCCGCGAGACGGCGCCGGTCAGGTCGCGCCCCCCAAGAACCTTCTTCAGCCGGGCCGCGCTGGTCTGCCCGACCGCCTCCAGCGCCGCCAGCACCTCGCGCGGCAGCGCGGACTCAGGCAACGGCCTCTTGCCCGTGGCCTTGAGCAGGCGGTGGCTTTCCATCAGCAACCCCGCGGGGAGAGCCGCCTTTATGGCCTGGCCGATGGGATAAAAATAGTAGTCGGCCAACCAGCGGAACAGCGGCACCATCTGCTCGGGGAAGGCCGGAATGGGGTCAAGCAGCGCATCGAGGGGTTTCAGGGTGTAGTCGGACTCTGGGGGGAACGACAGGATGTAGCCGGTGGCCCTGCGCGCCTTGACCGGCACCAGCACCCGCTGGCCGATGCCCACCTGGGCCGCGAGCTCTTCGGGTACCTCGTAGTGGTAGGTTTCCTTCAGCGGCAGCGCGACCGCCACTTCGGCAATTTTCTTGGACATCCGCACGGGCATCGGCCGCCAGAATGATGAACAACAACGCCCCACCGGGGCGGACGCCCCCGCAAACGGCGGGGCAATACCAACGCGGCTCGTGTGGTAAAAGACAGCCCGGCGCGGCTCGCGCCCTCGCGGCGGGGGGGGCGAAAAGACCGCCGCTTATGCTCAGGCTATCAGCGTCCGGACGTAATCCTTCAGCCGGGAGTTGATCTGGGGGTCCTTCATGCCGTAGGCCAGGTTGGCCTGGAGAAACCCGAACTTGTCGCCGACGTCGTAACGCCGCCCCTCGAACTCATAGCCGTAAACCCCGCGTCGTTCGCACAACTGGGCCAGGGCGTCGGTAAGCTGTATCTCCCCACCGTGGCCCATGGGGGTGGTCTCGAGTATGTCGAAGATGTCGGGCAGGAGCACGTAGCGGCCCACGATGGCCAGATTGGAGGGCGCCTCCCCCGGCCGGGGTTTTTCGACCATGCGCCGCACGTTGAAGACCCCGTTGCCCAGATCGCGACCGTCTATTATGCCGTAGCGGTGGGTGTCCTCGAGCGGCACCCGCTCCACGGCCACCACTGATTCTCCCACGTCTTCGAAGACCTTGAGCATCTGCCGCACGCAGGGTACCTCGGCGTCGATGAGGTCGTCACCCAGCAGGACCACGAAGGGCTCGCAGCCGACGACGTCTTTGGCGCAGAGCACCGCGTGGCCCAGCCCCAGGAGCTGCTTCTGGCGAACGCTGACTATGTTGGCGATATTGCCGGCCCCGCGAACCTGGGCCAGCATCTCGTTCTTATTCTTCCGGGCCAGGATGTCTTCCAGCTCGTAGTGGGCGTCAAAATGGTCCTCGATTACGTACTTGCCCTTGCCGGTGATCATGATGACCTGCTCGATACCCGAGGCGACGGCCTCCTCCACGATATACTGAATCGCGGGCCGGTCGAATATCGGCAGCATCTCCTTCGGAATGGCCTTGCTGGCGGGCAGGCACCGGGTGCCATAGCCCGCGACGGGTATCACCGCCTTGCGGATCTTCAAGGATTGCCTCCTGGTTCATGGGCCACGGGCTGGCTACACGCGCATATTCCTGTGGAACCTTTTGTAGCAAAGACCTCGACGATTTTCAACCATCAGGAGGGCGGCTGCTACGGGGTGGCGCCGACATCGAAGGTAGGGAAATGGGAGCGCACCTCGGTAATAAACCCCTCGAAGCGACTTCGGGCCGCCAGAGTTATGGGCTCCGCCGGCTGGCCGTGCTGCTTTTCGGGATCCACCCAGCGACCATTCTCGGCAAGCCGGAAGTCGAGGTGCGGCCCCGTGGCCAGACCCGTGGCGCCCACGTAGCCTATGACCTCGCCCTGCCGCACCAGGCCGCCTTGGCGCACTCCGGCGGCGAACCCGCGCAGGTGGCCGTAGGTGCTGGTGATTCCGTGGCGGTGCTTGATTTCGAGATAGTTGCCGAAGCCGGACTTCCCCCCCCGGTACACCACCCTGCCGTCGGCCACGGCCTCCACCGGCGTGCCGGAGGGAGCGGCATAGTCCACCCCCAGGTGGGGCCGGAGGATCTTCAGTATGGGGTGCATGCGGCACAGAGAAAAGCCGGAAGTGATGTGCTTGAAGCGCATGGGAGACTTGAGGAACTCCTTGCGCAGGGAGTGCCCGTCGGCGTTGTAGTAATCGGCGTGTCCCTCACCGTCATCAAAATAGTAGGCGCTGTGGACCGTGCCCACATTCACCACCTCGGCGGCGAGGATGCGGCCGTTCCTGACCAGGCCGATGTCGTTGAGCTGCTGCTCGTACACCACCCGGAAACTGTCGCCCGGCTGCAGATCGCTCAGGAAGTCGATATCCCAGGCGAACACGTCGGCAAGGTGTTTCACCATCCCCCCGTCGAGGCCCTCGCTGACGGCATCGGCGTAGAGCGAGGTGCGGATGGTTCCCTCGGCCAAGGCCAGCCGGACCGAACAGGTCGGCTCGGCCAGCGTGGCCATGAAGCCGATTGGGGTACGATAGACGGCAAGCTTGCCGGCGCCACCCGTGCCAAGCAGCTCGAGTTGTTTGACCTCACCGGCGGCGTTGCGGTATAGCCTGAGGCGGTCTCCGGGGCTGGCATCGCGAACGTTGAATGCCTGAAGCCCGGCGTCCACGATCCGGGCGGTCTCATTGGAGGACAGGCCTTGGGCGGCAAGGGCCCGGCCCAGCGTGTCACCCGGCACAAAGGTGTACTCGCTTGTCCTGAGGGCACCGAAGGCGTCAACCTTGCGCTCCAGGGCATCGCGGTAGTCCGCGGCGGCCAGGCCACCACGGGGGCCGGCAGGCCGCAGGCAGTTCCAAACCACGACAGAGCACATGAGAAAGAGGCAGACGGCGCAGAGTGGCGCGCGTTCGCGCCAGAGAGAGCTGGCGTTCTTCATGACAACCAAGCTAAAGGGGTGGGCAAGGTACTGTCAAGGACTTTTAGCGCCAAAGGCCGTCCGCAACCTCGTGGGTGCTTCCAAGGAAGGGATCATTGTTATATACTTGTCAAGGCGGTGCCAATAAGCCGCCTCAAGGAGGCGTGAACTTGCAGGTCTTCCTCATGCGGGCCGTCATAGGGGTACTGGCGGCCTGGACCCTTCTGGGTTTCTTTTCCAAGGGCACGGGCTGGGTGGCCATTCTGAGTCTGGCCGCCCTGCTGGTCGGCGCCGCCTATATCATCGAGCGCATGAAACGGGATCGGGGCAACGAGAAGGCCTGAGACGCCCGAGGTCTCGTTCAACCGTCGGGGGCAGAGGTAGGGCCTCAAGGAGACAGCAAGGGGGCGTTGTGCCTCCTTGACGACTCTGATATTATTTTTGCGTTCGAAAAGAATCCCGAACGGCCCCGCCAGGGGCCTTGCGCGCCTGTAGCTCAGCCGGATAGAGCAACTGCCTTCTAAGTAGTAGGTCGCGTGTTCGAGTCACGCCAGGCGCGCCATGAATATCAATGGCTTAGGCTAATCGCCTGGGCCTTTCTTTTTTCGGCTGGAAGCACATTGGAAGCAGCGGGAAAGATTTCGGGGCATCTGACGCCCCCCCTGCCCCTCGGTGATGTTGACAGGAAACTGCCCCCGTGGAATAACCGGGGGCACTTGAGCAGGTAGGACGCACGCGGTCTCAGCGGCTTTGGGAGGGCCTTTTCTTTGGCTGGGGGAGATTATGCGGAAACTATTAGCGGTATTGTTGGCAGCGGGGTTGCTGGCAGGGTGTGCTCATCAGCCCCCCCGATGCCTTCACCGATGCCCCCTGGCTTTCTGCTCGGGCTGTTGCATGGACTCAGCGCCCCTTTCGCCCTGGTCGTGAGCCTCTTTACTGACGTACGCGTTTACGCCTTTCCAAACGCGGGACGTTGGTATGACTTCGGCTTCGTGCTCGGCCTGCTGTCTTGGAGCGGCGGGGTGGGTGGAATCTCCGCGAGCGAATGATTGCCTTGCCTCGTCCCCCTGGCCCCAGGAAGGATGGAGGAGCAGCGCCTATGCGGCGCAAGCCTCCAGTTGCCTGAGTTCCCGTTCGCCGAGCCAGGAAGAGGAAGGGACTCCCGTGCAGCGTTGCAACCGCTCGGCCTGCTCGGGAGAAGCCGGCCAGAACTGGCTGGGCCGCGCGCTCTCCTCTTCAACGATGCGTGGCAGGATTTCCTGAAGAAGCACGGCGGCGTTGCCAATCTCTTGTGAGTCCACCTGCTTCTTGAGCACGTAGATAGCCCTGACGAGCCTGTCGGTCTGTACTCCCGCCACTGGCGAATGTTCGTTCTCAAGTTGAGATATTCGCTGCTTTGACAGGCCGAGTAGCCTTGCCAGTTCGATTGCCTTCAGCCCCATGTGCTTCCGAAGAAACTTCATTTCCTTACCGGTTAGCAGGGCCGGCTTCCGCAACAGGGCCTCGGCAATGGCCTTGTGCAACCCCCTGATGTTGGGTATGGCGGGAAAACTGTGGCCATGGGGGCAGGACAGTATGGGAATGCCGCATAGCAGTACATTGTCCAGCCCGGATTCCACATACAGATAATCCCCTTTGCTCTCTTGCATCTTCTCGGCACATTCAGGACAGTGCATATCAGTCACCATGCGGTAATGACGGTAATGGTCAACTCCTCTTCGGAGATGCCTACCAGGACGGTCAGTGTGTCCCCTTCCGGGTCTTTTCCTCTTACCTTGCAGCGCCAGTTATGGTGAGCCGCGTGATACTCAGGCTCACTGACAACATCGAAGTCCTGGAAGACATACTCAATATCCACTATGTCAAAGTCCCGCTGCTGTCCTCGCAGGCTTAAGTGGGACCACACGGGCATCAGCCGCCCCACCGGGTGGTCCAGGATTCTCTTGATGGATTCAGCCGCGTCCTCTCTGGATAGTATCGGCAAGAAGCCCCTCGTTGTTAAACTGAGTTTAACTTGCCCGTAGAGCGAAGTCAAACGTGGTAAAGCGTCATCAAGCGAAAGAGAGGGGATAATCAGACTCAGCCCTTGCGCTTCAGTTCCACCACCTCGGCCTCGGGCACCAGCCCGCCAGCGGCCAGCAGCCCAGAAGAGGCGTGATCACGGGAATATGGCGAGAAGGTCCGGCCCTTGGTGCGTCCGTCTATCCCAGGCAAGCTCTATGCCGCGTTGAGTTCCCAGTCGCCCTCCGGGGTGACGCGCAAAGACTGGTCTCTTCTGGGAGACTCGGTGGCATGCGGCAGGGCCTTCTTCGCCACACGGGCCGCCCGTTCGGCGTTCTCCCCCAGATCAATGACTCTCAAGGCGTAGATGGCTCGTACCAGCCGCGTTGTCTGTTTGCTTGGCGTGGCGACCCCGTTCTCAAGCTGGGACATGCGCTGCTTGCTAATGCCCAGAAGGGCGGCCAGCTCGGCCGATTTCAGGCGCATGTGCTTGCGCAGGAACTTCACCTCGGCGCCGGACAGCCGCCCAGGCTTCTCCAGGAGCCATTCCGCCATGGCCTCGTGCAACCCCCTGATGTTGGGTATGGCGGGCAGCCGGTGACCATTGGGGCATTCGTACACGGGTATGTTCTTCAGCAGAACCTCAACCCCAGCCCCGTCATACAGGTAGTCTCCGCGTATCTCAGTCATTTCGGCTTCGCATTCACGGCAGCGCATGTTTCATTCTCCGTGAGTGCATGGACTGAACCGCCCATAAGTGAAGCAGCGCCGCACACCCTCGGCGGCATCTTCTCTGCATAGTTTCGGCAAGAACAACCCCC
>JAZDOA010000105.1:0-21913 GCA_043799175.1 Pseudomonadota bacterium | reverse complement strand
TCTCCGGGTAATATGCCTAAGCCTCGCCAACTGCCTGATTGCCGCGCTGATTACGGACTTGGCCTTTCACCCGTTTGGTGAAAGGAGCAACAGGTTCGAACTGCTTGGGCGTTTTTTGAGAGCCAAGCGAGGTCGCACCGCAGGGCCTCTCCGACCCCGAGGCGTAGCACCGCTACGTTGAGCGGGTCGGTGAGGCCCGAGGACGCGGCATTCGCGCCGGCTATCGGCGCCCAGATGACCCGCGCCCTTAGCCGGAGATTCAGGACACAGCCCCACCCTTCAGCCGAGGTGAGCATGGCCAGTAGCGAAGAGTGCTGCGCGAAGTGTGGCGACCAGGTGCAACGTGTTTGCATAGGTTGCGAATTGCCCGAGGAAGAGTGTGACTGCGAGCAGCCACTCGAAGAGGAGCGTTAGCGGCCGGTACCGGCCGCCGCTGGCCCGCGCTCGATTCTCATGAGGGGCGGAGAACCCGCCCCTCGGCTTCGTTCCTGGCCGATGTCCTCGATGACGTTGCCTTCCCCGGAGTCTTCTCCGCCCCCAACCCTCTCTGGCTCTTCAGCCTGACTTTCGCTCCAACGACGCCCCCCCGCGCTCGGTCGATGGCCCACCCACCTGTCCGTTCCTGCCGGTGTATTTCCGCCATTCGGGAAAAACTCCGAGGCCCCGCGTGTTTCAAGCGGGGGAGACGGGCCGCCCGCGCCAAAGGCTGGCGCGGCCATGCTTCCAGCGTAAGGTCGCAAGAGGGAGAGGAGTTTGGATACCGCTCCTTTTCGCGATCTGACAGCCTGTTGAACAATACCCATCTGGGAGCGCCCGTGCCTAATGCCTGGGCGCTTTGGAACGGGTTGCGCGGAGTACCTTTTTCAACGGGCTGTCGGGGGTGAAGCGGCTGCCGATGAAATCCAGAAGGCGTTCCCGATAGAAGAAGATGCGTCTGCCTCGGCGAAGGTAATGATAGCCCTCCTGAAAATGACCACGCTGTACGTAGCGTGCCATCGTCATCCGGTGACAGCCCAGGAGCTTGGCGGCCGCGCCGAGAGGAAGAAGCGGGAGGTGTCCGAAGACGCCCCTTGTCGCAACCAGCTTGCCCAGTTCCTGCCAGAAGGCATGCCGGTCTTCTCGGGGGACAGATAAGACTAAACTGATAATCCTATTTGTCCAGGGACTAAGGCACGAGGTTGGGGCTATTGTCTGGTCTCCCAAGTCTGCCTGCATATGCTCCTCTCCCCTGCTTCTGTCCAGATGAAGACCACAGACACGCGGCATCGTAAGCATTTGCACGTGTTTTGTCAAGAAAAAATGACTTCCAAGCATCGGCCCTTACTTGCCTTTTTCACTTGACTTTTTGCGGTGGGCCGCTAAAGTGCTGGGCTACGTCTATTCATAAACGACAAATCATCTTGTCTTTTGAAGAACACCGTGCTACAATACGAATCACCGAAGTGAGGCTGAAGGGGGAATAGAAACATGAACACGGACAGAGACTTGGAGGTGGGTGCTCCGGTCCGGTTCTTAGAGCGCGACATGGAAACGATGCGTCGGGGGTTCGCGCGCCGCTTGCTGCAGGTCATTGAAGAGGTCTATGGGCCTCGGGGGGGGTCGAGGTTTGCTCGCGACGTGGGGGTGCCCGATCAAACCATGCGCCCCTGGCTGGCGGGGTCCACCATTCCGTCGGGTGAGAAGCTGGTCGCCATATGCCGGGCTACCGGGCGCTCTATGGATTGGCTCCTCTTCGGTCGGGAACAGACTGATCTGTCATGGGACGAACAGCAGTGGCTGAAGTTCTACCGCGAGATACGCGGCGATGAGCACGTGACCAAGGTTCTTTATCAACTGATGGAAATAGCCAAGGAAAATGTTCGTGTTCGGAGGCTGGCGCCACCCAAGAAGCCCACGTAGAAGGCCTTTCCACCACAGCATGGGTTGTTTCTTCCCCTCCGCGAGGATCGTGGAGGGTTTTATTATGTCTTCTCCGGGGCGCCGCCGCCTATTTTAGCAGATTGTGGAGGGTTGAATAACTTCGTTTAATTTTGAAACAAAGGTGATTGTACCGCTCAGTGCATGGTGATGAACGGCTTGATCATTCCTTCCCGTTTGTTGATGAAGAAGTCGTATGCCTGCCCGATACGCTCGAAGGGCATGCGGTGTGTCCAGACGAACTCTCCGTCCGCCGGGTGGGTTCGCAGGTAGTCCAGCAGTTCGGCCAGGTATGCCCGGTGGTTGCAGTTTCCGGCCACGACGCTCAGGTTCTTGTCCACCACCTGGCCCAGAGGGTAGTTGGCGAGCGGGCTGGGGTAGAGCCCCACGATAGACATGACCCCCGTGGCCCTCACGCACTGTAGGGCGAAGGCCTGGGCCTGGCCCGGCGCGGGACGGCCGGAGGGGTCGCTGGCGTCGATGCCGACGCAATCCAGAACCACGTCCGCCCCCATGCCCGTTTCGCCGCGAATGACCTCGACCGGGTCTTCCCGGCTGAAGTCGATGGCCCGGGTCGAGGGGAAGCGGCGGGCGATCTCCAGCCTGGCGGCTTCTCTGTCCACGGCGAAGATGGGGTTTGCCCCTTGGGTGGCCGCGCTCAGGACGGCATAAAGCCCCACGGGGCCGCAACCAAATACCGCCACCGACTCCCCGTCGGTGACCTGGGCGTTGTCTACCGCAAAGTATGCGGTGGGAAATATGTCACTCAGGCATAGCGCCGCTTCGTTGCTCAGGTCACCCGGTACCTTCAGCGCCCCGACGTCGGCGAAGGGAACACGGGCGTACTCGGCTTGCAGCCCCGGAAAGTGCCCCGCGTCCTCTGGGCCGCCAAAGAAGGCCGTCTTGCCGCGCAGCACCGTGAGGCAATGGGAGAAACTACCCTGGCGGCACATGCCGCAGCGTCCGCAGGCTATGGTGGACGGGATGACGACTCTGTCGCCGGGGGCGAGGCGTGAAACCCTGTCGCCGACCTCTTCCACGATACCGACCATTTCGTGCCCCAGGATCTGTCCTGGCCTCATTCCGGGGGTCTTGCCATTGATGAGATGAATGTCCGTGCCGCAGATTGTCGTGGCCAGGCAGCGGACGATGACGTCTTCATCATCCTCTATCCGCGGCTTGGGCACTTCCTCGATCCCTATCTCGTTCACGCCTTTAAAGACTAGTGCTTTCAAGGTAATTCTCACGCTGGTAGTGGCCCAGGGCAGCCCTTCGGCGCGTGGCGCCGCTGCCGGTTACAGTTTAGCACGCTCCAGGAGGGTGCGGCGGCTCCGGTCTTACTGGCGCGGGGCACGGTCAGGGCGAGGACCAGGAACCCAGGACGAATCCCGTTTGACAACCTCTCATGGTTGTGATTTAGAATAACAACCCTACGGTTTGTAAGGGTAAGGTGTCCGCCTTGGGGTTCTACGTCATGTTGGGCGATGTCGTCTCCTCGAGGCTCATAAAAAGCCCCCGCGAGGACTTTCAGGCCCGGCTGGAGAACTTCTGCCAGGTGGTGAATGCCACCTTCGCGCCGTCCGTTTACGGGCCGTTCAAGATTCTCAAGGGGGCAGATGAAGTCGGCGGGGTGCTTACCAGCGTCGGCTGTGCCTACGGCCTCATCTCGCTCATGCTCGAGCGCCTTTGCCCGCACCTGATCCGCTGGGTCCTGACCGGGGGGATCATCGACACCGCCGTGGGGACTCACGACGTGGCCAAGATGGACGGGCCGGCGTTTCATAAGGCCGCCGAGCTCATGAGTCGTCTCAAGCGGACCCAGTTGCTCTTCGATATGTCCGCGGGTGACGACCTGCTCGACCAGGCCGTCGCCGGGCAGATCAATCTCCTCCTGCTCCTGAAGGGCAGATGGTCGGAGCGGCAACGCCGGGTGGCGATTGAGTACGATAAGGCCGGCAGCCAGCATGAGGTGGCCCAAAGACTGGGCATCAGCCAACAGGCCGTCTCCAAGACGCTCGGCGGCCTGCGGTTGCGGGAGATAAAGGCCATTGAAGACAAGTTGGGCCACATCCTGGCCCATTACCCGGCCGGAGGCGTGAGAGGGTGACGGCTTCTGGATCCAACCTGCTTGCCGTTGCCATCGTGGCGGCGGGATATACCACCCTGCTGGCGTCCAGCGGCCTGTTGACCAAAACCATTCTCTCCAGGGTGGCCGGGCAGCCCATCGGCCAGACCGTCAACTCCAGGACCCTCGACGAGGGTTTCATCATAGGCAAGTGCGAAAACATCCTGCTTCTTACATTCACCCTGCTGGAAGCCTACACGGCCATATCCCTCATCTTCACCGCCAAGGCCATTGTGCGCCGGGAGGACATGAGCCGCAACTCCCTGTTCTTCCTCGCGGGAACCATGATCAACGTCTCCTACTCCATAGTTGTCGGGCTGGTTGTGAAGCTCGCGCTGACGGTCCTGCACGGGGGGCAGCTCTTTATGGCCGGCAAGGTCTAGCCAAAATAGCCGGAGATGAAATCCTCGGTGCGGCGGTCTTTCGGGACGGTGAACACCTGGCGGTTTTCCCCCTCCTCTACCATCTCGCCCATGAGGAAGAAGGCCACCCGGTCTGAGACGCGGGCTATCTGCTTGTCGCTGTTGCTCACCAGAACGATGGTATATTTGGCCTTGAGGTCAGCGAGGGTGTCTTCGATTCTGGCGGTGGAGATGGGGTCAAGCCCGCTGGTGGGCTCGTCGAGGAGGATCACCTCCGGCTCCATGGCCAGGGTGCGGGCCAGGCAGAGGCGCTGCTGCTGCCCGCCGGAGAGTCTTAAGGCGGGGTCATGAAGGCGGTCTTTCACCTCGTCCCAGAGGTGGGCCAGCCGCAGTGCCCGTTCCACCACCTCGTCGCAGCGGCGCTTTCGGTCGTGCAGGCGCGGGGCGAAGGCCAGGTTTTCGTATATGGTCTTGGGCAGGGGCACGGGCTTGTCGAAGACTATCCCCACCCTTCGGCGCAGGGCGTTGACGTCGGTCCCTGGGGCGAATATATCCTGGTCGTCGAGAAGAACCCGGCCCTCCAGCCGGCCGTTGGGAACAAGGTCGGTCAGCCGGTTGAGGATGCGCAGGAAGGTGGTCTTTCCGCTCTGGGCCGGCCCCATTATGCCGAGTATGCGGTTGCGGGGCACTCGCAGAGAAATGTCCTTCAGGGCGGCCTGGGCGCCGTAAAAGAAACTGAGGTTGCTGATCTCGATGAGCCGGCCTTCCGCGTTGCCCGCCGCCCCCTCCCGCCTCATGAGTTCTTCCTCATGACCCCGTGCATAATGGTATAGGCCGCCACGTTGATGAGCAAAATGGACACCACCAGCACGAAGGCCGTCCCGTAGGCATTGGGCATGGAGATGCCCTCGCGGGCCAGGATATAGAAGTGGACGGCCAGGGTCCGCCCGGAGTCGAAGACCGAGCTTGGCGCCCCGACGGCCGCCCCCGCCGTGAAGAGCACCACGGCGGTCTCGCCCACCGAACGACCGATGGACAAGACGATGCCGGTGACGATGCCCGGCAGCGCGGCGGGCAGGACCACCCTGGTGATGGTTTGCCATTTGCCCACGCCCAGGGAGTAGCACACCTCGCGGTACTCGCGGGGTACGGTCTTTATGGCCTCTTCGCTGGTGCGGATGATGGTCGGCAGGACCATGACCGCCAGGGTCAGCCCGCCCGAGAGCATGGACCAGCCGAAGCCCAGCTTTATGACGAACAACACGAAGCCGAAAAGCCCCAGGATTATGGACGGCACCCCCGCGAGGCACTCGGCCCCGAAGCGGATGGTGGCTACCAGCCAGCCCTCGCGGGTGTACTCCGTGAGGTAGACGGCGGTGCCCACCCCCAGCGGAGTGGCGAGCAGCAGGGCGATGACGGTGACATAGACCGTGGCGACCACCGAGGAGAGGATTCCTCCGGAGCGTCCCATGTCGGTCACTGGCTGCAGCAGAAAGCCCGTGGACACCTGAGGCAGCCCATGGAGGCTGATGTAGCCGATGATGAATATCAGAATGGCCAGGGCCAGACCGGTCAGCCCCCACAACACGGCCTTGGCCACGCGCTGGGTGAGAGCGGGCGAGATCAGCCTCCGGCGGGTCGCCGGCAGCCTCAGGCTTGCCGCGGCCTTCATTTCCGCCTCCGCAGCAGGCCGGCCGCGCCGTTCAGGCCCAGGATGACGGCGAACAGCACCAGCCCCGTGGCGAAAAGGGCGGCCCGGTGGTCACCGGAGGCGTAGCCCAACTCCAGGGCGATGTTGCTGGTCAGCGTGCGGACCGAATCCAGCACGGAGTGGGGCAGTCGGAGGGCGTTTCCCGCGACCATTATCACGGCCATGGTTTCGCCCACCGCCCGGCCCATGGCCAGGACCACGGCGGTTATCACCCCGCTTTTGGCGGCGGGCAGTACCACCCGATAAATCGTCTGCCACTGCGTGGCCCCCACGGCCAGGGATGCCTCACGGTAGGTGGCGGGCACCGCATGAATGGCGTCAACCGAGATGCTGATGATGGTGGGCAGTATCATTACCCCCAGAATCAGGGCCACGGCGAGCAGCGACAGCCCCGGCCCTCCGAGGTGGTCCCGGATGAGCGGCACCAGCAGCACCACCCCCAGGAACCCGTATACCACGGAGGGAATTCCGGCCAGGAGCTCCACCGCGGGCTTGAGAACGAGACGCAGGGTCGGGGAGGCGAACTCCGCCAACACGATGGCACAGGCAAGGCCCAGCGGCACGCCTACCGTGAGGGCACCCAGAGTGGCCAACACCGAGGAGACTACCATGGCCAGGATACCGAAATGGCCCTTGGTCGGCGCCCAGTGCGAACTCAGCAGAAAATCACCCAGGCCCGCCTTGCTCAGCACCGGCAGACCTTCGACGAAGATGAACAGGCTGATCAAGGCAAGCGAGCCCACCGCGCTCATGGCGGTCAGCAGCAGGGCTCGTTCAATCCATAATTGGCGTCCCACTGTCGGTTCCCCAAGGGGCAGGCCCAACCCCGACCAGTCCTTCGGCCTCGAGGACGGACTGGCCGGAATGCCCCAGGACAAATCCAATGAAGGCCTTCGCCTCGCCCTGTGCCCGGCCGCGGGTGCAGAAGAGGAAAGGACGTACCAGCCGGTAGGTCCGGCTCTTGATGTTCTTCGCCGTGGGGAGGATGCCGTCCACGGCGAGGACGTTCACCCGGGCGTCAACCAGGCCCACGCTGATATAGCCGATGGCGTAGGGATCCGTCGCCACCAGCTCCCGCACCGCCCCGTTGGAGTCCTGGACGAGGCAGGAGTCGGAAACAGTCTTCTTGGCCATTACCAGCTCCTCGAAGGCACTGCGGGTCCCCGAGCCCTCTTCCCGGCTTATGGCGTCTATGCGGTGGTCCAGCGGCAGGCCGAGCTGTTTCCAGTTAGTCACCCGGCCGGCGAATATAGCATTGATTTCGGCGAGACTCAGCTTGGCCACCGGGTTGCGGCAGTTGACCACCACGGCTATTCCATCCCACGCCATGGGGTATTCCACTACCTGGCGGCGTTCCTCGGCGGTAAGTTCGCGCGAAGAGGTCCCTATCTGGGCGGCCCCGCTGAGCACGGCCATTATGCCCGCGCTGGAGCCACCGCCCTGGACGTTGATGACGTGCCTGGGGTGAACGGCCATGTACATCTCCCCGAGCTTCTCGGCAAAGGGCTGCACGGACGTAGAACCGGCCACGATAAGCAGGTCGTGCCGCACCGAGGTTCCGGAGCCGCAGGCTGACACCAGCGCCGACGTAGCCAGGGCCAACAGCAGGCAAGCCACCAGATTCCCGAGGCGGCGGGTCCTGGTCGTGGTGGTCATGAGGGGTGGCTTCACGATGTAAACAATCCGCCGAGACTGTTACAGCCTTATTGCGGCAAGGTTACGATCGGGTGGACCCTGCCGCCCGCTGCCCATCATTATTTTAGCCCGGCCAGGAGGCGCGTGGCCTCTTGGCGCCCCAGAAAATCGGATGGGGAGCCAAGGGCCTTCTGAAGGGCTGTTTTGGCCCGTGCCTTGTCTCCCATGGCGAGGCAGACGGCACCCAGGTGGTAGTTGAAATACGGTTGATTGGGCACTTGTTCCAGACAGCCGTTGAGCATCTCCAGTGCCTTGCCGTCTTCGCCGCGACGATGATAAACCCAGGCCAGGGTGTCGGTCATGTTGGCGTCGTTCGGGTTCTTTTGATACACCCTCGAGGCCAGCTTCAGAGCTTCTTCGAGGTTGGGCGCCGTGGGGCGGATCTCGGCATAGAGGAAGGCCAGGCTGTTGGCGGCCACGGTATTGTCCGGCGAGACCTTGAGGATCTTCTTGTAGACCTCGATGGCCCCGTTGTAGTCCTTGACCTGCTCTTTCAACAGGCCGGTGAGCATGCCGTTGAGGGTACCGCCCGGGGCATTGTTCTGGGCCTCGAAGCGCGCCAGTGCCTCGCGGGCGCCATACTTGGTGACATACAGAGAGGCCAGGGCGCTCCAGGGTTCCGGCCAGTCCGGTTTCAGGTTGATGGTCTGCCGGAAGTCGCTTTCGGCGCCCGTGAAGTCAGTGTCGGCGGCCCGCAGTCTGCCTCTGAGGAAGTAGAACAGGGGCTGCTGGGGGGCCAGCTTGATCTGGCGGTCCATCACGGCGATGGCGCGCCGCGGCTGCCGTTGGCGCAGGCTCATGTCAGTTACGGCCACGGCCGCGACCGGCATGCCTGGGGACAGGCTGAGGACCTTTTCCATGGCGTCCTGAGCCGGCCCATACTTCCGTTGGCTTTCGTAAAGGGCGCCCAGGCGCAGCCAGCCCACCGGTGGCTTGGGGAATTTCTCGGCTACCTGCCTGTAGGCGCGCTCGGCCCCGGCGACGTCGCCCCCGGCGGCACGGACGTCACCGCCCGCGAGTAGGATCTCCGGGTCTTCCTTGGGGCCGGTGTAGCTTGCAAGCGCGCTCCGGGCGCGGCCGTAAGCCTTTTCGGAGACGTAGAGCCGCACCAGCAGGAGGGCCGCCTCCCGGTAGGAGGGATCCATCTTGGCCGCCTTGATCATCGCCTCCTTGGCAAGCTCCTTGCTGCCGCCCGCCCAATGGGCCTTGGCCAACCACAGATGGGCCTCGGGGTTCTTGGGCTGATCATGCTCTATGAGGCGGAACTCCGCCACGGCTCCTGGCCCGTCGCCCGTGGCCAGCAGGGCCTTGCCTTTAATGAAGTGGGCTTCCAGGTCCTTGGCGTTGGCGGCAATACTCTCGTTGGCCAGCTTCAGGGCCTCGGCCGTCTTGCCCCGCTGGAGATTTATGTCCGCCAGCCTGTCGCGGGCCATCACGGCCTCGGGGTCGTCGGCGTGTTCCTTGATGTAGCGGGCATAATAATCCATGGCCGCTTGAGTCTTGCCCTGCAACAGATAGACGGTGGCCAGGGTGAAATGAAGTCTGGCCTCCTCGGGCATGGTCCTGATGCCCTCTTGCAGGGCGTTTTCGGCGGCGGCGAAGTTCCTCTGGTTCAGCATGAGCTCGGCCAAGGCCAGTCTCAGGTTGGACTCCTTGGGTTTGGCCTTGATGAGGCCCCGCAGTTCGGCTTCAGCCTGGCCGGCCTTTCCCGTAACGGCAAGGAGGCGGACCAACTGGAGCCGGTAGGAGATGGAGTCCGGCTTCAGCGCTATCAGGGCGCGCAGGGAGGATTCCGCCTCGGGGAATCTCTTCTGCTGGGCGCAGAACGATGCCAACGCCATCCACAAGGAGGTGTCCTTGGGATTCCGCTTCAGACCCTCGCGCAGAGTGGCTTCGGCGGCCTGCCTGTCGCCCTGGGCCTCATGGAGGCGGGAGGCCAGCATGACGGCCGGGCTGAAGGTGGGATCCAGGCGGCGCGCTTGACTGACCAGTTCCATGGCCTCCGCCGTCTTCTTGAGGCTGGCCAGCGCCGAGGCATGCAAGGTGAGCGCCTCCACGTTTTTGGGCTGTCTTTTGAGCACGACTTTGGCGCGGACGGCGGCCTCCGTGGGCCGGCCGCCCAGCAGGAAGAGCTGTCCCAGCTTCAGCTGGGCCTCGTTGTGTTTGGGGTTCAGCTCCACGGCCCGCTGCAGGTGTTTGAAGGCCTGCTGCCAGGAGGCCTGCCGGTAGTAGCAAAGGCCAAGCTGATAATGGGCGGGTTCATAGTCGGGGTCTACCTGCAGCGCGTTTTTGAACTCCAGCGCGGCCTTGACGTAGTCTCCCTTCTGGTAGAGGGCGTCTCCGGTCTTGCAGAACTTGAGTTTCTTTTCGGTGCTTCCCCCGCATGCCACGGCCGATATGGCGATGAGCAGCGCCAGCAGAGTCGCTGTTACTCTGTTCATTATCTATCCTCCCAGGCGGGCCGCGCGTCTTCCAACGGGCTCATCGGGCCGCCCGTCCTTGGCACTCGCGCGCGGCACTCTCTCTCGCCGCGCCAATGGGTGGCCCTGCCGCCCACCGGCCTTTTTAGCACTTTTCTAGACGGTTAGCCAGGCTCTTATGGCGCTGACGACCAGACTGAACATAACCGGTATCCTGGCCAGCGCAACCCGGTCGCGAAAGCGGTAGGCAAACGGCTCGAAGCATACAAAGAAGACTATGGCCTTGGAGACAATCGGCGCCAGGTGGTAGGGGGTGAGCATCTCGCGCGGAAGCATGGGAACCAGCAGGGCGAAGACCAGCACCAGGCCGTCGAGGGTGGTGAGAGACAGTCTTTCATTGGTCCCGATGGTATAAGTTATGAACAGCAATGCCATTAAGGCAAAGTGCGCGTTGAGCAGGGAGGCCACCGGCCAGGAGTAGGGGCCGATGACAACGGCCGCCGCGTTCAACTCTGATGAGGCCAGGAGGTAGCCCCCCATGAAGTAGCCCGACAGCCTCAAGACGTAGCGCATGGTGCCCTGGAAGCGCACCCAGGCGGCGGTCATCGCCGCGAGGAACAACAACGAGATCAGCCCTATGTCCGGGCTATACTCGGTCACCAGCCACGGTACTACCAGAAAAAACAGGGCCATGCAGAGGCAAAGCAGGTTGCGGGCGCCCTGGGCGATCCTGGTGCGCAGCAGGACGTTGCGCAAGGTGCCGAGGAACAGGGGGCCATCAGCGGCGGGGCGGGCGAAGACGCCCCGCCTGGTGGAGACGAGTACCACTATGAGGGCCGCCAGAGCGAAGGCCGTGTAGCCCCAGAGAACGTGGCGGTCGGGGCTATACCTGAGCAGGTAGGCGAGGGCGGTGAATACGGCCTGTACAACATAAATGGTGATGACGGCTTCCTGGTGGCTGAGGCCCATGTTCATCAGCTTGTGATGAAAGTGCCTGCGGTCCGGGCGAAAGGGGCTTATCCTCTGGCTCAGCCGCTCCACGGCCACGAAGAGGGTGTCGAGCAGGGGCAGACCCAGGATCAGCAGCGGCAGGCAGCGGCAGTAGATGCTGGGCGGTTGGGTGAGCATGAGGGCCACGGCTCCCGCCGAAAAACCCATGAGCTGGCTGCCCGTGTCTCCGAGGAATACCGTGGCGGGGTAGGTATTGAAGCGCAGGAAGCCCAGGACCGCTCCGGCCATGCAGACAGACAGCACAACGATCTGTACCTGGCCGGCGGAATAGGCCAGAAGCCCGATGCAGGCGAACATCAGCAGGCCCAGCCCGCTGGCCAGACCGTCAAGGCCGTCGGTCAGGTTGACGGAATTGGTGGCGGCGACAATGAAAAAGACGCTGGCGGGTCCGGCCAGGGGGCCCAGCGGTACCGACCCGGTGCCAAAGATGTTCCCCAGAGTCTCGATGCCGACGCCGCCGGTCACGGTGACGGCGGCCGCAACGGTCTGGCCCAACGCCTTCTGCCAGGGCGCGAGGCCGCGCCGGTCGTCAATGATTCCAAAGAGCAGAATGATGATCTGACCCGCCACCACGGCCATTATCTGGGGGCCGGGGCGCGGGCTGAAAAAGAACAGGGTGACCAGGAACCCCAGGGCGACCGCCAGGCCTCCCGACCGAGGCACCGCGCCCAGATGAATCTTGCGCTTGTCGGGAATATCGACCATGCCCAATACGGGCGCGTAACGGATCAGCGGCGGTATGGCCACGGCCGTGAGAAAGATTGCGGCGACAAAGGCTAAGAGGATCTCCATGGCGGCTAGTGCGTGAAGCCCAGTTTGCGCAAGAGAAGCTTCATGACGGGCAGCCGCTCCGGCTCGGCCTCCGCTGGTTCCGCCACCGGAGCGGGCCGGTCCTCCACCATGGGCCGCGCATCGTGCTGGAGGACCTTTATCTCCTCGTCCTGCTCCTGCAGTACCGCCCGCAACTGAAGCAGATAGTGCCGCTCTTGCGCCAGCTTGTTCTCTACCGCGGCCAGCCTTTGCCTGTCTTGCGACGCGGCGCGGGCGACTTTCTCCAACCGCCCCGCCAAAATCTTGATTTCCGCCACCCTGGCGGAATCCATGCCGCCGGAGGTTTTTCCCGCCGGGGATACCGTCGATCCGGCCGCCAGAGCGAGGTCGCGGTCACGGCAGACCTCTTCAATGGTGGTCTCGTCTATCCGCTCCTGGCCTTCCGCGAAGGCGCAGAGCAGCGCGGCATCGCACATGAGGTTGATCAGGCGCGGGATGCCCTTGGACCGGAGGAAGATGAGATCCAGCGCCCCCGGCGAGAAGATGTTGGCCACGTCCCGCCTGCCTGCCACCGAAAGGCGGTGGCCGATGTAGGCCCTGGTTTCGTTGGCGTCGAGTGGCCGCAGGTGATAATGAACCACGACCCTTTGAGCTAGCTGTTCCATCCCTCTGGCCCGCAGCTTTTCCTGAAGCGACGGCTGGCCCACGAGGATGATTTGAAGCAGATGGGCCTTCTCGGTCTGCAGGTTGGAGAGCATGCGCAGCTCTTCCAGGGTGGCGGTAGAGAGGTTCTGAGCTTCGTCAACTATGAGGATGACCTTGCGGCGGCAGGTGAACTCGTTGATGAGAAACGAGTTTATGGTGGACAGTACCTGGGCCTGGCCCATCTGGGCGCAGTTCAGCTCGAGCTCGTGGGCCACCAGTTTGAGAAATTCCTCGGGGGGGACATTGGTGTTGAAGATTACCCCGACCTTGATCCGGGCATCCAGCTTGCGCAGGAGCAGCTTGAGCAGCGTTGTTTTGCCACAGCCGACCTCGCCGGTAATGACCACGAACCCGGCCTGTTCGATGATGCCATACTCCAGGTGGCTCAAAGCCGCCCTGTGCTTGGCCCCGGGGTAGAAGAAGTCCGGGTCGGGCAGGAGGCGAAAGGGCTTCTCTTTTAACCTGAAGAAGTCTGTATACATAGTCAGCGACGCCGGCGCGATGTGTGGTGCAGTGGTGCCTTGTTCAGGACCAGCCCAAGGAGGTTTCTTCCCTTGAGGAGGTCTATGGCCTGGGTGATCCACTCCTTCCGTGTTTTGTTGGTTTCCACCACCAGGATGACGGCATCGACCTGGGCGGACAGGGCCAGGGCATCTGGAGTGACCAGGAGCGGAGGGCCGTCCACTATGACGTAGCGGTCGGGATAGCGGGTCTTCAGCTCCGCCATGAGGGATGCCATCTTGGAGGAGCTCAGGAACTCCGTGGAGCCGGATAGTGGCCTGCCGGCGGGCAGGATGGTCAACTTGGCCATGCCGGGGTTGATCAGCAGTTCCCGAATGGGGACATCGTCGGCGAGATAATTCGCCAGGCCCTTTTCGAATTTGACCCCAAGCATGCCGGCGAGAGAGGGTGCCCTCAGGTCGGCCTCGACGAGCAACACCGACTGGTCGATGGTCAGGGAAATAGTCAGGGCCAGGTTCAGGCTGGTGAGGGTCTTGCCCTCTCCAGGCATGGGGCTGGTGATGAAGACGGTGTTGTGGCCCTTGTCGAGGGTGGCGTCTATCAGTTGGGTCCGCAGGGCCTTGTAGGCGTCGGCCTCAATCGTGTCCGAAAGGTGGGACACCACTCGATTGTCGCGCAGCCTGGCCTGGTCTACCTCCATCACGGTGGTCCAGATGACCTGGGGCTCGGGCTTTGCCGCGGCGGTGGGCGGTGTCTCCAGCTTATCGGCAAGGATGACCTCCAGGGAGGCCTTGGCTTTCCGCAGGGCTTTCTCTATGGAACTCACCTGCGTGGTATCGTTTTCTTCCCAATTCTCGATCATCCGATCATCCTGAGGAGCCGTTCCCACCGGGAGGCTGTCAGTAGTAGAAACATGACCAGGCAGGCGACGGCGACGGTTGCCCAGACCAGCTTGCGACGAAGCCAGCGCCGCCTGTCGGAGGCGGTTCCAATGAATGGGATGGAAGCCAGCACCGGGTAGCCCGTAAGCTCCGCCACGGCGGGCGCGCTTCGTACCGAGGTGTCGAGGAACTCGCGCGTCAGAGCGGTGGTGACCCCCACGGCCAGGCCGGCGACAAGACCGACGATTGAGATGGCCGGGCGGTTGGGCCTGTATGGCTTCTCGGGCAGCTCGGCAGGCTCGATGATGGTGAATTTCTCGCCCTTTTGCTCCTCTTCGAGCCCCTGGGCCATCTTGGCCGCCGTCAGCTTGGCGGTTATCTCTTCGTAGCTCTTCTGAGCGTTTTCGCGGTCACGCAGCAGGGAGTTGTACTCCCCCTCGAAGGCCGGGGCGCTGCCGATTCGGGCCTGGACCTCCGACAGCCGCGTCTTGGCGCGGGCGAGCTCGGCCTTGAGGGAGGTCAGTTCGACCTCGGAAGACTGTACCTGGGAGCGGATGCTGACGTAGGCGGGGTTGTCGGCGTTGCGCATGCTCTCCCGGGTGATAGACGCGGTGGATAGCTGGGCCAGCTCAGCCTCCAGGGCGGTTACCCTCTTGGCCTGCTGCTCCACCTCCGGATGCTTGTCCGAGAACTTGCCCTTCAGAGCGGCCAGCTGGGTCTTGGCGTTTTCCAGCCGCTTGGCCATGTCGGCGAAACTGATCTCCCGGCCCGTCTCCTGCTGCAGCTCTTCCATCTGGCGCTTGGCCTTGATGACGTCGGGATGCCGCTCGGAGAGAGTGGCCTTCAGGCTGACGTAAGCGGTCCTGGTGATCTCGAGCTGGTCCGACGGGGAGAGCACTCGCTCGCCGGTGCTGCCGATGACCGGGGTATTCGGACGCAGGGCGGCCAACTGGCCTTCCAGGAGGGTTTTACGCTCCTGAACCATTTTGATCTGCTGGTGCAGGCTGTCGGTATCGCGCTCGGTCTGGTCCATCGTGTGGAGGTTGGTCTGTTGAAACTCGGGAAGGGAGTAGAAGTGCTTGCGCTTATAGATCCCCAGTTTTTGTTCCAGCTCCGCGATGCGCTTCCTGATTGTGTCCTGCTCAGCGTTGAGGAAAGTCGTCGTGACCGCCGCCTGCTCGCTGCGGGTCTTTAAGTTCTCCTCCATGTAGAGCGAGGCCAGCTCGTTCGTCACCTTCTGGACGGTTTCAGGGGTTCGCCCCTCGTAGGAAAGCTGAAAGGCGACGGTTATGGCCGCCGGGGTGGTGGTGCGGGCATTGCGCACCTGGGCGCTGATGGTCTCCAGTTGGATGTCGTCGCGCATCTGCTGGACCATTTCTTCCGTGCTGTACGGTTGGGCAACGTTGGCGTACAAACTGAACTTACTGGCAATCTCCAGCAGCCTGGCGCGGCTCATGACCTCTTGGGTAATGGTCTGTATGCGCTGGTCCACGTAGCTGGTAACGGTGGAGCGGACGAAGTCCTCCGGAATCTGCTGCTCTTCCACGAGAATGGTGGTGGTTGAGCGATATGTTGAAGGCAAACGTATGGCGACGATCACGGCCGCGATGCAGATTGCAAGCGTCGGGATGACGATACTCAGTATCCGCCGCTTGAGAAGACCTATATATTCGTTCATGGCTTGCCTGGATACAACAAGTTACAGTTGCCCCAATTACATTTGCCAGTGATTCTCACATGGCCGCGTCAAAACTGAAGATACCCTGATGCCGTTGTATTTGGGTGTCTCCCGCCTCGTTCTTGCGCAAGTAAGAATATGAAAGAGAAGCTGACAGGTGGCGACTCAGCGTCCAGCTCAGCCCCTGAGTGGTTTCATAAAGCTCCGAGGCCTTCACCCCCGGCCGCTCGATTTCCGGTTGCACCCGAGAATACGTCCCGTTCCAAAAGACGCTGCCCATCCGCGTGAGCTGCAGCCGCCCGCCCGCCGTGACGCGGTCCTGATTGAGGGTCTGGCCGAAGCCCGAGGCAATCATCTGGCGGGCGTAGCCCAGGTTCGCGTCCCCTAGGGTGAACTGCTTCCGCACGCTGCCCTGGAACAGCCAGGACACCCCGGAGGTCCTGAAGGTCATGGGGACCCGTTTGTGTACCAAATTCCCATCTGGACCCACTTCTACCACTGCACGCCATTCGTCACTATGCGGATCGGGTAAATCCAGTTCCGTATGAAACTCTTCCGTCTCAGGATCAAAAAACTGCCGGACAAGGAATGTGCTCCGGGAGTCCGCGTAACGGGGGCCGCCCGAGAGATCCAGGGTAAGAGTCTCGCTGAGGGCGTGAGACAGGCCGATCTGGGCCGAATACTCTTTGGTGTCGGCATTGGTGTAGTCCTGTACGGCATAGCCGGCATCGACCCGCAGGGTGGTGCGGCCGCCGGCCAGCATATGGCTCAGCCCCAGATTGGTGCTGTAAGTGCTGTAATCGGAAAGGTTCGGGCTGTCGAACCGCTCCGCTTCGTATTGGCATGCCAGGCTGAGACTGTCACACGGACTGAGCCGGACCTCCGCCGCCGGGCTGAAGCTCCAGCGACGGCGAAAGGTACGCGTGAGCAGCAGGCTGCGGTCCCGCAGCTCCATATCGAGCGTGGTGTCCCGCGCATATTGTGCTCCAGCGCTCAAGTCTATCAGAGGTGTTAAGTGAAAGGAAAGGCTTTCGTCATAGAATTGACTTACGGCGTTCAACCGGCTGGAACTGGCATATAGCTCTCCGCGCAACGCGACCTTCGCCACGGCCTGTACCCGATCCGTTGCGTAGCTGAAACGCAGAGCCGGGGTCACGTTGGTCACGAAATCGGAGGTGGGGTGGGTCGTTAACCAGACATTGTCGCTGTATCTTTCCACCAGGGACACGGAAGGCTTGACGTCCGTGTCGGCGGCCACGGCCTCCCCGCAGAGCGCGGTTGCCATGAGCCATATTCCAACTGACGCCACGACGTGCCTGGTCATGGCCGGTGTCAGGGTACTACAACAACGTCCCCTCGTTTGAGGAGGATGTTGCTTTCAAGGTTCCTGCCCTTGGCTACCTCTTTGTAATCGAAGCTGAACTTGGTCTGGTGGTCTCCCTCCTGGCGTATGATCAGGATGCGGCGGGCCGAGGCAAAGGGGGTAAGCCCTCCGGCAATGGCCAGGGCCTGCATGATGGTAGACGACTCCTGCAGGATGAAATCACCCGGCTTGTTCACCTGCCCCAACACATACACCTTCAGGCTGTCGGCCTTCAGAATGGCCACGTTGACCACGACGTCAGGGACGTATTCCACAAGCCGTTTGGTCAGATCCTCGCGGAGTTGGGCCAAGGTCAGCCCACTGGCCTTTACCTGCCCCACGAGCGGAATCGAGATGAGACCATCCGGGCTGACCACGACCTGCCGGGTGAGCGCCTCGTCCTTCCAGACGGAGATGTCCATGACATCGCCCGCCCCCAGGGTGTACTCCCCCAAGGGGGCGGGAATCTCCGCCGGGTCCGTGGCGACGGTTGCGCAAGCCGTGAGAGCGAAGCAGACAGCCAGAAGAATGTGGCAGATTAACCTCATACGCGCCTCTCCAAGCAAGACCTAACCCATCAGTCGACCATGAAACAGCATTTTTTGTCAAGCCACTGTCATCATGGACGATGGGCCGCCGGCCGTTCGGATCGCGCCAGAAAACGCGCCATGCCGGACCGTGGCTCGCTGATGAACTCGTCATGCTCTCTTTCGGCCTCGGCTTCACTATTCTTTAGCGGGCACGTAATGAGGCGGAAAGACGCCGTATGTATGAAATCTCGCGAGGCTGTTGCGCCTCAGGCGGTCCGGTCTTTGCCGGGCTGCATGGGCGTCGGAAATCGGCTGGTGGCCCAGCCACCCTGCCTCAGTTCTTGGTCTTCTAAATGTCAACGAAAACAAATCGTCGCCTCCTCGCGCGGGGGGATTGGTTTCTTCCTGGCATCGTTCTTGCTCATTCCTCCAGTCAAACAAACGCCTTGATGAGGGCTACAGGGAAGGTCGGCGGGTCAAATGTCGAGGCGAAGGGGTGGGACAGGTATGGATCCTCTGGATTTTCCCAATCGTTTGACGCTGGAGCTCACCAACGCCTGCATCTATTCCTGCCCCATGTGTCCCTCGCGCCTGCGGCCGCGGGAGCCCAAGGGCTTCATGGACGAAGGGCTCTTCAGGCGTCTGGCGGACGAGGCCGCCGAACACCTTCCGGTGGCCCTGGTCCCTTTCTTTCGGGGAGAGAGCCTGTTGCACCCCCGGCTGTCCGTTCTTCTGGCTTACGCCAAGAGCAGGGGGCTCGGTCCCATTCAATTGGTGAGCAACGGCCTGCTGCTGACCGATTTCCTGGCCGGAGAGTTGCTCGACCTCGGGCTGGACTTCATTTCCTTCAGCCTGGACACCGTCTGGCCGGATGAGTATGCCCAGATCCGCCGCGGAGGCAGCTTCGAGACGGTGATGGCCAATGTGATGAACTTTCTGGACCGAAGGACCGCCGGCGGGTACGCCACCGAGGTGCGGGTGTCGGCCACGCGCACCGCGATCAATCGGGACAACCTCGATGATTTCATCGAGTTCTGGCGGGACAAGGCCGACCTGACCCGCATCTATTATGAGCACTCCACCGACGGGCACACCGGCAGCCTGGACTGCCCCGAGATTCCCCGCGCCATGGAGCGCAGGGCGTGCCTGAAGCCTTTTTGCGACATGGTGATCTACTGGAACGGCGAGGCGGCCCTCTGCAATCATGACTGGTACCGCTCGCCCTCCCTCGGCAACGCGGCCGAGGCGCCGCTCCGGCGCATCTGGCACGGGCCGGCTTACGTGGCCCTGCGCGGCTGGCATCTTCAGCCGAAGAAAACCCTCGACGACCCTACCTGCCTGCACTGCGATCACTGGAAGATGTACTATCTGCCGCAGTCAATGGTGGGGGAGATCTATCCGCGCCGCCGCCCCGAGCGAGCCGTGCTGCGGCTGGTGAGAAAGCCGGCCCGCGGGCAGCCGCTCAAGACGACGCCGGACGCGGGCCGCCCGTAGTGTGCGGCCTGGCCGGTATTCTGGATCTCAGGCGCCGCGAGGAAGTCCGGCCGGAATGGCTCCGAACCATGTGTTCTCTGCTGGCGCACCGGGGGCCCGATGACCAGGGGATCTACGTAGACGGCAACCTGGGCCTGGGCCACCGCCGCCTGGCGGTGATAGACCTTTCCCCGGCGGGGCATCAGCCCATGGTCTCGCGGGACGGTCGCCTCGCTGTCGTCTATAACGGCACCATCTTCAACTACCTTGAGCTGACCGCCGAGCTGCGGGCCGCTGGGCATCACTTCGCCTCCCGGTGCGACACGGAGGTCCTGATTCATGGCTGGGAGGAGTGGGGGGCCTCGGTGGTTGAGCATCTCAACGGGCATTTCGCCTTCGCCCTATGGGATGCGGTCGAGCGCCGGCTCCATCTCGTCCGGGACCGTTTTGGCACCAAACCCCTTTATTATGCCAACCTGGGCGGGCTGTGGCTGTTTGCCTCCGAAATCAAGGCCATCCTGGCCCATCCCGACTGCTCCTTCGGCATCAATCACGACGCCCTGTGCGAGTACTTCACCTTTCAGAATCTGTTCCGCTTCCATACCCTCTTCGAGGGCGTCAACCTTCTGCCCCCCGCGAGCGTCATGAGCATCGACGCCGAGACCGGAGACTGCCGGCGCCACACCTGGTGGGACTTCGACTTCAGCCGGCCCGACACCCTCATCAATGAGCGCGAGGCCACCACGGAGCTGCGGCGGCTGATGGTCCAGGCCGTCCAGCGCCAACTGGTGGCGGACGTGCCGGTGGGGGCCTACCTCTCCGGGGGGATGGATTCGGGCTCCATCGTGGCCATTGCCTCCCGGAAGCTGGAGCACATGCATACCTTCACCTGCGGCTGGCACATGGGCGGGGTGAGCGGGGTGGAGGCGAGCTTCGATGAGCGGGTGGGGGCCGAGAAGATGGCCTCTCTCTTCGGCACCGAGCACTACGAGCAGGTCGTGGGGCATTCGGACGTGGCGCGGGTGCTGCCCCAACTGGTCTGGCATCTGGAAGACCTGCGCCTGGGAATGTGCTACGGCAACTACTACATAGCCCGCCTGGCCTCCAGGTTCGTCAAGGTCTGCCTGGCGGGGGCGGGGGGCGACGAGCTCTTCGGCGGCTACCCCTGGCGCTACTACCGGGTGTCCGGCTCCCTGGGCCGGGAGGAGTTCTTCGACAACTACTATGCCTACTGGCAGCGCCTGGTGCCTGATGATCTCCGGCGGGACTTCTTCACCCCCCAGGCCCTGCGGGCCATGTCCGGCACCGACATGAAGCAGGTGCTCAAGCGCGTCTTTACCTTTCACCCTGGGCTTGGCTACGACACCCCGGAGGACCACATCGCCAACTCCCTCTACTTCGAGGCCAAGACCTTCCTGCACGGCCTCCTGGTCTTGGGCGACAGGCTGGCCATGGCCCACGGCCTGGAGGAGCGCCTGCCCTTTCTCGATAACGACCTGGTGGATTTCGCCCAAAAAATACCCGTCCGCCACAAGCTGCGGAGCCTGGAGGAGTGGAAGCGCACCGACGAGAACATTCCGGCCAAAATCGGCCACTATTACGCCCTGCACGACGACGGCAAGAACATCCTGCGCCAGGCCATGACCGGCTTCATCCCGGCCGAGGTGACCGCGGGCCGCAAGCAGGGTTTTAGCTCTCCCGATGCCTCCTGGTATCGGGGGCCGGCGCTGGAGTACGTCAAGGGCCTGGTACTGGGCAGGAAGGCCCTCCTCCACGATTTCATTCCGCCGGAGCAGATCCGGGCCACGCTCGAGGAGCATTGCGGCGGCCTGGTCAACCGGCGGCTGCGCATCTGGTCCCTGGTCTGTTTTGAGATCTGGCTGCGGACTTTCCATGCCTCCCAGGGGCGCGAACTCGGCCTGGACGCGCGGGAGCTAGGGGTTCCGCCCGTCGTCCGGGGTGAAACCAGCCCCGAGGTTATGGCGTGTCGCCAGTCCTGACCCTCGACGTAGACTGGGCGCCCGATTTCATGATAGATTTCGTGGCGGAGCATCTCACCCGGCGCCGCGTGAAGGCCACCTGGTTCATCACCCACGGCAGCCCGGCGATAGACAGGCTGCGGGCCCACCAGGACATCTTCGAGCTGGGTATTCACCCCAACTTCGCGGCCGACTCCACCCAAGGAGGTTTTCCGGAAGAGGTCTTGCGCCATTGCCTGGCCCTGGTGCCCGGCGCGAGGTGCATGCGTACCCACGGGCTGATTCAGTCCACCCAGCTGCTGGGTCGGGTCGCCACGACCACCCCCATCCGGCTGGATTGTTCGCTCTATCTGCCCCGGACCCCGAACCTGAGGCCGGTGCCTTACCATTTCGGCTCCGTGGAACTGCTCCGTATTCCCTACTGCTGGGAAGACGGCTTCGAGATGCTCCACCCCCGCCCCTGGTGGGACCTGCGGGAGGTGCTCGGGCTGGACGGCGGACTCAAGGTGTTGAATTTTCACCCCGTACACCTTTATCTGAACCTGACGGCCTTTTCCCGGTACGAAGATCTGAAGCGGAGACTGGATCTGCGCCACTGCACCCCCGGAGAGGTGGCGGGCTGGGCTTCCCCGGCCACTGGCCCCCGGACCATGTTTCTGGACGTGCTCCAGCATCTGGAGCACACGGGCGGCTCGCGGACGCTCGGGGAGGTTGGTGGGCAAGGGGGGCGGCCGTGAAGATAGCGGCTCTGGCCAAGGAACAGCGCTGCCCCTTCTTCTGCAGCGCGCATCGCTGCATGTGGGCATTTAATCAACGGCTGCCATTGCAGG
>JAZDOA010000040.1:0-7345 GCA_043799175.1 Pseudomonadota bacterium | reverse complement strand
AGTGGGCATCAAGGTCTCGGCCTCCATGCAGACCTGCAATCTGCCCCTGGGCGAGCATCGGGAACTGATCTGCTCCACCTGCCACGATCCTCACGGCAATTCCCTGCCCTATCATCTGCGCGACAGAGAGGAGCGTCTTTGCTCCTCGTGCCATCGTAAGTATTGAGGAGGACGGTCATGAAGGCCTTTCGCCGCAAACCGGTTAATCTGACGATAAAATCCCGGCTTCAGGCTCGCATGCTGACTCACCTTGGGCTGCAGCTGTTGGTCAGTGTGGGAGTGGGAGCGGCCGTTTTCTACTTCCTTGGCAACCAAGAGTTGGGCAATACCCTGCACATGGCCCACCTTCGGGTATCAAAGGTTCATGACCTGTTGTTGCCCGTTCTCGGGGCTACCGCCGCCGTCGCTCTCATTCTCGGCTTCATGACCAGCCTTTTCTTCCCGCTGCGCGTCGTCGGTCCGCTCCCCAAGTTCGAGGCGGCCCTGCGGCGCCTGGAGTCAGGGGATTTTACAGCCGAAGTCGCTCTCCGGGAAGGCGACATACTGCGGGAGTTGGCGGACTCCTTCAACAGCGCATCAATGAGGCTGTGCAACCGCGTGGGAGAAATGCAGGAGCGCGCCCGAAAACTGCGCCGGGAGGTGGAACGGCTGGCGGAACAGAGACCCGACCTTAAAGACGCAATCGTGCCTCTCCAGGCGATGAGCCAACAGATCAGCGAGGAGTTGGACGGGTTCCAGACCCGGACCTAGTGTCCTGGTTGCATAAGTCATTAACCTGATCTCAAAGCCGTTCGGCCTGAGGTATCGAAGGGCGAACGGTGTCGCTGGTGTTCGTGCTTCTATACATCAGCACGAACGGAAATGCCCAGGACCGGCGTTAGGAATTACCGCAACCAAGTACCAAGTGGCAGGGCCACCCCAGCCAAGCTCCGGCACTCGTGGTCTCTTAGGGCTATTTGAAGGCCAAAGAGGGTGCCTGGTGCTCGCGCCCTCAGGGGAAAGACCATTTTCCGCTCTCCTCCTCGTCGCCATCCAGCCCCGCGGGGTTCTGCTCGCCCCCGTCCTGCCGGAAGAAGTCTTCCTGTTCCTGTTGGCGCGGAGGCGGGGCCTGTTCGGTGGGCGCCGTGCCCTCTTTAAAGCATTCGAAGATGCCGTCTTCGGATTCCGTCGCGGCCAGCAGACCGGAGCGGGGATCTATACGGGCGAAAACCACGCCCGGCACCACCGGGAAGGTCTCAATCGGCCTGCCCTGTTGTGCCCGCGCCATGAACTCGGCCCACATCGGCGCCGCGGCCAGCCCCCCGGTCTCTCCCTTGCCCAGGGAGCGCTGCTGATTGTCGAAGCCGATCCAGACGCCGGCCACCAGCGAGGGGGTAAAACCCACGAACCAGGCGTCAATATAGTTGTTCGTCGTGCCGGTCTTCCCGGCGGCGGGCCGCCCCAGGCGCCGGGCACGCCACCCCGTTCCGTTGTCTACCACCTCGCGCAGCAGATAATTCATGACGCAGGCGGCCGCGGGATCCATGGCCTGGGTGACCTGCGGTTCATTTCTCTCCAGCACCTTCCCGGAGCTGTCTTCCACCCTGGTCACCAACAGGGGACTGATGCGCCTGCCGCCATTGTCGAAGGCGGCGTAAGCGGCCGTAAGCTCCAGCAGCGACACCCCTGAAGAGCCTAGCGCCAGAGACAGGTCTTTGTTGAGATGACTGGTTATTCCCAGCCTGCGGGAATAATCGGCGACGTAATCCACCCCGATGTCTTTGAGGATCTTGACGGTCACCACGTTTCGGGAGCGGATAAGCCCGGTGCGAAAGAGCGTGGGACCATAGTAATCCCCTTCGAAATTCTTGGGGTTCCACTTGGTGTCCTCGCCCGTCCCCTGCAGGTCCACGGGCGCGTCTATGATGACCGAGGTCGGGGTATAGCCCTTTTCCAGGGCCGCCGCGTAGATGACAGGCTTGAAGGCGGAGCCCGCCTGCCTTCGAGATTGGGTGGCCCGGTTGAACTGGGAGTTTTCATAGTCCGTGCCACCGACCAGAGCTCGCACCGCGCCGCATCCGGGCTCCAGCGCCACCAGAGCGGCCTGCACCTCCGGCTTCTGCTCCAGCCTCACGCCCTTGTCTTCACCAAGCCAGCGGACCTGGAGAACGTCTCCGGCCGAAAACTGCTCGGGATGCAGGCCGCCCCAGGCCGGATCCTTCAGCGGCATGTAGGCCTCTTCGGGACCGACACGGACCAGGACCCGCTCCGGGGCCACCTGGAGCACCACCGCGGAGAAGATCCGCCCCCGAGCAAGCTTCCCGCCCTCGCGCGCCAGTGCCGCGGCGCAGAAGGTGGCGATTTCTTCGGGCTTGACCCTCTTTTGCGCCCCGCGGAACCCGTGGCGCTTGTCGTAGGTACGGGCCCCGACGTCCACGGCCGCCGCCGCCATCCGTTGCATCTCGACATTGAGGCTGGTGTAGACCCTCAACCCGGAGCCAAGCCCGATCTTCTCGCCGTAGCGGTTCGTGAGGTACTGGCGGACGGCCTGAAGGAAGTAACTGCTGGCTTCCTCGGTGGGGTCTTTCGGGCCACGGTAGACCAAGGGGGTGGCCACGGCATGGCTCGCCTCCTCGTTGGTGATGTAGCCACACTCCACCATGCGGTTCAGCACGTACAACTGCCGTTCTCTGGTCCGGTCGGGGTTCTGATACGGCGAGTATCTGCTTGGCGCCTGGGGCAGTCCGGCCAGCACCGCGCACTCGGCCAGACTGAGGTCACGGGTGGACTTCCCGAAGTAGGTCTCCGCCGCCGCCTCCACGCCGTAGGCCCCCTCACCCAGGTAAATCTGGTTGAGATACAGGTGCAGGATCTCGTCTTTGTTCAGATACCTCTCCAGCCGCCAGGCGAGCACGGCCTCCTTGAGCTTGCGCTTCAGGCTTCTCTCTGGGCTTAGGAAGAAGGTCTTCGCCACCTGTTGGGTTATGGTGCTCCCGCCCTGCACGATGGCCCCATGCTTGATATTCTTCAGGAAAGCCCTGAGAATGCTCGTCAGGTCGATGCCCTTGTGCTCATAAAAGCGGCTGTCTTCGGCGGCAAGGAAAGCCAGTTTAAGCTGCCTGGACATCTGGTCGAGAGCAATGACTTTTCGCCGCTCGGTGAAGAGTTCGCCCACCTTGCGGGCGTCTTCGGCGTATACGGTGGTGACCACCAGCGGGCGATAATCCATCAGGGAGGTGATGCGCGGCAGGTCCCGCAGTATGCAGAAGTGGATAAGTACCGCCGCGACGGTTATAATCCCCGCCAGGGCGACAGCTGCCGTAAGCGCGAGGGATCCCTTGACCAGGGGGAGGCGGTTTCTGAATCCCCTGGCCCTTCCGCGACGCGTGCGGTCTGACTTGTCTGTATCCATGTCAATCGGCCTCGCTCGGTGCAGACGCGGCATCTTAGCAGTCTGTACGGCTGAAAACAAGAAGGTGGCGGCGCCCCGCGCGCCTGGCACTCCGCGCGGGTCCGGGATGTTTTGAAAAAGCCATGGAGGGAGTCATGACCAACACATGGATCATGGAAAAACAGGCGTGTGTCAGTCTCATGTTGCATCACCATCAGCCCTTCCTTCTCCTGGAGGGCAAACGGGTTAGCAACCTGGCCAAGATGTGGCATTCGACAGACGACCAGCAGCGCTGGAACGTGGCGTGCTACGTGGGCTCTTACGCCGAGCTGCCCCGCCTTGCCGGGGCGTTGGCCGCCGAGGGGTTCAACCCCGCCGTGATGGCGGACTTCAGCGGGGCACTCCTGCTGGGGCTCGAAGAGGCCGAGGGCGACGGCACCATCTCCGCGATGGCCGGTGAGAAAGGCGGCTCGCGGGCAGCCGGGGTGCTTCCCGCGCTCAGACAGACCCTGGAGAGTCATCCCGGCCGCCTGGAGCTGCTGGCCACCGGCTACCATCACCCGCTCTTTCATCCCGCCGCCACGCCGAAGGCGGACTGGGGGCCGCAGCTGGACCGCTACCTGGCCCTCTGCCGGCGCCTCTTTGGGGCCGGTGCCAACCTCACCGGATTCTGGCCACCGGAAATGGCCGTTCCCGGAGCCCCGGAGGACCTATATGACCTGATCGCCGCCCTCCAGGCCAGGGGGATTCGCTACATGCTCCTGCCCTCGGTGCCCTATCGCGATGACTGGAACGAGACGGCCCTGCGGCCGGCCGCGGGGCGCCGGGAGGGCTACCATGAGCGGTTCTACATGCCTCACGTGCTTCGGGGTCGCAAGGAGGGCCGGGAGAACTTCATCGTCACCCTGGCCAGGGACCCACGGGCCGAGCCCCAGAAGAACATGAGTTTTTCAGACCGTGGCCACAACGTGGCACAGGGCGTGGCGGGGGAGATGGCGGCCAAGGGGGAGCGAATGCCCCATCCACCCCTGGTCGTGGCCTGCTCCGACGGCGACAACGGTGACCAGATGATGCAGGGCAATTTCCTGCACAACAGTTGGGCGTCCTTCGTGCGCTCCCGGCCCGAACAGGGTCCCATCGCCCTGGTGACCGCCACCCAATACCTGGAAGGCGTGCTCTCGGCCCACTTCGGCTCGGTTGCCTGGGAACGGGCACCCGAGGTCTTCCCCGAGGTGGTCATTCAGCCCGAGGGGTACTCATGGTCCGGCGTGCTGGGAAACATCTGGCTCAACCGTCCGGAGAAGCGGGAACTCTACGCCGAGATAGCGAGCCTGTCCGAACAGTTCCACCGCGCCCGGCCAACCCCGGCCAACGAAGGGCAGTGGAACGCGGCCCTGGAATGGCTGCTTCTCGCCGAAACCAGTTGCTACACTTGGTGGGGAGGAGGCTACTGGCTGGAACAGGCCGCCGAGGTCCTGCGGCGTGCCAGAGAGGCCGTCGCCCGACTGTAAGAAAAGATACGCCAGCGGCAATGGGCAGCCGGCACCCTCATTGACCTTCAAGTAGCCACTGAGAGACCACGGGTGCCGGAGTTTGGCAGGTGGCCCTGCCACCTCGGCACCCCTTCAGGCATTCCGGTCTTCGCCAAGGTTTATGGGTGCCGGAGTTTGGGAGGTGGCCCCGCCACCCGGCGGGCGTCATCTATCACGGCCGTGAGCGGCCTGGCATCACAGAACTCCTTGTTGTTCAGGAAGAGAGCCAGGGCTCCCAAGCCCACGGCGAACCACAGCGTGCAGGCCCGGGTGATGAACGTGGCAGCCACGGCCGTGGTCGGGCTGACGCCCATGCCGACAAGCAACACGGCCAAGCTGCCCTCCGTGGCCCCCAGGCCGCCGGGCAGCATCGAGACGGCCCCCGCCAGGGTGGCCAGGGTGTAGGCCGCCGTTACCCCGAGCAGGGGGACCTTCACCCCCAGGCCCAGGAGGACGAGGTAGCAGCCAAGGCACTCCGTGAACCACGCGGGCACGCTGATGGCCAGGGAGACCGCCAGAGGCGCGGGCCGCATGAGGGAATGGGCTCCGTCGTACATCTCTTTGACATGGGGGACGAACCGGCCCAGCCGCGGCAGCCGGCCCAGCCAGGCGAACACGGCATGGGCGTGCCTCTTCGAGCCGAGGACAATAACCACGCCCGAGGCCAGCAGGCCGGCGGCGGCCAGGACCTTCCAGCCGAGATCGAAACTCAGCAGCCCGGCCAAGGCCAGCGCCCCCGTGGCAAGTACGTCCACCACGCGTTCGGCCAGCACGATGGGCACCGTGCGCGCCACGGGAGTCCCATTGACCTTGTGTACGAAGTAGGATTTGCACACCTCCCCCAGCCGGCCGGGGGTAATGCAGAAGAGCAGGCTGGCCAGGAATATGGCCATGCTCTTGAGCAGGGGCAGGCGTATGGAGAGCAGCCGCAGATAGTATTCCCAGCGGAGGGCCCGCAGGCTGTAGTTGACCCCGGAGAGCAGCAGTACCGGTATCAGCACCAGCCACTGAAAAGACGCCAGGCTGCCGGCGGCCCGCTCCGTCTCCGCCCAAAAATTCCAGCCCGCGTAAAAAAACAGCACACCCGCGACCAGGAGCACTATCCGCCGCCCGGCCCACATCCGGCTTGCCATGACCACCTTCTCTGGAGGATTCTAGCTAAGGATGGTAGCCGAGGAGGAAGGCGGCGTAAACCGAATTGCGCGGGCATCTCGATCTCGGAAGGGTTTTCGGCTGCAAAAGGAGGGTGGCCTACATCCCCGCTCCGTGGCAGCGCCGACGGAAATATGGCGCCCTCCCGCGCGTCTGAATAGCCACGGTGGTTACGAGGCGCCGCAACCGGCTGGCGGCCCTGCCGCCCGCAGGCGTTCGTCCACCAGTTGGGCCACCTTACGGCCGGAGAGGAGCATCCCGCCGAAGATCGGGCCCATGCGGTAGGAGCCGAAGGTGGCGTTGGCGCTCATGCCCGTAACCCAAAGACCGGGGAAGGCCTCCTTGGTGTTCTCCAGGGTGGTCTGCTCGGCGACCTCAGCCCACATGGAGCGCTCCCCCTGCCGGCGGCCATCCGCGGTGAGCAGCGCCCCCGCCTTGCGCTCGGTGACCGACACCACCTCCGTGGCGTGACCCGTGGCATCGATGATCTCGCGGGCCCGAATACAGATAGGGTCTACGTGGAGCCCAGCCATCTCCACCGAGGTCCAGTTCAGCACCAGGCCGCAGACACGCCCCTCGCGCACGATGACGTCCTCGCAACTCATGAGATTGAACACCACCGCCCCGGCCTTCACCGCCTTGGAGCACATGGTGCTGACCGCCTCGACCGAACCGGCGGTGTAATAGTTGTCCGTGTAGTGGCGGCAGGCGACGTCCATCTCGTCGAAGATGTCTTTAGCCTCCTCCTGGACGACGATCTCGTTGAACATTATGCCGCCGCCCCACATTCCCCCTCCGATGGACAGCTTGCGCTCGAACAGGGCGACCTTGCGGCCAGCCTTGGCCAGGTAATAGGCGGCCACGAGGCCCGAAGGACCGCCCCCGACGATGGCGGCATCCAGCACGAGGCATTCCCGCAGCTTCTCGGTGTAGCGGTCTATTATGGCGCGAGAGATGGTAATTTCATCAAGCGGCGGCATTGGCTCCCCCAAGACAGCAGTATTGAAGACAGCAAAGTTTTTGACAGCTATCCCAAAAGTTTCTTTCTTACACCGGCGCGCCCCGCTGAACAAGGGGAAAAGCACGGCCTGAATCCCCGGCCAAAGTGCAGGTCATCTGCCGGAGCTTGGCAGGTGGCCCTGCCGCCCGCCCCTAATCTCCGGCTAAGATTTACATAGATGCAATTTTATGCTGTGGAATAGCGAAGTTACTGGCATAATGGTCACTTCAAAGCTTCACCCAATGGGTGAAAGTCCTGGAGGGGCTATGAAGAAGAACCACCGCTTGCCAT
>JAZDOA010000064.1:0-2952 GCA_043799175.1 Pseudomonadota bacterium | reverse complement strand
GCATGAGCATGTAGTAGGTTGAATAGGTGCAGCCGTTTGCCACCAAGCCAGCATAGATTACACCACCTGGAACACCTTCTGGGTTGTCTTGTACCACCGACACAATAAGATTTTGGATTGCCTCTAGTGCTTCTGGCATTTTAGTCTCCTTTTGAGTCTTGTAAATCCTACCTCACAGCTGCCCGTCCAGGTCGGATGTAGTTTGCAGTATGGGTAGGTTGTCCTGGTCTGCCTAAGCTGGAGTCGAACCAGCCTTCCCGTTCGCCTTTGTCCAGGACTATTTGCAGCGCCCCCAGGCCCACGACCAGCAGGCCAAGCCCCCAGTAGTCTATCTTCTGCCTGGCCCGCCGCAGATAGGACGGGTCGTGGATGAAGAGCAGGGTCAGGACGATGGAGATTACGCAGATGGGGATATTGATGTAGAAGATCCAGCGCCAGCTCAGGTTGTCGGTGATCCATCCGCCCAGCACCGGCCCCAGTATGGGCCCCATGACCACCCCGATGCCGAAGACCGCCATGGCCATGCCGTGCTCGGCCGCCGGGAAGGCCTCGAAGAGTATGGCCTGAGAGAGCGGTTGCAGGCCGCCGCCGCCGATGCCCTGCAAGACCCTGAAGAATATCAGGGCGCGCAGGTTCCAGGCGGCCCCGCACATGAAGGAGCTGCACGCGAAGAGCGCGATGCTCCAGATCAGGTAACGCCTGCGGCCAAAGGTGGCCGCCAGCCAGCCGGTCATGGGTATTACGATGGCATTGGAGACCAGATAGGACGTAAGCACCCAGGTGGCTTCATCAAGCCCCGCGCTCAGCGAGCCCCTGATGTGATCCAGCGCCACGTTGGCCACGCTGGTGTCGACTATTTCGATCAGGGTAGGTAGCATGACGGTGAGGGTAATCAGCCACTTGTTAGCCTGTCTCATGCTGCCCCGAAGTCCCGCGGGTGGTTGCGGCCGCAAACAGTTGTCAATGTGAAAAACTCTGAAATAATAGCCCGGATGGCCCGCCTTTTCAAGCAGGAAGGCTTCAAGGCCTCAAACTCCAGCCAGGCACGGGCACTTGCAGGCCGGAAGGGGACCGGAGTATCCTCCCGGATCATGGAGATCCTGCTGCATGTCTGCTGCGGCCCCTGTGCCGTGTACAGCCTCGATGCCCTGCGGGCGGAAGACCTTCTGGTAAACGGCCTGTTCTATAACCCCAACGTTCACCCGCTTGCCGAGTACCGCAGACGGCTGGACACCCTGGAGCGCTACGCCGCCGCCCAGGAAATGCCGCTGCGGTGCGAGCCGGGCTGGCCGGTGGAAGACTGGCTGCGGGCGGTGGCGGGCAACGAAGGGCCGGAGCGCTGCCGCTTCTGCTACCGCATACGGTTGGAGCGCTCCGCCCGCATCTGCGCCGGCAGAGGGCTTTCGGCCTTCACCACCACCCTTCTCTACAGCAAGTACCAGCGGCACGACTGGGTGCGCCAGGAGGGCGAACGGGCCGCCGCGCTATTCGGGGTGGAGTTTATCTACCGAGACCTGCGCCTGGGCTGGAAGGAAGGCGTCCGCCGTTCGAAGGAGCTGGGTATGTACCGCCAGCAGTACTGCGGCTGCCTGCTTTCGGAGCGGGACAGGTGGGGCGGCAGGGGGTGGCAGGGCCACCAGCCACGCTCCGGCACCCCTGAACCTTAACGGCAACCGGAGCGCCCGAGAGGGTGCCGGCTATTCCGTCGCCGTTGGCGACGGGACGTTCTTACCCTACCGGAGCGGACGCAAGGCGAAGCAGGGCCGCCATGATTCTTCACGATTCTTGCAATCGCGCCATGGCAGACTTAGTCTGAGCTTAAGGCTAGGCTGCGCGGAGGGGCGGCAATGAGCAACGACGAGTTCGTGGAAAGTCTTTTGTTCGAGATCAAGCAGGAGATCATCGACAACTTTTTCAGTGAACGCCGTCGGCTGGCGGACGAGAAGGTTTATTGCCTTGAGCTGATCGACAACCAGAAGAAGCTGCTGCAGGCGTTGCGGCACAGCCAGGGCCGGCTGCGCCGGCTGCTGCTCGACGACGAAGGTCTGCGCGCCTTCTGCGCCTTCTGCGGAGCGGAGGCTGATTCCTTCCCCCCTCCCGCCGCTCCCCCGACCATTCCGCCTCTCGACTGTAGACTCAGGGGTTTTACCCTGGCCTCCCGCTATGGCAGCCTGTTGGTGCGGGCCTATGAAGACATGCTCCAGCAGGCCGAGACCTGCACCAAGGGCCGGGACCGGGTCAAGGCCGCCCTGGAAGCACATAACCAAGACGTCGAGCACTACCGCCGCAACTACGACATCCTGACCATCGTGGCCGTGCTCAACCGGATGTCACCCGAGGAGGTCGAGCGGCGCTACTGGCTGGGAGAGAACTTCACCCCCACGGAGATCGGCAGTCTGGCCGAAAGGCTCAACATCAAGCCTCTGCTGCTTCCCGTGGAGCTGCAAATATCGCGGCTGGCCCCTCCCGACATCGGCCTGGCCCGCTCCGAGCTGCGCGCCCTGGCCAAGACCCTGTGCCGGCGCCAGCCCAACGAGGCCCGGGTGCAACTGGCCCGCTATATGATGTCGTAGGGGGGCATGGGGGCGCCGGAGTCTGGCCGGTGGCCCAGCCCCTCTGTTCAGGACTTGAAGATTTCCTCAATCAGCGCCAGAAGCTCCTGCTGAAGTTGCTCCGTCCGCCAACGGCTGTAGAGGGTAGCCAGCTCGCCGGTAACGTTACGCTCGCGGGCCACTAGCTCCATGAGACCGCGCGCCATTGTCCAGTCTTCCAGCATGGCCCGGAATGTTCTCCAGGGCGTGGGTTGTCCGAGGCAGTGTTCCACCAGAGCACCGTGGAGGAGCTCCGCCAGCCGGATGGCGCTGTCGTGGGCTCGCAAGGCGTCTCCGGCCACACCCCGCTCCCCGGCGGCAGTGCAGACGTTACAGAGGCGGTATTCCGCCCCGAGGGCAC
>JAZDOA010000020.1:0-29818 GCA_043799175.1 Pseudomonadota bacterium | reverse complement strand
CCGGGGGCCGTGGGGGCGCCGGAGAGCTCGGCGGCTTGAGGATGGAACATCGTGGCCTTTGGCACCCGCTCCTGGAGCAACAGCGTGGTCGCCCGGAACAACGGATCCGACTCGAACCTCCTCTGCATTGGATGATCCAGAAGCAGATAGGCGAGTGAGAGGAGGTTCATTCCCTGGTGATGTGTCATGAACGAGTGGACGACGGCGCCGGATTGACCGCGTGGCAGGCGTGAAGGGGTGTAGTCGATCGCCTCATAGAAGCCGTATCGTCCCTCACAACCTTGGGCGGCGAGTCGCTGGAGATTCAGGCACGCCTCTTCGGGTGCCACCATCAGCGCCAGAGCCGAGGCATACGGGGCGATGACAAGGTCCGCGGCCAGTCCGCGCTTGAGCCCGAGGCCGGGCACGCCGAACGCGCGGTACTGGTAGTTGAGATGGGCGTCGATCATGTTGTAGGCGGATTCCGAGATGCCCCAGGGCACGCCGCGCTGTCTCCCATACTCGATCTGTCTCTCGACCGCCGCCCTGTAGGTCTGGTCGAGCAGTGTGTTCTCATGTGTCGGCATCACCAGGAGCGGCATGAGGTACTCGAACATGGAGCCGCTCCATGAAAGGAGAACCGGTATCCCACCGGCGGTTGTGAGCAGGCGCCCGAGGGCAAACCACGTCTCCTGCGGCAGCTGTTGCTGCGCGATTCCCACGAAACTGGACAATCGCGCTTCCGACGCGAGCAAGTCGTAGTAGCTCGGATCCCGGGTGCTCTGCGCAACGTTGTACCCGATCGTCAGCAGATGGCGCGCCCTGTCGTAAAGGAACTCGTACTGCATGGTGGCGAGCCCGCGAGATCGCTGAGCGAGCCCTTCGATGGTCGCAATCCTGTCCCCAGCCCGGCGGCTCGCCTCCTGGGTGAGTCGTCGGAGCTCGGCAAACCACTCCGCCTCCTCGGTGGGCGCATCCGAGTCGAGCCGATGCTCAATGGCCGGGAGCTGTTTCTCAGCGAGCCCTGCTAGCTCGTGCAGCGTGGGAATGCCGTCGAGGAAATGGAGCTCACCGAGCACGTTCTGAGGGTCCGACAGACTGGTCCATGGGGCGAGAAACTCGAGCTCGTCGAGAGCCTGCCGGCATTGCCGGGCGAAGGCGTCTGCCCACCACCTGGCTTCGCTCTCGGGATCATCATCGAGGCCGGCCACCACGTCCGCAATCGACGTCGCCAGCCGTTCGAGACAGAGCCGTGCCGCCGGAAGCGTCGCCGGAGGGTTGTCGCAAGCAGACTCCAGATCCTCGCCCAGTCGGGTCAGGCGGATCGCAGGGGTCCTGCCCTCAGCACCCTCGAGAATCCGGAGCGTGTCGCTCAAACCCTCGAACAACCGCGCCGCCAGGATCGGGTGGTCGGGGATCGCGAGCAGACCGGGGCGCAACGTCAGCAGATGGCCCGCCAGGTTGCCACTGTCCACGGTCGAGACATAGAGGGGCGGCAGCGGGTCCAGGGATTGCGTGTCGTACCAGTTGTAGAAGTGGCCTTGGTACCGCTCCATGGCTTCCATCGTGTCGAACGCGCTCGCCGTGCGCTTGATGAGCTCTCCGGCGGGAATGTAGCCGAAGTCGTAGGCGGACAAGTTCGAGAGCAACGCAAGTCCCATATTGGTCGGCGACGTGCGATGCCCGACCACGGCGGCGGGCTGCTCCTGGTAGTTATCAGGCGGCAGCCAATGATCTTTCGGGCCGACGAATGTCTCAAAGAACGCCCAGGTCTTTCGGGCGATCTTCCGGAGAAAGATGTTCTGGTCGGCCGTCAGCGTTGCCCTGCGGCGAGCGAGCGGCCGGCTGATCCACCACGCGACGGCGGGGGAGGCAACCCAGAGGCCCAGTATAGGCCCGGCCACAGCCAAAGCGGCCGGCCTCGAACGCGTCAGATAGATCACCGCGGCGGTGGCAATAAGGGGGGCGATCCACATCATCCGGCAGCAGGCGGCGAGGCCCGTGCGGCTATGGCCATCCAGGTCGCCCGACGGACTCCATTCCAGCAGCCGCCGGTGTGTGACCAGCATCCGGCCGGCCGTGCGCGCGATCGCATCCAGACTGAAGAAGGCCTCGTAGGGGAGGCAGGTGAGCGAAAACAGCGCCTGAGCGGAGCGGCGCCCAGCCGAGCGCACCGCAGTGGTAAGATGCTGGCCCAGCAGCACGTCGGCCGCCTTCCGGAACGCTTCCAGGATAGAGGCGATCATAGGCGGTAGCAGCATGATTCCGATGACTGACAAGGTCCAGAACCAGGGCCGTGACAAGACCATCCAGCCCAGCAGCAAGAGGAATGTCAGCGCCGAAGGCGCGAGACTGCGCCGAAGGTTGTCGAGGAGCTTCCAGCGGGACAGTCCAGAGAGCGGATTCTTCTGGCAGTGCCCGCCAAGGCCGGGAACCCGCGGCAGCAACCACCGCACAAGCTGCCAATCCCCGCGAATCCAGCGGTGCCGGCGGCTCATGTCCACGTTGTAGCCAGATGGATACTCCTCGTACAACGGCACATCGCTCAGCAACGCGGCCCGCGCGTAGCACCCCTCCAGGAGGTCGTGGCTGAGTATCCGGTTCTCGGGCAAACGCCCGCGCAGTGAACGCTCGAACGCATCGACATCATAGATGCCCTTGCCAACGAACGAGCCTTCGCGGAACAGGTCCTGGTAGACATCGGAGACAGCGCGCGTATACGGGTCGATGCCCGGCTCACTGCCGTAGAGTCGCGCATACCGCGAGCGGTTTGTGCCTGGCAGGCTCACCGCCACGCGCGGCTGAAGGATGCCGTACCCGTCACAGACACGCTGCTTGTCTTCGTCGTACCAGGCACGGTTCAGCGGATGCGCCATCGCTCCCACGAGCTGCCACGCCGAGTCGCGCGGCAACTGCGTGTCCGTGTCCAGGGTAATCACGTACTTCACGTTCGACAGAACCGCGGTCTCACCGACGACGAGCGAGAAGCGATCCCTTGAGCCGCCGCGCAGAAGCGAATTCAACTCCGCAAGCTTCCCTCGCTTGCGCTCATAGCCCATCCAGACCCGCTCCCGCGGATTCCATCGGCGCGGGCGATGCAGGAGGAAGAAAGTATCGTCTCTGGCATCCCCGTACTTTTCATTCAGCTCTTCGATCCCCTTCCGGGCCAGCCGCAACAGCGGCTCGTCCTCCGGCATCGTTTCCTCGGGCGCATCTCGAAAGTCGGTCAACAGGCCGAAGTGCAGGTGTTTGTCCCGATTCGCCAGGAAGCGGACTTCGAGTGCTTCGACCAGATCCTCGACGCCCCGAGGGCTGGCGAGCATGGTCGGGACCACCGCCAGAGAGCGCGACTGCGGCGGAATTCCTTGGGAGAAGTCCATTCGCGGCAGCGGATGTGGTGTCGCGAGCAACGTCGCCAGCCAGTTCACCAGCGCCACCGTCAGGTGACTGGCGCCCAGAAGCGAGAGGATCCCGACCAGCGCGAGCAGCCAACCGCGCGCTCCATCGGCATGTGCCTTGGCCAGCAAGCTCCCGGCGAAGACCAGCGTCATCAGCACGATCGTGCCCAGGTAGAGGAGCAGAGGAGACTGGCGGCCGAACCTCTGGAGAGCCGCGGAGATGGAAGGGCGCACCCGTGCCGTTTGTTCGAGCTGTGGAAAGCCCTTGTCGATCAGGTAGAAGCCGACATGCGCCGCCCGGTCGCCGCCGCCCCTCCTGGCCGCGCCCTCGTGCGCCAGTTGAACCGCGGCGCGCGCCACCTTGTCTTCGGAGAGTTGGCTGCTCTTGGCCATCTTCTCCACCACGTGGCGGTAGCGGTCACGAGTGGCGAAATCCATCTGGCCATAGACTCCGCCGCAGTCCTCTCGCAAAATCTGCTCGACGACACTCATCGTCTCGACGAACTCGCGCCAGTTCATCGCCTCGAGAAATCGGAGGCTGCCGATGCTGTTGCTTATGGAGACCTGGTCGGCGGCCTGCTGTTGGTTCTCCGACTGCACCAACTGCTTAATCGTAAGGTTGGACTCGGAGAGACTCTGCTCAATCCAGGTGAGAGGCATGGCCAAGGCGGAACTGTGTCCCTGCAGCCGGCGCGCAAACTCCGCCACAAACGAGCTCACCATCGGCGGGCTCGACCGCACCATGTCCGCGATCACCAAAATCAGACTCTTCGGATCCTTCTCGGCGACCTCCGTCATCTGATCCGCCCAATAGTCGGCGTGGTTTCGGTCGATCCTGTCGGCGGCGATCCGGGCTCCGACGCGGCGGAGGTTTTCGATCAATGCCAGGCGCAGCATGATGGGGATGGCCCACAATTCGCCCAGCTTCAGGGATGTGACCGTCTGGTAGGCTGCCACGAAGCTGCTCAGGCTCTCCGGATCCACCCGTCCATCGCCGTGTGAGATCGTCTCCAGGGCGAGGTCATAGACACGCGGAAGCCCGGCCGATGGTCCGTTCATCAAGCGGGGCAGCTCCCGGCTGTAGTCCTTGGGCAAGTGCCTCTTGGCCGTGCGAATTTGCTCTTCGATCAGATAGAAGTTATCGAGCAGCCATTCACCGGCCGGCGTGATTCGGCGGTTCGTCTTAACCGCTTCGCTGAGCAGATTGCGGGTCCCGATCAGGACGCCTTCATTCTCAGCCAGCCGCGGCAGAAGCTGGTCCGGCGCACGCCCCAGACCGAGCCTGTGCTCGCCCGCCAGGGTCTTGCCATGCTGCTCCATCTGGTTGCTGCTGAACAGCTCCGAGCGCAGCGGTGGCTCGTCGCTGGCGTACTCTCGTGGCAAACGGTTTCCGCGGAGGCTCGCCCACAAACGGGGCAGGCCCCCGAAAATGGTCTTGTCGCTCACCTTAAAGTTTGAGGTCATGCTGGGCGGCGGCGGAAGTCGTTGGAGCCAAGGCCGGAGCAGTCGCGATGATGGTATTTCTCACCTTTATCTTGATCCTCGTTTGTCCAACCCGGATATTTAATGGATTGGATATTTATTAAGGAAGTGATGAATTCCGACAGACCAAGGCTGTCTGTTATTACCCCTCTGGCTGCGTGAGGACGAGATTTAGCCACCATTCAAAAAAGTAGTCAACAATCAATCCGAGGTCGCCTTCGAACCAACGATTGGCAAATTGTCATTATCTCATACATTTGATAGAAAGTATCCTGTCATGATCCGCAAAGTCTTCCTGCCCTGAATTATGAAGCATTCCTGCCCGATGAGGGACACCCGTCGGAACCCGGAAGGCCCCCTGCCGTTGGCTGGAGTGGGGCCAGGTTGGGGGCTCGTCGGGGGGCTGAAGGGCTGCGGTGGCTGCCACAAGCTCGGCCTGCGGGATGATGCCGGCCGCCAGGAGGCTAATCGGATTCGCCCGGAGTTTTTTCATATTGCTTGATACATACGTCACCAAGATCGACAGTACTGTATGTCCTCGTCATCAACTGTACCTTCTGCTGAATGTTTTCAACTAGCCACTTGGGCTCCAAGACTCTGGCCTCCTCACCAAACGAGAGCACCCAACTCATGACCTCCGGCTCAGAGGCGGCGCTGAAGGTCAGCCTAATCTTGCCCTCGCCCAGGTCTGTGATCTGCTGATCGGGGCTCCATGTCCGTTCGGCGACATACCTTGCCGCCCACCCGGAGAACTGGACCGCAACCTGGAACTTCTCCTGCTTTATGATCCCGAATGTCTTCTGAAAGACCTTCTCGAAGTCGTAGTCTGACGGGAACTCCATCGTCCTGTCGTCGAGCTCGACGCTCTTTATCCGGTGGACAGCCAGCAGAGGGTCGTAGTGCGGGCTCCGATAGGGCTGGCCGGGGGCCTTCGCCTTGCGGGCGTGCAGGTAGATGGTGTCTCCGTGAGAGAAGAGCTTGAGGGGCTGGATGTAGTAGGTCTTGTCCCGCTGGTCCATGAGGCCGCAGTAGGTGACCTTGCAGAGCTTGCTGGCCTCCATCGCCGTGAGGAGAGTCAGGATCGTACCCTGGTGAGGCGTGTAGTCAATGGTCCCTGGCCGGAACGAAGCGAAGTGGTCAGCCGGACGTTCCTTTTCCTCGGAGAGAAAGGCCTGGCTCTTGAGCAGCGCCCGGCTGACCTCGTCATACTGTTGGTGCCCCAGGAGGTGCCGGGCGAAGGCATGGCACATCTCGAGCAGCTGGTACTCCATGCCGCTGAGCGGCACAAGCTGGCGGCCACGGGGCTTCCTGATCCGGTAATACTTTCTGTTGCCCCGCATCTCCTCCTCAACGGTCGTCTCGAACGCCCCTTCGAGATCATCTGCCAGGCGCAAGACCGTCTGCTTGGAGCAGCCCAGCCACTCGGCCAGCTCTGTCAGCGAGTAGGCCCTGCCCGAGAACAGCAGCCTGGCAAAGAGAGCTATAAGCTTTTGTCCGTAGGTTCTGTCCGGGTCCCGCTTTGTGGGCATTTCCAGCCCCCCTAAATATCTCGAAATCATTCCGCCAGTTGGAACGTTAGCATGTCAGTCTACTTTCCGTCAAGGAGAGAAGACTATGAAACGACGCAGGAGGAGATCGCATGCCCTGCCAGACTGGGCCATCCTCGACGGCACGGGAAAGACGGCTCTCGACAAGAATGACAGGTTCGTGCTGGGCAGATGCGCCACTTACCTGAGGCGGATACTGGCCAGGCGACTCAGGTTCGACGAAGAGACCCTGGAGTTCCTTGCCTGGATCCTGGGGCCGGACACCTGGCAGGTAGCCGACTACCTGTGCGACCAGTCAAGCGGCCCCCAGAAAGGCGAACTGCTGGCGGCGCTCGACAAATGCCGCACTGCGCCGGATGAGCTCCCTGAAGTCCTTCTTGGCCACCTGCGGCACTCACTGGGCCTGGAAAAGAGGCTTGTGGGCTTTGTCTCGCAGCTCCTTGAGTCACTGGAGGCTAAGATGGCGACCGGGGGCCGGTCGAGGATCGAACGGAATATGGAACTGGTCCGGTCTTTGTTCCACCTCCGGGAGCCAGAAGCCGAGCTGTGGCTTGTGTCGTTCCTGGCTTACGGCTGGCCGGCTTTCGAGGTGTTCTTCGAAGGCCATCTGGCGTGTTTTTATTTACGCGGTCGCTCGATTCTGGCCACCCTGCTGAACGTAACCGCCGAAGAACTGAGGGCGGCCCTTCGCGGCACGCTTGCACGGCTGGGCATCCTGCGGTTGTGGTCCAGCGGTCAGATTGATTTTGATGACGAGTACCTGGCCTTCGTCGAGGACCCGGCCCGCACCCTTCCCGGCGGATTCTTCAGCAAGCTTTGCGTCACCACACCATCCGCCAGCGATTTCGTGGACCGCGCCAAGAAGGAGCACGTGCTGGCGCTCCTGCGTGCGAAGCAAAAGACTCCCTCGCACCTGCTGCTCTACGGCCCTCCCGGTACCGGCAAGACCAGCTTCGCCCGTAGCCTGGCCAATGAACTGGGCCTGCCCGCTTATGAAGTAGCGCGGGGGGATGAAAACACGGCAGAGCAGCGCCGTACCGCCCTGCGCGCCTGCCTGAACATGACGAACGCGGGCGAGGGATCCATCATCGTTATGGACGAAGCGGACAATGTCCTGAACACCCGCGGTTCCTGGCTGCTGCGGGGGGAGACGCAGGACAAGGGCTGGCTCAACGAACTGCTTGAGGAGCCAGGCGCCCGCGTTATCTGGATAGTCAACGATATCGAGCGCATCGAGCAATCGGTCCTGCGCCGTTTTGCCTTCACGCTGGAGTTCAAGCCGTTTGGCCGGCGCCAGAGGATCAAACTTTGGGAGTCGGTCCTGCGGCGAAACAGGGCGCTCAGGATGCTCAACCAGACCGAGATAGCGAATCTGGCCGGCCGCTACAAGCTCAGCGCCGGAAGCATCGACATGGCTGTCAGAAAGGCCCGCGAAGTCTGCGCCGGCTCCCGGGCCGGTTTCCGGCAGGCCGTTGTCCTCGCCCTCGATGCCCACCACGCCCTGCTGAATGGAACTGAGAGGCGCGGCAGTGAGGACGAGGTTGAGCGGTCCTACTCGTTGGAGGGACTGAACACCACCGGCGACCTGGCGGCGATGATGGCGAGGCTGTCGGCCTTCGACCTGTGCCTGCGCGAGGGCACGGTGAAGGCAGTGAGGAACATGGTCCTGCTCTTCTATGGTCCGCCGGGGACGGGCAAGAGCGAGCTGGCCCGCTACATTGCCGGCACGCTCGACCGGGAGCTCATCTGCAAGCGGATCAGTGACCTCTTCGATCCCTACGTGGGAATGACGGAACGGAACATCCGCAATGCCTTCGCCGAGGCGGAAGCCGAGGAAGCGGTGCTGGTCATCGACGAGGCGGATTCACTGCTCTTCAGCCGCGATAAGGCGGTCCGTTCCTGGGAGGTCAGCTTTACCAACGAGTTCCTGACCCGCATGGAGAGGTTCCGGGGCATCCTCATCTGCACCACGAACCGGCTGGGCGACGTCGACAGCGCGGCCATGCGCCGCTTCAACCACAAGGTGGAGTTCAAGTACCTCGATCCGGAGGGGAACGTGGTCTTCTACCGGCGGCTGCTCTGCCCATTGACCAACGAGGGGCTCACCGACGAGTTTGTGGAGGAGCTGCGGTCTGTCTCAGGCTTGGCGCCCGGTGACTTCAAGGTGGTGCGCGACAGGTTTTCCCTTGAGCCCGAAGATGCAGTGTCGCATGCCGCCATGCTCGAAGCGCTCCGGCGGGAGGCAGCGCTGAAACCCAACCAGGCATGCAAGATGCATCCTGGCTTCTGATGGCACGGTGTTTGCGATTCGCACGCCGCCAATATCTGAGGCAACAGGAGGAAAGACAATGGTTCAGCAGGAACAACATAGGCCCATCCAGAGAGGAATTACTTCCGGTTTGTTCTATTCTTTTAGAGATCACTTAGAAGCCAGCAAAGAAAGGTTTGCTTTACTACAGCTTGTAGGTCGCCTTGAAAACTACCTAGTAATAGAGTTTATTCATCATGTACATCTCCAGTCTCAGGGCACACGTCTAGCCATTACCAACGTGGGAAATCGCGGCGAACAGAAGATTGACATTGCCATTCTCCGTGGGGAACTGGACGGACAATTGAGTATAGAAACGTTGGTAGAATGTAAGTACCTTCGCAACTGCCACAGGGCTTGGCCTGAGTTGAATGCTTGCGACGAATCGAGGCCAGCTATCATGAAACTTGCAGAGCAAGTAGGCAGGGTTGATGAACACAAACCGACCCATGGCGGCATTAATCTCAGACTGATAGGACGTCGTAACGATATCTACGGTCTTGTGTTTGCATCTTTCGTCTCAACGAGCAAAGCCGATGCCCAAAAAACAGTGTTTCTCAGAAAGCAACGCGACATTGCTTGTTCCTTGCTCCGTTATCACGATCAGGACACCCCGCGATTTAAGATGGCCTATGAAGATGTAAAAGTATCCGTGTTGGGCGGAGAGCGATACGTTTCCCTTGGGACAGGCCTATGGCGGCTCCAAGACGGTGAGTAGCTTCAAGGACATCTTCCCGCAGATCTGCGGCATAGCTTGCCCTACTGCCTCTATCTCGGCCTCCTCGCCTATTCCTTGCAGGAGGAAACCGCTACAAGGCTCTATAAGGTGGAACGGCTTTGCGCGAAGCCGCCAGTGAGCGGAAGGGGAGCGGCCATGAAACGGCAGCACCGGTTCCGGTTCGACGAAGCCTGTCATTTCCGGGAGGGCAAGGCCCTGGTAAGGGTTGAGAGCAAGTGGGGCTACATCGACAGTGCTGGCCGGTGGGTGGCCGAACCACAGTTCGATAAAGGCTGGTGCTTCTCCGAAGGGATGGCCGCCGTGAAACGGGACGGCAAGTGGGGCTACCTGGCTCCCGATGGTACGCTCCATTTCTGGGGTCTGTGGGAAAGGACTTACGGGTTCTGGGGCGGCCTGGCCATAGTTGAGCGCGACGGGAAGCGGGGCTACATGAACAAAGCGGGCGAAACCGTCATTGAGCCGCGGTTCGACGAGGCCATGTGCTTCGAGGCCGCCGTGGCGGGAGTGAAGCAAGGGGACAAGTACGGCCTGATAGACAAGTCTGGGCGTGTGGTCCTTGATCCCCGGTTCGACGACGTGGATGAGTTCTGCGGGGGCATGTGCCGTGTGGAAATGGACGGCAAGCACGGCTACGTCGATGACCAGGGCCGGCTGGCTATCCCTCCGCGGTTTGACGGCGCCGAATACTTCCATGAGGGGATGGCTGCCGTGCAGCTCGACGGAAAATGGGGCTTCGTCAACAAGGGCGGCCAGCTGGTTATTGAGCCGCAATTCCTGCGGGTGTCTTGGGGCTTCTCCGAGGGGTTGGCTTCAGTGCACACGGAGAGGCATCAATTCGGCTTCATTGACCAGACGGGCCGAATGGTTATCCCTCCTCAATTCATGCACGCCCGGTCGTTCAGCGAAGGGCTGGCTCTGATTACGTACGCCTGCCGGCCCCATAAGGACGGATTCATCAACCGCGGTGGCGAGCTTCTCGTCGATCTGGATCGAAGGACGAGTTACAGCAGCTTCGCTGAAGGGCTGGCTCATGGCAGGAAGGAATTCGACTTCGGCTACAAGTCGGGTTTCATAGACAAGACAGGCAGTTGGGTTATCCCGCCGCAATTCGACCACGCCGAGGACTTTGAAGGCGGTTTGGCCTGGGTGGGCATAGAGGACAAGTACGGCTGCATCAATAAGCAGGGCGAAGTCGTGTTCTAGCGGCCCCGAAGGTTGGGCCATGGCCTCATTCGATGGCCGGGGCCGCGGCCAGTTTGCCGCCCCCTGAAACTTGGAACTATTCCGCCAGATGGAACGCTTCGAGTGTAGCATGGCCTTCAGTCTGGCAGGCTATGCCCCGCCGGCAGACAATGCTGAAGGAGAAGCGCTATGGCTACGCAGAAAGTTGGGCGAAAGGTTCCGCTGCTCTCGAAGTCCCGCTTCATGGCCGGGATCCAGTGCCCGCTGCGGCTCTGGTATCAGTGCTACAACCCTGAGATGGCCGCGGAAACCTCGGACGCCCAGCAGGCCATCTTTGATACGGGCAACGAAGTGGGCAGGCTGGCCCACCGCCTCTACCCGGGCGGGGTTCTCATCGAGGAAGACCACCTGCAGCACGAGCAGGCCGTAAAGACCACCCTGACGGCCATGCGCAACCCCGGCGTGCCGGCGATCTTCGAAGCCGCCTTCGTGCAGGACGGCGTCAGGATAAGGGTGGACGTCCTGGAGCGAGCCCATGGCGGTGCATGGAACATGGTTGAGGTGAAGTCGACGGCCTCGGTTAAGGACGAACACGTTTCGGACGTCGCAGTGCAGTACCACGTCCTCCATGTGGCAGGCCTCAAGGTGGGGCGGGCAGGTCTCCTCCACCTCAACAACGAATACGTTTACGACGGCATCTCCATTGATCTCCCCGGCATCTTCACCCTCTGCGACCTGACCGGGCAGGCCCTTTCCCTGCGGGCCGAGGTCAGCGCCCAGATCAAGGAGCTCAGGGCCATGCTGGCTGGCGGCGAGCCCCCCAGGGTGGAGAGTTCGAAGCACTGCGACACGCCTAACGGCTGCGAGTTCTGGGACCACTGCACGAAGGATAAGCCGGAGTTCTGGGTCAGGCAGCTCAGCGGAATTCACCAAAGCAAGCTCGATAAACTGGCAGCCGTGGGGATTGAGGATATCCGCGCCGTTCCTGACTCCTTCCAGCTGAGCAAACTTCAGGCTCGCATCCGGGGCTGCGTCATAAGCCAGGAAGAGTACTTTGACCCACAACTAGCTGACGCGCTGAGGGATGTCGGCTACCCCGCCCACTTCCTCGACTTTGAGACAGTTATGATGGCTGTCCCCCGCTACGCCGGCACGAGGCCCTACCAGACTCTCCCATTCCAGTGGTCCGACCACGTGCTCCTTGATGACGGCACCCTGGAGCACCGGGAATATCTTTGCACCGAGGACAAGGACCCGAGGAAAGAATTCACGCGCACGCTGCTGGATGCCTTGGGCGAGCAGGGGACGATCCTCATCTACACATCCTACGAGAAGAGGATCATCCGCGAGCTTGCCGAGCAATTCCCGAGGCACAGCAGCCGGCTCCTTGCCCTCATGGACAGATTCTGCGACCTCGAAGCGCTGGTGAAGCGGTACTATTACCACCCGTCGTTCTATGGGTCGTTTTCACTCAAGGCCGTGCTGCCCGCGCTGATCCCGGAGATGAACTACGACAGCTTGGTCATTGGAGACGGTAACGAGGCGTCACGGGAGTACCTGCGGATGGTTGACCCGGCAACGTCGACACAGGAAAGAGAAGTGATCCGGAGGGCTCTGCTGACCTACTGCGGGCAGGATACCTTGGCGATGGTGAGAGTTAGGAACGAGCTGTTAGCTCGGCGGTGATTTTACCGCATAAAGGCCAGCAGCCTCGCGGTCCATTGTTTTTCCCTGCTGAAAACGATAATCCTGGCAGGTAAGGAGGAAGAAGGGGGCAAGAATGTGTGGTTTCTGGCACTCTGCTCGCTGATCTCAGTCGATCTGTCTCAGCGGGTGGCTGATGTCGAGCGGCGGGCGAATTCCCGGCCGTGGCGCTGACTGGCCCGCGCCAGTCGGGCAAGACTACGCTTCTCAGGCACCTCTTCGGTGAAACCTATGGCTACATGTCCATGGATCCCACCGAAGATCGCGGCGGGGCGCGCAATAACGCCGACCCCGCCGCTGGCCAAAACTGCTCAATTCACTTGACCCCGGATGCTCAATTACCATGACCCTCGACATGTGGGAAAAGCTTGACAAATAAAAAGCGAGAAGGTAAAAATCCACCCAATATCATAATTGAGCCTATTATGATATCTTAGTGATATAATTGGCAATGCGTGTAACCATCCAGACCGTGAGTCACGAGAGGGGTAACTTTAAGGAGTATTGATAAAGCCGATTCATCTATAACGCCAGCGCTTGCCGTGGTTGTGCAAGATCGGGGCGGTTTGTGTTGAAAAGGTCATCTCAACCCGAACAATAACATCTCGCGAATCAGAAAGACTACGGAGGAAGGTCTACATTATGTGTATCTCGCCAAGGGTATTGAAGAAACAACTCTTAAAAATTGTTACTGTCGTGCTTCTTCTCATGGGGGCAGGGCAGGCACAAGGTGCATTCGGTGATAACCCGTCTGACTACAGTGGCGTCAAGTTCGTAAAAGGCGAGTTGGTCGTTTGGTGCAAGGACCTGGACGCCAGGAATGATAGTATTCATGGCGACGTGCTGCGTGGGGGCTTCAATGTACGCTTGAAGACCCGTTTGATGCGCTGGACCGAGGCTGGCGGCTGGACCAACACCATAGACCGGGTGTCGGTGTCGCCCAAGACAGGTCAAACCACCGATGGCGCTATGTATGGCGCCATGGTCAAGTACAACGGTCTGGCTGACGGCCGCCGGATGGTCGGGGCTTGTCCCAACATATACGCCGACATGAGCTTTTTGCCCTCTGACCCGACGTTTGCTTATCCGGCCGCAATCAACCCCCTGGACCAGAATACGTGGTATAATCCCTACGTGCTGAATCCTGTCGTGTGGGGTCTGCAATGGAACCTGCACAATAATGCCAGCAAGCCTATCAGCCTGGTGCCGCTGGCAATAAAGGAGCTTTATAGGCCCAATCTGGCCGCGCTCCTGGCCAACAATAATACCAGCCCAATCCTTGGCGCGGCGTGGGACCCGAACCTTACATGGGCCTATCCCATGTTACTCCCGGCCGTGGACGGCAGCGGCTCTTCCGTGGCCAACGCCGACATCGATGCCCCCCAGGCATGGGAGACATGGCTCCAGCGCTTCCCGTCATGGATCGCGCATCCGCTTACAGTGCCCGCATCGAGAGTCAGCGTTGCCGTCATTGACTCCGGGGTCTATACCCTTCATGAAGACCTGGCGGCCAATGTGACGCCCGGATATGATTTTGTAACCAGCAGACCGATAAACTCGGAGAATCCTGGAATAGACCTGACGGGTCACGGAACGGCCATCAGCGGAATAATCGCCGCCCAGACTAACAATGGCATAGGGATGGCCGGAATCGGCCTGGGAGGGGTTGCTGTAATGCCCCTTCGCGTTTCCGGCGCCTTGTCAGACATCATATCATCCTTTGACTATGCCATAGCTCGGCACGCCAGAGTGATCAATTGCAGTTGGAGCTACCCCGTTCCCGCTCCTGCGTTGCAAGCCGCGATTGAAAACGCGGGATTGAACGACATCCTCGTAGTCGCGGCGGCAGGCAATGGCGGAGCCGATTTGATTGGCGACAACCTGGACTATAATCCCATATATCCGGCTGCCTTCGCGGAGGACAACATCATTGCCGTTGCCTCCACTGACAACCTGGATAATCTGAGCCCGTTCTCGAATTACGGCGCTTACTCTGTACACCTCGCCGCTCCGGGCCAGAGCATATACACCACGTGGAGTCCCAGTGCGCCTTATGCAACCGTCATCTACGGCACCAGCTACAACATCATGGGCATGAAGTACGCACAGGAGACCGGTACGTCCTTCGCCGCTCCTCACGTGGCCGGGGCCGCCGCCTTCCTTTGGACGCTGGATCCCGGCCTTTCCTACCGGCAGGTCAAGCGTGCCCTCATTGGCGGGGTGCAATACAACCCAAGTGTCGCCGGGAAGGTTTCTACATACGGTGACCTGAATCTGTTTAAGTCAGCAGTGTTTGTTACAACCAACCAGATTCCATAGACTACGAAGCGGCCGCCGTTTGCCTCGGCGGCCGCTTCGGCCCAGAGACCACGGAAAAGGTTTCGTAACCACCGGTGGCATTGGCCTGGCTTCGACAAATGATTTTCGGCAGGGGGCTGCTGATATGGCTGACAGCCACAAGCAGAAACACTGCCCCTTTTTAGAGCTTATCCGTAATTAGGTTGACTTTTTTCTGCTTGCCGCGGTTCTTGGTGCCGCCGTCATTGCTCGGCCTGGCAAAGACGCCGCATATCTTTACGCCGACAAGGGCTATGATTGTATCACGAGGATATGTGCCAAGGGTCTGCCGGAAGAAGCCCAGGCGTGGTCGTCCCTGGAAGAATCGCCGCTGGGTGGTCGATGTGACTCACTCTTGGTTCAATCGTTTCCGAAAGCTCTTAGTCCGATATGAAAAGCTTGCGGATAGCTATGAGGCCCTGCTGCATCTTGCGGCAGCCATCATCTGTTGGCGGAAAGTCGCGGCTATTTACGGATAAGCTCTTACTCCAAGCAACTTGGCCAATGTTACCTTACCCTCGTCGTTCCTCCCGGAATCTTTCGTCAGCCTTGTGGTAGGCGTCCGCATCGAATGAGAGGGAAGGCCCTAAGGAAGGTCTGAATAAGTTCCAAGGTTCTCGAACCGTTCGTCCTGAGGTATCGAAGGACGAGCATTAAGTGACTGGGATCATTGAATCATTCTTTGTTCGTGCTTCTATACATCAGCACGAATGGGGATAGCTATATGACTTATTCAGACCTTCCCTAACGCGGGATGGAGGGGCGAGGAGAACTAATGACCTACGTCGACATATCAGTAGAAGCAAGCGGCGCGGGAATAACGCGGGGCGGAGTGGCGGTGGACAGCGGGGAAGAAAAGGTACCCACGTCGAAGCCGGCCCCCCCGGCGCGCGCTAACGGCGCGGCCGGCAGACGCCAGGATGCCGGGTTCCAGAGTCTGCACGCCAAAATCCAGGACATGGGGATGACGGCACGGCTTGGCCTGGCGCTGAAGGGCGATGCCGAGGCGCGCCGCCTGCTGATTAAAAACCCCACCAAATTGATTCAACTGGCCGTGATCAGCAACGCCCGCATTCAGGACTCCGAGGTTGCCTGCATTGCCAAGAGCCGCGCCGTGAACGAAGAGGTGTTGCGGCGCATCGCCGAGAGCAAGCAGTGGTGCAGGAACTACGAGATACGGTTCGGTCTGGTTTTGAACCCGCGAACCCCCCTGCCCATTGTCCTCCGCATGTTGTCCACCCTTAACCGTCGCGACCTCCAGAACATCGCCAAGAGCAAGAACGTGCAGACCGTCGTGGTGGACGCGGCCCGCAGGTTACTCATGCCGGTAGCGGGCAGAGCTTAATCGATTACTTCCATGAAAGCTCATGATAGTATCCAGCCTTCCTTGGTCGCCGGTGGGGCCGCTGCCGGCAAGACGGCGGAGGCCTGGGGGCTTGAGCCGACAACTGTCAGTATTTATTGAAGAGTTTTTGCAGTACCTGGCCGTGGAGAGGGGGGCCTCGGCCCACACCCTCCGGGCCTACCGGGCCGACCTCCTCGATGCCGTGCTGGCTTTGGCGGCGGAGATCCCGCTGGAGGCGGCGCGGCTCGACGTCTTCGCTCTTCGCTCCTGGCTGGCCGGGCTTCACCGCCGGGGGCTCGCCCGCTCCACCGTGGCCCGCAAGTTGGCCGCGCTGCGTAGCTTTCTGGGCTACCTGGTGGAGCGTGGGGTGTGCGAGGCCAACGTCGCGCGGCAGGTCCACGGGCCCAGGCTGCCCCGGCATGTGCCCCCCTTTCTGGCGGTTGATGAAGTCTTCCGCCTGCTCGATGGCGAGGGGCGGGCAGTTTTTTCTGCCGAGGCCCGGCTGCGGGATGCAGCCATACTGGAGCTGCTCTACAGCTCGGGGCTGCGGGTTTCGGAGTTGGCCGCGCTCGATGTGACGGATGTCGACTTCGATCTGGGGGTGGCACGCGTGCTGGGCAAGGGCGGCAAGGAACGGGTCGTGCCCGTCGGCCGCCGGGCGCTGGACAGAATAAGGGCCTACCTCGGCGGGCGGGATACCGGCGCCTTGTTTCTCAACCTGCGACGCGGGCGCCTGACGGACCGCTCCGTGCGGCGCATGGTCGGGGCCAGGTCGGCCCTGATGGGCCATTGCGTGGGGCCGCACGCGCTCCGGCACTCCATGGCCACGCACCTGCTGGAGGCGGGGGCAGGGCTGCGCCCGGTGCAGGAGATGCTTGGGCACGCCAGCCTTTCCACCACCCAAAAGTACACCCACCTGAGCGTTGACAGGCTGATGGCGGTCTATGATGCCGCCCATCCCCGGGCCACGAAGAGAAATCCTGGGCGGTCTGAAGAGAGGGACAAAAAAGATGACTGAAATGAGAGGCACGACCATTCTGGCGGTACGCCACGGCGGCAAGGTGGTGCTGTGCGGCGACGGCCAGATAACCTTTGGCGACACGGTCATGAAGCATGGGGCCAAGAAGCTTCGCCGCCTGTTCAACGACAGGGTGCTGGTGGGGTTTGCGGGCTCCACCGCCGACGCCCTGAACCTCTTCGAGCGCTTCGAGGGCAAGCTGGAGCAGTTCAGCGGCAACCTCACCCGCTCCGCCGTGGAGCTGGCCAAGGACTGGCGCACCGACCGCGTGCTGAGGCGGCTCGATGCCCTGCTCATAGCCGTGGACGCCGACAAGTCGTTCATCATCTCCGGGGCGGGTGAGGTGCTGGAGCCGGACGACGGCATCCTGGCCATCGGCTCCGGGGGGCCCTACGCCCTGGCGGCGGCCAGAGGCATGCTGGCGGCCGCGCCTCAGCTGAGCGCGCGCGAGGTCACTCAGCAGGCCATGGCCATTGCCGCCCAGATATGCATCTTTACCAACTCCGAGGTGTCCACCGAAGAGCTGTGAGTTTTTGGGGTGGCTCGCCCCGCCCGGAACCTGCTGGCCCTGCTGGCATAGCCGGTTGTCCCGTGCCGCCCGTGGGCGGCGGCTCGTCCCTGACGCCACATCGCCCCCTGCCGGAATACCGCTGACCGCCATGCCGCCCGTTTTCTATTGCGCCATTGCGCTCAAAGCTGTAATTGTGAAAGTTTATTAGCCCGGTTATGGGCATGTCTTGGTGTGGCATGAGCCTGCGATCTATCCAGACTTAAGCAACTATTTTCAGGCGAGCCAGGCGGCATTTCGGCCCGCTTTGGCAATAGTGGGGAAGGCCATGGTTGACTGCCATGAATGACTTCGAAGACGGCGAGGATCTCACCGCCGAGGAGGCGGGGGGTGACTCGCTCACCCCCCGCGAGGTTGTCGCGGAGCTGGATCGCTACATCATAGGCCAGCGCGAGGCCAAGCGGGCCGTGGCCATAGCGCTGCGAAACCGTTGGCGCCGGCAGCAGTTGCCCGAGGAACTGCGCGAGGAGATAGCCCCAAAAAATATAATCATGATCGGACCCACCGGGGTGGGCAAGACCGAAATAGCCCGCCGGCTGGCGCGGCTGACGGACTCGCCTTTCCTGAAGGTAGAGGCCAGTAAGTACACGGAGGTAGGCTACGTGGGGCGGGACGTGGAGTCCATGATCCGCGACCTGGTGGACCTCTCCGTGAACATGATCAAGGACCAGGAAAGGGACCGGGTTCAGGAGAAGGCCCAGCGTCTTGCCGAGGAGCGGCTGCTTGACATCCTCATGCCTCGGCTGATCGAGAATGCCGAGGAGGGCGAGGAAGAGACCCCCGTGGCCGAGCTGTCGGCCTCGACGGTGCGTACCCGGGAAAAGCTGCGCAAGCTGTTGCAGACGGGCAAGCTCGACGACCGCTACATAGACGTAGACGTCAGCCCCAGGAACCAGCCCATGCTGGAGGTGTTTTCCAACTCGGGGCTGGAAGACATCGAGTTCAATATCCGGGACCTCATCGGCAACATGCTCCCTCCGCGCACCAAGAAGCGGAAGGTGCAGATCCCCGAGGCGCTGGAGCTCCTGACCCAGGAAGAGGCCCAACGGCTCATCGACATGGACAGGGTCATAGACCTGGCCATTGAAAGAGTCGAGCAGACCGGCATCGTCTTCCTCGATGAACTGGACAAGATAGCCGGCCGCGAGGCAGGCTACGGACCCGATGTCTCCCGCGAGGGGGTGCAGCGCGACCTGCTGCCGATCATCGAAGGCTCGATGGTCTCCACCAAGTTCGGCATGGTGCATACCGACCACATTCTGTTCATAGCCGCCGGGGCCTTCCATACCACCAAGCCCTCGGACCTCATCCCGGAGCTTCAGGGTCGCTTTCCCATTCGGGTGGAGCTGAAGGCGCTCAGCCAGGAGGACTTCGTTCGTATCCTGACCGAACCCCAGAACGCCCTCATCACCCAGTACAAGGAGCTGCTGCGCACCGAGGGGGTCGAGGTGGATTTTGGCGCCGAGGCCCACCAGGAGATAGCCCGCATCGCCTGCGAGGTGAACGAGCGTTCGGAGAACATCGGGGCGCGCCGCCTCTACACTGTCATGGAGCGGCTTCTGGAGGAAATCTCCTTCAATGCCCCCGAAATGACCGGGCAGAAGGTGGACGTGAACGCCGACTATGTGCGGGACAGACTGGCCGGGGTGGTCAAGGACCACGACCTGAGCCGCTACATCCTCTAATGCATACCGAAGAGATCCGCAAGGCCGGCGTCCTGGTGGAGGCGCTGCCTTACATCAGGCGCTTTCGCGGCCACAAGGTGGTAATCAAGTACGGCGGTCACGCCATGACCGAAGAGGCCCTGAAAAAGGGTTTCGCGCAGGACGTGGCCCTGCTGTCATACGTTGGGCTCAAGCCGGTGGTGGTACACGGCGGCGGGCCGCAGATCGGGCGCCTGCTCTCCCGCCTGGGCATCGAGAGCCGGTTCGCGGGAGGCCTGCGGATAACCGACGCCGAGACCATGACCGTGGTGGAAATGGTCCTGGCCGGGCAGATCAACAAGGAGATCGTCGGGCTGATGCAGGCCGCGGGCGGCCGGGCCGTGGGCCTGTCGGGCAAGGACGGCGCCCTGATCCTCGCCCGCAGGCTTCAGACGCCCCCCGCCACCGGCACTGAGTCCGTAGACCTGGGCTACGTGGGCGAGGTGGAGAGGGTCGATACCACCATCCTCGATACCGTCATGGACCAGGGCTTCGTCCCCGTGGTCTGCCCGGTGGGAGGGGGGCCGGACGGCCAAAGCTACAACATCAACGCCGACACCGCGGCCGCCGAGGTGGCCATCGCCCTCGGGGCCAGCAAGCTCGTCTTCCTTACTGATGTCGCCGGGGTGCGGGACAGCGACGGCAGGCTGATCAGCTCCCTTGACCAGTCCGAGGCGGAGCGCCTGATCGGGCAGGGCCACATTACCGGGGGGATGATCCCCAAGGTGCGCGGCTGCTGCAACGTGGTGGCGCGGGGGGTGGGCAAGGTACACATAATAGACGGGCGGCTGCCGCACGCCCTGCTGCTGGAGATCTTTACCGACAAGGGCATCGGCACCGAGGTCGTCCAATGACAGACTCAGACGCAATAAGAGAGCGGGCGGAAGTGGCCATAATCCCGACCTACAATCGTTTCGGTCCCGTGCTGGTCAGGGGTGAGGGCTGTATCCTGTGGGATGCCGATGGCCGAAAATATCTGGACTTCGTCGCCGGCATAGCCGTGTGCGGCCTGGGGCATGCCCACCCCGAGCTGTCCGCCGTGCTCCGGGAGCAGGCCGAGCGCCTGTGGCACGTCTCCAACCTCTACTATACCCTGCCTCAGGTGGAGCTGGCGGAAGCACTCACCTCGCGCTGCTTCGCCGACCGCGTCTTCTTCTGCAACAGCGGGGCCGAGGCCAACGAGGCGGCCATCAAGCTGGCCCGGCGCTACTCCCTTTCGCGCCACGCCGGCGGGTCGCGTTTTCACATAATCTGCATGGAGAACAGCTTCCACGGTCGCACCCTGGCCACTGTCTCGGCCACGGGCCAGCAGAAGGTGCGCCAGGGGTTCGGGCCGCTGCTGCTGGGCTTCTCCTTCGTGCCTTTTGGCGACGTCGCCGCGCTGCGCGGGGCCGTTACGGAAGATACCTGCGCCGTCATGCTCGAGCCCATTCAGGGCAACGGCGGGGTGCGGGTTCCGCCGCCGGGCTACCTGCGGGCGGTGCGCGAACTGTGCGACGAGCGGGGGATGTTGCTCATTTTCGATGAAGTCCAGGTGGGTATGGGGCGCGCGGGCCACCTGTTCTGCCACCAGGCCGAAGGGGTGGATCCCGACGTCATGACCCTGGCCAAGGCCCTGGCCAACGGTCTGCCCATCGGGGCCATGCTGGCCACGGAAGAGGCAGCCCTTCTTGGGCTGCCCGCCGGCTCTCACGCCAGCACCTTCGGGGGCACTCCACTGGTCAGCGCCGTGGCCCGGCGCACGCTGGAACTGCTCGCGGCGCCGGAGATGCTGGCCCACGTTCGGGAAATGGGAGACTACCTGCTCTCCGGGCTCCGGAGGCTTCAGGGCGCCCATCCGCGCCTGGTGAAAGAGGCGCGGGGCAGGGGGCTCATCCGCGGGCTAGAGCTGGCCGAGCCGCTGGCCCGAAGGCTGATGGAGCTGGCCCTGGCCGAGGGCCTCCTGATAGACGTGGCCACCGACCGGGTCATTCGGCTGGTACCGCCCCTGGTGGTGGGCCGGCCCGAGATAGACGCCTTGTGCGCCGGGCTGGACCGGGCGTTACCCATACTTCAGAAAGACGCTGACAAATGAAGCACTTGCTCACCGTAGGCGCGCTCAGCCGGAAAGAAGTCCTCTCCCTGATGGAGCGGGCGGCCGAGATCAGGCAGGCACCGGGGCGGCCCGTTGCCGCCCTGGCCGGCAGGACGCTGGGGTTGCTCTTCGAAAAACCCTCGACCCGAACGCGGGTTTCTTTCGAGGTAGCCATGCATCGGCTGGGAGGGGCCACGACCTTCATGCACTCCTCCACCACCCAGCTCGGCCGGGGGGAGACCCCCGCCGATACGGCGCGGGTGCTTTCCCGCTACCTCGACGCCCTGGTGATTCGCACCTTCTCTCAGGCCTTGGTGGAAGAAATGGCCGGGGCATCGAGTATTCCCATAATCAATGGTCTCACTGACGAACACCACCCCTGCCAGGTCTTGAGCGACCTTACGACCGTCCGCCAGTTCAAGGGCGACCTGGCGGGCCTGAAAAAATATGCCTGGGTGGGGGATGGCAACAACGTGGCCAATTCCTGGATCGAGGCCGCCGGCGTCCTGGGGCTTGATCTTCACCTGGCCTGCCCGCCGGGCTACGAGCCGCAAGAGCGCTTCATCGCCCAAGCTCGCCGCGCCGGGGGCAGGGTGGTGGTGGGTAACGACCCCGTCGAGGCGGTGCGGGGGGCGGATGTCATCAGTACCGACGTCTGGGCCTCCATGGGCCAGGAGGATCAGCACCAGGCGCGGCTGAGAATCTTCGCCCGGTATCAGGTTAACGGCGCCCTGCTGGCCCAGGCCAGGCCCGACTGCATCGTCATGCACTGCCTGCCCGCTCATCGGGGAGAGGAAATCACCGACGAGGTCGTTGACGGCCCGCGCTCCGTGGTGCTGGACCAGGCCGAGAACAAGATGCACCTGCACCAGGCGTTGCTAGAACACCTCATGGGCTGAAAGGTAACAGATAATGGCTGTTAATAAAATTGTGCTCGCCTATTCCGGCGGGCTCGATACCTCGGTTATTCTGGCCTGGCTCAAGGAGAAGTACGACTGCGAGGTCATAGCCTTCTGCGCCGACGTCGGCCAGGGCGAGGAGCTCGCGCCGGCCAGGGAGAAGGCGGCCTCCTGTGGGGCCTCGAAGTGCATCATCCGCGACCTGCGCGAGGAGTTCGTCCGCGACTATGTTTTTCCCGCCTTCCGGGCCAACGCGGTGTACGAGGGCGGCTACCTGCTGGGTACCTCGCTGGCCCGCCCGGTCATCGCCAGGCACCAGGTGCTGGTGGCCAGGGAGGAAGGCGCGGACGCCGTCTCCCACGGGGCGACGGGCAAGGGCAACGACCAGGTCCGCTTCGAGCTGACCTGCATGGCCCTGGCCCCCGAGCTGACCATCATCGCCCCCTGGCGCCTGTGGGACATGCGCTCCCGCTCGGACCTCATGGAATACGCCCGCAAACGCGGCATCGCCGTGCCCGTTACCAAGGCCAGGCCCTATAGCTCGGACCGCAACCTGCTCCACATCAGCTTCGAGGGTGGTATCCTGGAAGACCCCTGGGCCGAGCCTCCGGAAGATATGTTCGTGCTGAGCCGCTCCCCGGAGGAGGCGCCGGACAGGTCGCGCTACGTGGAGCTGGATTTTGAACGCGGTGACCCCGTGGCGGTGGACGGCGACCGGCCGGCCCCCGCCGGGCTGCTGGCTAGGCTCAACCAGCTTGGCGGAGAGCACGGCATCGGGCGGGCCGACATCGTCGAGAACCGCTACGTGGGCATGAAGAGCCGGGGCGTCTACGAGACGCCGGGAGGGACCATCCTCCGGGTCGCGCATATGGCGTTGGAAGGGCTGGTGATGGACCGGGAGGTAATGAACCTGCGCGATTCGCTCATCCCGCGCTACGCCGGCTTGGTCTATAACGGCTACTGGTTCGCGCCGGAGCGCGAGCTGCTGCAGAAAACCATGGACGAGGCCCAGCAGGACGTCACGGGCACGGTGCGGCTGAAGCTGTACAAGGGCGGTTGCCATGTCGCGGGGCGCAAGTCCGCCCGAAACTCGCTCTATAGTCCGGAGTTCGCCACCTTCGAGGAAGATTCGGTCTATCGCCAGGCCGACGCCGAGGGGTTTATTCGCCTCAATGGCCTGAGGCTGCGCATTCGCGGGCTGCTCAGAGGAGGGGGGACCAACTGATGTCAAAGGTGCGGAATAAGCCCTGGGCGGGGCGTTTCAATGAGCGCACATCGGCCCTGGTGGAAAAGTTCACGGCCTCGGTGTCCTTTGACGCCAGGCTCCTCCCGTATGACGTCAAGGTGGGCATGGCCTATGCCAACATGCTGGCGCGCCAGGAGATCATCAGCAAGCCGGATGCCGAGAATCTGGTGGCGGGGCTGGAGGTATTGGCCAAGGAGTTCGAGGACGGCACCCTGGAGCTGAGCGAAGAGCTGGAAGACGTCCACATGAACGTCGAGGCCCTCTTGACCTCGCGCCTGGGCGAGGTAGGCGAAAGGCTGCACACCGGGCGCAGCCGCAACGACCTAGTGGCCACGGACCTGAGGCTCTACGTCCGGGACGAGATCGTCGCCCTGCGCGGCCTCGTTCGTGACATGCAGTTGGCGCTGGTGCGCCTGGCCAAGGCCAACTCGCGGGTCATCATGCCTGGCTACACCCACCTGCAGCGGGCCCAGCCGGTGCTCTTCGCCCATCACCTCATGGCCTATTATGAGATGCTGCGCCGCGACGACGGCCGGTTCAGCGACTGCGACTGGCGGATAGACGAAATGCCCCTGGGCTCGGCCGCGCTCGCCGGGCCGGCCTACCCTGTAGACCGCCAGTTCCTGGCCGACGAGCTCGGCTTCGGCCATCTGAGCCGCAACAGCATAGACGCCGTCTCCGACCGGGACTTCGTGCTGGAGTGCGTCAGCGGCTGCTCCATCCTCATGATGCACTTGAGCAGGCTTTGCGAGGAGCTGGTCCTGTGGTCGAGCCAGGAGTTCAGCTTCATCGAGCTGCCCGATGCCTTCTGCACCGGATCGAGCATCATGCCCCAGAAGAAGAACCCCGACGTGCCGGAGCTGATACGCGGCAAATCGGGCCGGGTCTTCGGCGCGCTGATCGCCCTCCTCACCATGATGAAAGGGCTGCCGCTGGCCTACAACCGCGACCTGCAAGAGGACAAGGAAGTCCTCTTCGACGCCCTGGATACCACCAAGGCCTGCCTGCGGGTCCTGGTCGCGCTGGTTCCCGATATTCACGTCCGCTCGGAGCGCATGCTGGAGGCCCTGGAGGAGGGCTTCCTTACCGCCACCGACCTGGCGGACTATCTGGTCTCCAAGGGCGTGCCCTTCCGTCAGGCCCATCATCAGGTTGGGGCGGCGGTGGGGTGGTGTATCGAGGAGGGCAAGCGCCTGTCAGACCTCAGCCTGCCCGAGATGAAGAAGTTCTGCCCCGAGGCGGCCGCGGATGCCTTCGAGAGGCTGACGCCGGAAAACTCCATCAAGAGCCGGGCCGTCTTCGGGTCCACCAACCGCAGGCAGGTTTTGGCCGCCATAAGGCGCGCTGAACGGGAGCTGGCCCGTTCATGAGGCGGCAGGGGGCGGCAGGGCCGCCAGCCAATTGCCGGCACCCAGGAGCCTTGGTAAAGACCGGTCAGCCTTCGAGGGTGCCGGTTGCCCGTCGCCGTTGGCGACGCGGCGTAGTTGCCGGGCGGTCCATATTGTGGTTGATCCTGGGGCTGGCCCTCACGGCGGCCGCCCTGGGCTGCGGGCGCAAAGGGCTGCCGGTCGCCCCGTGGGTTCCGCAACCCGTCAGGGCTGAAGACGTTACCTATGAGGGTGAGGATAATGTCCTCACCCTCCGTTGGCGCTACCCGGCCGAGGGGCTCCCCCCGGTGAGTTTCAGGGTCTTGCGGGCCGGCCTCGACCCGACCTGCCCGACCTGCCAGCTTCGCTATGCCGAAGTAGGCCTGGTGGGCGCGAACCCGGAGGTGGGGGAAAAATACTCGGTTCCAGATCGCGGTGGCCTGGCGGCCGGCGCCAGCTATGTCTACACCGTGGTACCCATATTCGAGGGCGGCCTGGAAGGTCCATCCTCGGAGCCCATAACCCTGGTCTGGCGCGCGGCCCAGCCGCCGTCGGGGCTGGTGGCGGTGGGGGTGGCAGGCGGGGTGCGGTTGTTCTGGGAACCTGATGCAGGGGCCAGGGGCTACGCCGTCTATCGCGCCGAGGTGCTGAAGGGGGCCGCGGCGGCTTTTCGGCTGCAACCGCTGGCCAGGGTGGAGACGCCGCCCTGGTTCGATTCCACCGTCAAACCGGGTGGCTCGTATCTATACGCCGTGGCCACCGTGGATCAGACCGGTGAGGGGACGGTGGGGGCGCCGGTGGGGGTAGAGGTACCAGTTGAGGACGCGGCGGCCGCCGAATGAGCGTCGCCATACGTCGTTCTCGGCCCCAGGCCGTGCTCGACGTACTCAAAAGTACGCCTGCGCTGCCTTGGGGCCTGCGGCCTAGTCTGGCTCGCTCCTCGACGGCCGTGAGTATCGTTTGGAGATAATCAGCCATGCACCGCTTTCACTACCTTGAAGACCGCCTCCACTGCGAAGACGTTTCGGTCTCAGCCATCGCCGAGGCCGTCGGCACGCCCTTCTATCTCTACAGCCACGCCACGCTGGAGCATCACTTCCGCACGTTCAATGAAGCCTACGGCGGGCCGCACCTGACCTGCTTCTCGGTCAAGTCGCTGTCCAACATCGCCGTCCTTCGCCTCTTCGGCAGGCTGGGCGGGGGGGCGGATGTAGTCTCGGGCGGTGAGCTCTACCGCGCCCTTCAGGCCGGGATCCCGCCCCAACGCATCTGTTACTCCGGCGTGGGCAAGACCAGGCAGGAGATAGACGCCGCCCTCGAGGCCGACATATTGATGTTCAACGTGGAGTCCTCCCCGGAGATGGACGCCATCAGCGCCCGCGCCCAGGCCCTGGGCAGAGTGGCCAGGGTGGCCCTGCGCATCAACCCCGACGTGGACCCCAAGACCCATCCCTATATCTCCACCGGGCTCAAGAAGAACAAGTTCGGCATTGCCATAGAGGTCGCGAGGGCGGAGTACGCGCGGGCGGCGGGAATGCCGGGCCTGGAGGTGTGCGGCGTGGATTGCCACATCGGCTCGCAGCTCACCAGGTTGAGTCCCTTCGTGGACAGCCTGAGGCGGCTCAAGGGGCTTCTGGCGCAACTGAAGGCGGCGGGCATCGCCATCCGCTACCTGGATCTCGGCGGCGGGCTGGGCATTACCTACGACGCCGAAAAGCCTCCCCACCCCGATGAGTACGGCCAGGCCATGGAGCGGGAGCTCAAGGACTGCGACGTCACGGTTATATTCGAGCCGGGCCGGGTCATCGTGGGCAATGCCGGTATTCTGGTCACGCGGGTGGTATACGTGAAGGAGGCGGCCAAGCGTTTCATAATTGTCGACGCCGGCATGAACGATCTGGTCCGACCCGCGCTCTACGGGTCGTATCATGCCCTGTGGCCGGTGGTCCGCGTGCCGGAAGTTTTTTCCGAGGCCGAGGCCGACGTGGTCGGCCCCATCTGTGAATCCACCGACTTCCTGGCCCAGGGGCGCAAACTCCCTTTGCTGCGCTCGGGGGACCTGCTGGCGGCCATGTCCGCCGGGGCCTACGGTTTCACCATGGCCTCGAACTATAACTCCCGCCCCAGGGTGCCGGAAATACTGGTGAAGGAAGACAAGTATTTTGTTATAAGAGAACGGGAGTCTTATGCCGGGCTGGTGGCCGGGGAGAGAATCCCGGACTTTCTTCTGCGAGACTGAAAGAAATGCTGTCATTCTCCAAGTTCAGCGGCAGTGGGAACGACTTCATCATAATAGACGACCGCGAGGGCGCCTTCGGGCGGCTGAGCGCGGCCGCGCCAGAAAAACTTGTCCGCCGGATCTGCCAGCGGCGTTTTAGCGTGGGGGCCGACGGCCTGATTTTGATTGTCGCCGACGCCGAGGTGGATTTTGCCTGGCGCTTCTTCAATGCCGACGGCTCCGAGGTGGAGATGTGTGGCAACGGAGGGCGCTGCGCCGCGCGCTTCGCGTACCTACAGGGTATCGCCGGCCGTCATATGGCCTTCCGCACCCTGGCGGGTATAATGCGGGCTGAGATCCTGAAAAAAGACCGGGTGAAGCTCGAGGTTGGCCGCCCCAAAGACCTGGAGCCGGAGTTCGACCTGAACATTGACGGCTTGGTGCTCAAGGCGGGCAGCATAAACACCGGGGTACCCCACGTGGTGGTCGAGGTTTTTTCTGACCTCGACGCCTGCGAGGTTGTTCGCCTGGGCCGGGCCATACGCCATCACCCGCGCTTCGCGCCCGCGGGCACCAACGCCAACTTCATCAGCCAGGCCGGGCCGGAGGCGCTTGCCATTCGCACTTATGAGCGCGGGGTGGAAGACGAAACCCTGGCCTGCGGCACGGGTTCCATCGCCTCCGCGCTTATTTGCGCCCAGAAGGGCAGGGTGTCCTCTCCGGTACGGGTCAAGACCAGGGGCGGGGAGATTCTGAGCATTCATTTCGCCCTGGATGCCGGCGGTTTCAAGGACGTCTTTCTGGAGGGCGGGGCGGCCCATGTCTATGACGGCGTGCTCCAGCCCGAGGCATGGGAGCGGCCGGCGTGAAGTGAGCCCGTTGACGGTCCTGTAAGAAGGCTCGTTCGCCCTTCGATACCTCAGGACGAACGGATGTGGTAGGCCGTGGCTATCCGATTGTCCGTTCGTGGTGAGGTATCGAACCATGAACGGAACGGGAGAAGGATAACGGTATGTTATTATGGGGCGGATTGAGCTGTCTGGGGCCAGGCTGGATCATAAATGGCGTGATAGGACCATTGTTGCTGTACGCGATATTCAGACTATTTAAACGAAAAGCCGCGCGAAAGGAGGGAGTTGCTTCATTTGAACGTAGGTTGCTTGCATATGGTTTGGATATTGTCATCATCAATGCTATCTTGGTGGTCCTTGCGGTAGCTTCAGCTAAGATGCAACATGAATCAGTCTCTTTGCAGGTTGTTAATCCCTTTTTCACGGTTCTTGTGCTGGGCGTTCTTCATTTTGCAGATATGATTGTCTTGCCCGCTGTTACTGACGGCCGGTCGCTTGGGAAACGGATCGCGGCGATCAAAATTGTCAGGAAGGATGGCCAGAAAGCGGGGATGTTCGACCTTTTCTGCCGAGAATACTTGAAAGGGTTCTTCTCTACGTTGCCAGTGTTTCAGTTGGGCTTCCTCTGGATGCTGGTCGGAAAAGAGCAGTTGACCTGGTACGATAGCATGATGAACACAAGAGTGGTGGATGTCGCCGTTTCGGCTCATGTCTGATGAAGGAGGTTACTCCGAAAAAATGTTTTCAGGAGCCATTGTAGCCATTGTCACGCCGTTCAAGGACGGGCGGGTAGACGAACAGGCCTACCGCGGTCTCATTGAGTGGCAGATAGAAAGCGGCACCTCGGCCATTGTGCCCTGCGGCACGACCGGGGAGTCTCCCACCCTCTCCTTTGAAGAGCACAAGCGGGTGGTGGAGACGTGCGTTGACCAGGTGAAGGGCAGGGTGCCGGTCATAGCCGGCACGGGGGGCAACAGCACGGCCGAGGCCGTGGAGCTGACCGAGCATGCCCGCCAGGCCGGGGCCGCCGCCTCGCTCCAGGTGGTGCCCTACTATAACAAGCCTTCGCAGGAGGGGCTTTACCGCCACTTCAGCCGGGTGGCCGAGGTGGGGTTGCCCCTGATCCTGTACAACATTCCCGGCCGCACCGGGGTCAACATGCTCCCCGACACCGTGGCTAGGCTGAGCCGCGAGCAAAAAAACATCGTGGGCATCAAGGAGGCCTCGGGCAACCTCCAGCAGATGGCCGAGGTAATCGCCTCCTGCCCCAGAAAAAATTTTGCCCTGCTTTCGGGCGACGACACCATTGTGCTGCCGGTTATGGCCATTGGGGGGCGGGGGGTTATCTCCGTGGTCTCCAACGTGGCGCCGAGGCTCATGAGCGATCTGTGCGCCAGCTACCTGAGCGGCGACCACGCCAAGGCACGGGATCTCTACTACCGCATGCTGCCCCTGGCGCTGGCCATGTTCTACGAGACCAACCCCGTTCCGGTGAAGACGGCCCTCGGTCTCATGGGCAAGTGCGGCCCGGAGTGCCGGCTTCCCCTGGCCCCGATGGCGGAGAAGAACAAGGAAAGGCTGGCTGGCGTATTACGCCAGCAGAAGTTGATATAGGCTAACGGGAGACAAGATGACTGTTCCCATAGTCGTTGGGCGCGAGCCGCGCCGGGCAATCTCGCCCCGCGTCGGGCTTGATAGGCAGGGCGGGCGTCTGGTGTGCGGGGCGGCAGGGCAGTCGAGGGAGCTTTAAGAATCGTTCCTTGTAGGGTGACGGGAGATCAAATGACTGTTCCCATAGTCGTTGCCGGGGCCGCCGGGAAGATGGGCAATCGGATCTACTGCCTGGCCTCTGA
>JAZDOA010000010.1:0-3080 GCA_043799175.1 Pseudomonadota bacterium | reverse complement strand
GATCGCGCCGATTCGTTCCCGCTCGATGATGGCAGCAGTCAGAGAATCGTTGAAGAGCAGTCCCGCGTTTCGCCGGAGAGCGGCACTGGCGACGAGGTCGTCAACCGTCAGAGCGAATACCTGGAGCCCGATGGTCAGGATAGCTTCCAGGTTGGTTTGATAATCTGTGAGCTTCCGGACAACCTCCGGCTTGCTCCGAAGCTTTGCGGCGACGTTTCCGGGAGGCAGGAGGTTTTTCCTGACAGCTTCGATCGTCATGAGGCGGTGACCAACCTCGATCAATACGTGCACGCCGGTACTGCCGCGTACCTGGCCGCTCTCGCAACGATTCAAGAGCGCCGTGCATTGCTGTGAGACACCTGTGAAGTGGTAGATGAAGAGGTTGGCATCCAGGAAGACTCCCGAGTTCCCAGGCACGCGCTCAAGCATCATCGTACGCGTCCTCCGACAGCAGCTCCCGCAGGGTATCTGGAGGGATGGCCATGTTGCCGGCAGTTTGACCAATCACGCCCGCCCGCGGAGCAGAGGTCGTACAGTCCAGCCACGCGCTCAGCGCGGCCTCGATCACCGAGTTCAGAGGTTGGCGGCTCTGGGCGGCGTAGATCTTCGCCCGGCGGATCAGCCGGGGGTCGAGCACGGTGCCGATCTTCTGCTTCATGGTCCTCCTCCCCTTGGAGCACGTGTCGAGAAAGAGTATACAGGTTTCTTGATGCCATTTCAAGACCGGCGTTCTTGACCAGCGGCGTTTGCGTGCGCCGCGTTCAGTGACCGAGAGCCTCATCTGCCTTGAGATTTCCGGTCAAAGGCAGGGGTGCGCAGTGGCACGGTCCGGCACCCCGATGCCGATGAGGCGGCCAATGGGATGGTAATAGAGGTGAGGTGATAGGATGCGGGTGAGGTAATAGGAATTTGCCCGACTGCGCTTGAGCCAGAGTCAAGGGGTGGTCGGCGACCAAGGGATCACGCGGCCACGCGACCCGTTGCAGGGAGTGTGGCAACGGGTACGTCGGCCGGCGGGCTGTGGGCCGGGGCGGGCCAGAGGCGGAGAAGCCCGAGGATCTTCCCTGTCTGCCGTGCCCGGCACAGGCAGGTCGATCACCTCGGCTTGTTCGATGAACGCGATGATCCGCATTGGCCCACCACACCGGGCGCAGACCAGCGGATCCACCTCGTACACTTGCTTGATGATCCGCGCCCAGGCGCGCTTCGCCGCCGACGGGGCCACCTCATCGAACTCCTCGATGCGTGACGGCTCTCCTCCCTGCGCCTTTCGGCGTCTCCCCCCGGGTGACATTACTGCACCAGCCGTAGTACCGCACGAGGTGCTCGCCCGCATTGGGGATGTGCGCGGTGAGGGCCGCCAGCCAGTCGCACGCCGAGAAAACCTCGAAGTTCCGCTTCAGGATGGGGTGCATCTTCGAGTGGTAGATGATGGGGCTGAAGATTAGACGGTAACATTTCCAAGGCAAGCTGGCTTATGCCTTGGGTCTTTAACCTAAGGAAGTTGTCTGCGCACAAACCCCCTTATAGCTGAAACGCCATGGGTATCACCGAAGAAAACGACCTTTGCCTGTCCAATAGCTTTCGTTAAAGCAAAAAAATCCTTCTTGGCGAGCAACTGGACTGTCTCTTCTGCAACAAGGGATTTGTACTGTACAAGGCCGGATTCTTGCGCTAATAGGTTCGGCGCCGGTATTGCAGAAATAGCGAGGGCTGCCAAAGCTCCTCTCAAGATTCCTCTACGCGTCCAACCGCTAGGCGTAGTCACTACCGCGCCCAGTGGGCTGGAGGCGGTCTGTGCATTCTTACTATACGCGATTACAATCGGCCCTTTCCTATTGAGATAAAGACAGGACCGTCAGGGATAACCACTGTTGCATAGATTTTATGCGTATGGTCAAAGCTAGAAGACTTGCGAGGTAAATTCATAATCCTCGTAATTTCTTCAAGAATACCATCAAGAATTTCCCGAAGTTCAGGATTACTAATTTTGCCTCTTTCTAATATTCCTTTAAACCTTTCAAACTGTTTTCTCCCTAGGTCGGTTTCTGGCTCTTGTTCACTAAATCTATACCTCACGTCTATCCGTCTCTTTATCCCTGGATACAAACCATCGCTTATGTCTCTATAAGTAACTTCTGTCCGAGACAGCCGCGGTCTGCCTTCTAGGACAAAACTGTAAATTTCCTTGTAGATACCTTCTTCTTCGTGCTCGGCAGGGTCTACTGCAATGACCACGGAACGAACTCGTCTTGTGTCGGGGTCTTGTTCGATATAGAAAACATTTTTGCGCCAGGTTTCAACTGCCCCCATTAAATATTCTTGCGGTGTTGGCGTATACTCCGGCCGCCAGGCACAGCCCTGGAATAATATTAATGCCGCTAATACGGGTGACAAAACAGTCTTTTCATGGGAGAGCGGCAAGGATACGCTTTTAGTCCCTTGCGAGTCAGGTCTTGCGCAAGACGGACAAAACTTCTGGGTCATGGGGCTACCGGCTGATTGAGCATAGGAATTTGCTTTTCGGGCGCGCGGCAGAATAGGTCCCCCCGGGTGCACGGCCCCCGGACCCGACCCGGGCGGCCCGATCTCGGCTTGCCAGGGATGCCGCCTTCTCACCCGCCGGGGTCGAGGGGGGAAGTATCCGACACACCGGACATGGCTGTCAAGGACAAAATGCCGGCGGTCCGGAGCGGCGCGGGCGGCCTCCGAGGCGCCCGCGGACACCGCGCCCAGGGGCCGACCGCGTCTGCGCCAGGGGCAAGAGGTGGTCAGGGGGCAACGGATTACGCGGCGACGACCCGTCGCAGGGAGGATGGCAACGGGTGCCCCGCGGCCGGCGGGCTGGGGGCTGGGGCGGGCCAGAGCCCGAGATGAGCGAGAATCTTCTCGATCACCTCGGACTGCTCGATGAACGCGATGATGTGCATTGGAGCTGCGCACCGGGGGCAGACCAGGGGATCGACTTCGCACACCTGCTTGATGAGGCGGGCCCAGGCGCGCGTCGCCGCGGGGGCGGACACCTCGCTGCATTCCTCGATCCTCGAGGGGTTCCCTTCCTGGGTTTTCCGGCGTTTCCC
>JAZDOA010000001.1:0-2251 GCA_043799175.1 Pseudomonadota bacterium | reverse complement strand
TTCTGCCCCTTCTGGTGCTGCTCGTACACCTTGGTGCAGACGTACAGGTATATCTCCGACCAGTCCCGGTCTATCGGAAACTCCAGGCTGACCGTGTAGAGGTAGGCGGCCGCTTCGGCGTTGGTAGCGGTTATGTGCCCGTTCGTGACGTATTCCACGTTGGCCATAAGGCGCTCCAGGGTGATCGCCTTCCTCAGCAACTCGGGCAGGGTGTCGCCCCACCCGTTGGGCTTGACTATAATCGGGTCTGTGAAGACGCCGGCCAGCTCCTCCGTCCACTTTTCAGTTCTCAGCTCTGCTCTTGTCGGCACGCTTTCTCCTTCCTTCCAGCAGTACGCGCTTGCCATGGGTGCAAGCTCCAGTAGCATAGCGCTCGGTAAATGGCTCCTTTATCATCGGCGCCCGCAGGTTGGGCTCTGCCTTGATGCGGACCTTGTGCCGGCAGACCGGACACCGAATTAGCCACTCCTTCATGATGGCCACCGGCCGGCCTTCACTGAGCCAGTTCTTACGCCTAACTTTCATGCTCTTGAGAAAGGCATATCTCTCATGCTCCGGCCGCGGGTCATGGGCGAGCATCTCGTCGATGGCGCTGCGCCGGATGACATACTCGCCGAGGCCTCCGGCCCCCGGCCGCTTCTCGTACTTCAACCATCCGCGCTGCAGGTAGCGGTGGACGGCGTTGTGGTCGACCAGGCCGAGCAATGGCGCCGTCTCATAGCAGTTGTACCACGGGTCTTGCTGCCAGGCGTCCCGCACTATCGCCCGGAAATAGCTCTGCTCCATCCGCTTTGGGTCCACCAGCCACGGCCGCTTTCGCAGGCAAGCCTCGATATCCTCATATTCGAAGCGCCAGGTGCGATACTTACCATAGGCAAACACCCCGCGCTCGCCCTTAATGAATCCTCTCTCCTTCCAGGAGAGTATGATCTTGGCTCAGGGGATAGCGAGCTCACTTGCCACTGCCCGGGCCGTGTAGATGTTCGAACGCTGGTTGAGATGCCAGCCGTTATGACTTATCTTCCTGAGGGCAGCTATCTTGAGGGCATTGGCGCTACGCCTCAGGTGCCGGCAGATCTCGTCCACCGGGATGCGGCCGTAGCTTTCCGTCAGGTAGTCGAGCTCCGCCTGGATCCACCGAGGGCTTCGCTGGGTGTAGTCGCGGTTATTGTGGGCCCAGAGGTACGCCTCTTTGTGGCTCGTTGCTTCGTGAAGTACCTCGTAGGGTTTGTCCATCGTGCGCACCTGCCACTTCCGGTCGCTGCCGCAGATCCGGAGCCGGTTGACCTGATTGCCAGGTTTTTTACGCTTACCACTCATCCGTCTCACCTCCTTTCTAATTGTTGGCGATCGGCAACTAATACTCGTCCGGGAAGAGTATGGTGGTTACGCTCCGGTCCCATTCCGTGATAATCCAGACCTTCGGCAGATTGGGGCTTTCGTAGGCGGCCAGGATACGGTCGCCGTCCTTCAGAGCGCGGTCGTTAGTCTTCCTATCCTCCTCATCCAGCTGGCCCCAGTCTCCGCCGGCGTATTTCTGCATGCTGGCGATGATGAACTTGCAGAAGTCGGTGCTCTCGGCCATCTTCTCGTTGACGCCAGCGGTTACCACCAGCTGGCCCAGGCTGAATTTACCCTTGACTGTCAGCGGTATTACCATGACTCACCTCCTCTTGGCTAATTAACACCACCGTTGCCTCCTTACCGGAGGCGCGGGGTCCACGTGGTTACTCCGCGCCTCCGGCTGCCGTTATTGCTTGGCGGCTTCTGCGACTGCCTCCTCGGTTGGTTTCTCTTCCTCCCAGGCTACTTTCATTGGCATGATCAGGACTGACGGGTGTTGCTGGTGCTTGAACGCTACTGGGGAGCCTTCCTGCGTTATGGTCATGGTGACAAAGCCCTCCTTTCCCTTCAGGTAATTGAGGAGGTATTTGGCATTCAGGCCTACCCGGCCGGTGGTCCCCTTCCCGATGAGGACCTTGACCTTGCCCTCGGCGTGTTGGCCATCGCCGTGGGCCGAAACAGTAGCGGTGCTATCGCTGAAGACAATGCGGACGATGTCGCTGCCTTCCTTGGCGATGTTCTGAACGCGCCGCACGGCCACGTCCAGCTGGGCCGCCATTACCGAAGCTACGAGCTCCGGCTCCTGCGTCGGGACGAGCTTGAGCCAGTCGGGGGGTGTCCCGGCGATCAGCTTAATCAGCGCGATCGCCGAGTTCCCGAACTTAACCTGAAGGTGGCCCTGGCCATC
>JAZDOA010000215.1:0-2449 GCA_043799175.1 Pseudomonadota bacterium | reverse complement strand
GGGGTCCGCTGGGGGCGCCGTTGCCGGTTACGGGCTGTCCGGCCCTAATCCGCAGATCACTTTCATCGCCGTGGCCGTGCTGATTGGCGTTTGGGCGGACAGTGGGGGTTTCCTGAGCGGATGGGGGGCGTCGTTGCCCCGTCGTTTCCTCTTCCTCTGGCGCCGTCCCCGTTTTCCCAGGCCATAAGGCGCCTTTGGCGTCGTTGTGGTTTGGCAGGTGATGTAGCTCGACATCAGTGCTGCCCCTTTGCTCGGTGCTGTTGGTGCCCAACGGGCGCGTTTCCCCCGAGAGATTTCCCCTTGGCAGAAGGGATCGCATCTTCGTTGCTTGTAACAATTAAGTTAATGATGTACAATACGCACCCCGGAGGGGCGGAAGATATGCGAACCAAGGATCCGCCCCAACTGCTCGGGGTCCAGTTGGCCGGTGGCCTCGACGAGAAGGTCACCCCCTTCGCCGGTATCTCACTGCTGATCGAACTGATGCGCCACTACGACCTCTCCGCCTTGTGCAACCGCGTCTTGCCGGCCAAGAAGAGTCCCAAGGGGCTCTCGGCGGGTAAGATGGTCGAATGCTTGGTGGCCCTGAGCGCCCTAGGGGGCGAGTGCGTCGACGACTTCGCGGTGTTGCGCAACGACTCGGGCCTCGCAGCCCTCCTGGATTACGTGCCCCCGGCCCCGCCGACGGTTCGGGACTTCCTTGCCCGCTTCCATGACGAGAAGCTGCTGGCTCTTCGGCCCGAGCAGGGGGAGTTCGTGCCGCCGGAGAGCGCGGGGCTGCTGGGGCTCGGCCTGGTGAACCGGCGGGTGGTGCACAGTTATGTGGCCGGCCTGAAGCCCGGGGCGGAAGTGACCCTGGACGTGGACGCCCACCTGGTGGAGACGGCCAAGGAAGAGGCGCTGGTGTGCTACGACGGGCATCGGGCCTACCAGGGGCTGCTGGTCCAGTGGGCGGAGGCGGGGCTGGTGTTGGCAGACCAGTTCCGGGACGGCAACGTGCGCCCAGCCTATGGGATAAAGGAGTTGACGGACCGAGCCCACGAGGCGCTGCCCCCCGGGGAGTGGAAGGTGCGGGTGCGATCGGACTCGGCGGCCTACGAGCACGAGGTGCTGGACCATTGGAACGGCCGGAAGTGGGAGTTCGCGGTAAGTGCGGATATGAGCCCCCAATTGCGCAGGGAGATAGGCAAGCTGCCCGAGTCCGAGTGGCACTTCTGGGCGAAGGACGCCGACGGGAAGGTGCGGGAGTGGGCGGAGGGGGCCTACGTGCCTTCTCGGTCCCCGGAGAGCAAGGTGGCGCCGGTGTACCGCTACGTCGCGGTGCGAGTGAGACCGGCGCAGCAGGGGATCTTGTTGGATGACGGCGGCGACTGCACAGAAGTGCGCCACTTCGCGGTGGTCACCAACCGCTGGGACCTGGACGGCCAAGCGCTGCTCCAGTGGCACCGGGGCAAGGCTGGGACCATCGAGCATGTCCACCGGGTGCTGGTGGACGAACTGGCGGCCTCGGTCTATCCCAGCGGGAAGTTCGGGGTCAATGCCGCCTGGCTGCGCTTGCAGGTGCTCACCTACAACCTGCTGGAGTTGCTCAAGGCTGGGGTCCTGCCCGAGGAGTTGCGCCATGCCCGGCCGAAGCGACTGCGCTTCGTGGTGTTCAGCCAGTTCGGTCGGGTGGTGAGCCATGCCAGGATCTTGCTGATGCGGGTGGCGACCCGGTTCTTCGAGAGGCTGGTGAGGCCCGCCGAGCGGAGAATGCGCCTCCTGGCCCTGCCTTCGGGATAGGCTCCACCTCCTGACGGACACCCAGACCCCTCGGCGCCAAACCCTGATCCCAGGGCCTGGCGAGCCATGCCCAAGGAGTCCTCCAGCAGCCTCGGCCGTCCTCCCCGGGCCGACACCAGCCACCAAGCAGGCCTCTCCGGAAGCCCCATCGGCCACCTCAGCCATCAAAGCCAGCCTCTACACCCACCCCGCGGCCCATATCCTCGCGCTACACACCTCGTGCCCGAAGCGGCCTCATGCCTCAAGAACCGCAATCTGCGGATTCGGGTGCCCGCTCGCTACTTGAATCGCTGGTACTCCGGCGATATACTACCGCCCGTTATATGCTGCAAGAAGGGGCCAAGGGAGTGCCTAACAAACAAATACTGATCGCTGATGACGATCCTTCGATCCGACTGCTCTTGCGCAGCTTCTTGGAGGGCGAAGGTTTCGACACAACGGAGGCGAAATCGGGGGGCGAAGTGTTGCGCATGCTCCCCCAGCTTGCGCCCGACCTCATGATCATGGATCTTCGAATGCCCGAGTGGGATGGGATCGAGGTGCTCAGGAAGCTGAGCGAGCAGAACCTCAAGGTTCCCGTCCTGCTCATGACCGCCCACGGCACCTCCAACTCGGCTATCCAGGCGATCCAACTCGGGGCCTTCGACTATATCACCAAGCCTTTCGA
>JAZDOA010000210.1:0-2248 GCA_043799175.1 Pseudomonadota bacterium | reverse complement strand
GCCGCCGCCCGCGCCGCCCCCGCCGCCGAGTCCGCCCACTCCCTGGTCCTTCAACTTCTCAACGCCGATGGCCAGGGCGATATCGTACATCCCGGAAGCAACGCCGAAACAGGCATTGCGTAGCGCTTCGGTGGCCGTAGCGCAGAGGTTCTCGACTCTCGTGACGGGGATGTAGTCGAATTTGAGTGCTGTCGCACAAGGTTCGGCGGTGTTGAGACGGGTAGTGCCAAACCAGCACGCCTGGATGTCTTTGGCCTCGATTCCGGCGTCCTCATAGGCTTCAAAGGCGGCATCGACCATCATGTCTTCGGGGCTCTTTTCCCAGTTCTCCCCGAACTTGACGCATCCCATGCCGACGATGGCGACTTTATCCTTTATGCTCTCCATTTACTTTGCCTCCTTTGCCTGAGCCGGGGCCGCAACAGGCGTTAGCCATGTCTCTCTTAGTGGCTTGCATCGCCAAAAATAGTTGTGGACCTGGCCCCCCACGCCGAGCTTTCTAAAACTCATCTCCACTTCGCTGCCGATCAGGTCCTTGGATTCGACTTTGGCGGGCAGCGAAATATCGGTCATTCCGAAGATGGCCCGGCCGCCGCCCTCGAAGTCAACCATCGTGTCAATGCCGGGCCGCATGTAGGCCGGGACATCGGGCTTGATGACGAAGAGGAAGACCTTTGCCTTCTTGTCAGACATCCGGATGGAATCAAAGTTGTCCTTCTGGTGGCAACTGGTGCAGACACGCTGCGGCGGAAATTGGATGGTGCCGCAGTTCTTACACTTGACACCGTGCATCCGATAGATGCAATCGCGCTCGCGCGCAATCTCCGAGGCGGAGGCGCTGCCGCCGCGCTCCGGGTCGGTGGCCGCGACGTTCTGGAACGCAGCCTGCTGGTCCATCCCGGTTACCATCATCTTGGAGGCGAGCCCCCGCTTCATGCCCCACTTGGGCTTGACCTGGCCGATCTTGTCGGTGGCCTGGAAAAGCAGGATGTCCGCCCCGTCACCATAGCTCACGCACATGATCTTGTCGCCCGGCTTGGCATCTTCAAGGGCGGCTACCAACTGCATCAGACTGAAGGCGGCGCCGGTGTTCCCCATCTTGTCGAAGAATGGGTTCTGTACTTGAGCCGGCTGCAATTTGAGCCGCGCCGCCATTTCCCGATGCCGGCGGGCGTCAGGAGCATACAGCACCACCTTTGAAAGGTCGGCCATGTTCACCCCCGCCTTCTTCAGGAAACGGGAGATGGCGTCGGGGACCACCTTCTGATATCCCTCTTCGAAAACCCAGCGGTCTTCCCAGGTGCGGGTGCGACGAGAGCCTTCGGCGCGCCATACGTCAAGGAGTTCGTTTGATATCGAGTAGCTGTCCAGCAGGGTAGCTGCTACGTCTGTGTCACCGATAATAAAAGCGGCAGCGCCATCGCCGAAGTCCTGGTCCAGTCCGCCCACCCCGAGTCGGCGGTCAGATGCCGTCACCAGTACGCGTTTGGCGGAGCCCGCCTTCACCGTGTCTGCCGCCATCCTGAAGGCCGAAGTGCCGGATCGTAGCGTGTCCGTAATGTCCGCGGTCAACATGTCGGTCCGCAGGTCGGCGGCGAGCCCCAGGGTCGTGGCAGCGAGCTTCTCCCGGTAGGGAGTCGTGGTGGAAGCGAAGTAGAGTCCGTCAATCTGATTCCTGTCGCCATTGCCGATGCAATCTAGCGCGGCGGCGACCGCCATGGTCAGGCTGTCTTCATCCCAGGATGCGACGGCTTTTTCGGTCTGAGCCATCCACCCCCTCGTCCCCAGCCCCAGCCTGTGCAAAGGAACATAGGCACCATAGGACACAATACCTACCATATTCTACCTCTCCTTTCTAAGGGTGTTTAAGCCGTGTGATGCGGCACTATGAGTCCGAAAACGTGACCGAAGTATAGCACCTTGGGAAATACGTGTCAATATAGATATCTACCATGACGATTGATACTTGCCGGCCCGGATGCTAGAATCTAGACATAACAGAAAGGTGTTTATTTCCAGTCCGGGGTCCTTGAAGATGACAGCCAACAAAGATATGGGCGGGCGCTCGCTTTCCAGCTATGACCTATGGGCGTTATTGGATGCTACTGGGTTTGTCGTTTATCGTCTGCGGGAGTTAGAGCTAGCCGAATTCGATCTGACCGTAGAGCAGGCCGCAGTCCTCAGACTACTTAAGGCTGTAAGGCGCGGCATGACAGCGGGGCAGATCAGGGATCTCACGCTGCGGCAG
>JAZDOA010000204.1:0-2004 GCA_043799175.1 Pseudomonadota bacterium | reverse complement strand
GCAGAAGGTTCAGCAGCGAGTCGACCTTGTCTTCGTCGCCAGACACCTCCACGGTCAAGGAGTCCATAGCCACGTCAACGATATTGGCGCGGAAGACGTCCACAATCTGGATGATGTCGCTTCGTGTGGTTGAGGTGGCTTTCACCTTGATGAGGGCCAGCTCGCGCGCGACCAGCGGCTCGTTGGTTATGTCTGATATTTTGACTACGTCGATAAGCTTGGCAAGTTGCTTGCGCACCTGCTCGACGATGTTGTCGGCGCCTTCGACGACGATGGTCATTCGCGACAGATCGGGCTGCTCGGCGTGGCCGACGGCGATGCTGTCGATATTGAAGCCACGCCGGCGGAACAGGCCGGCCACACGGTTGAGTATGCCGGGCTTGTCAGCCACCAGGACCACCAGGGTGTGTTTCGGGGCTGCCATTAATCTCCCTTCTTCAGATGTTGCTCACCGAGAGTGTGGAAGAATTCGACGGTATGAGGTCCACCTTCTTCGGGTCCTCGATTACATCGGCCAGGGCTGCTCCCGGAGGCACCATGGGATAGACGTTCTCCTCGGGCTCCACCTGGAAATCGATAAGGTAGGGGCCTGCGTATGCCATGGCCTTCTCCAGAGTGGGCACAACCTCGTTCCTCTTCTTTACCCGCTGCGCCGGGATGCCGTAGGCCTCGGCTATCTTTACGAAATCAGGCGAGGACAGGGGCGTGGCCACATACCTCTTGTCGTAGAAGAGGTCCTGCCACTGTCTCACCATGCCCAGGTAGCCGTTGTTGATTACGGCGATCTTAACGGCTGCGTTTTCCTGAACTATGGTGGCCATCTCCTGGATGGTCATCTGCAGGCCACCGTCGCCGGCGATGCACCAAACGGTCTCGTCGGGGCAGCCTATCTTGGCGCCCAGCGCCGCAGGAAGCTCGAAGCCCATGGTGCCGAGGCCGCCGGAGGACACAAACTTGTTTGGCTTGTTGTACCAGAAGTGCTGCGCCGCCCACATCTGGTTCTGGCCGACGCCGGTTACCACGATGGCCTCTCCGCCGGTGACTTCGTATATCTTGCGGATGACAAACTGAGGGATAAGCTCATCACCGTTGCGGATGGCGACGGAAGGGTGTTCCTCGCGCAATGCATCGAGCTGCTCCACCCACTCAAGATGGTTCTGCTTGTGGAGCTGTTTGTTAATCTCGGCCAGTACCTGCCTGGCATCTCCCACTATAGGCACGTCGACCCTGACGTTCTTGCCGATCTCGGCCGGGTCTATGTCAATGTGGATGATCTTTGCCTTGGGCGCGAAGCCATTGACTCTGCCCGTGGCGCGGTCGTCGAACCGCATGCCGATGGCGATGACGAGGTCGGCGCTGCTCACGGCCAGGTTGGCATAGGCCATACCGTGCATGCCTATCATGCCGAAGCTGAGGACATGGGACTCGGGGAAGCAGCCTATTCCCAGTAGCGTGGTAACTACCGGTATCTGGGCCTTCTCGGCCAGTTCCTTTAGCTCGGCGCAGGTGCCAGCGAGTGTGACGCCGCGTCCGGCGACGATTAGCGGCGCCTTAGCCTCGTTAATGAGGCGGATGGCCTTCTTTATCTGGGAAGGATGGCCGTCCAGGGTCGGCCGGTATCCGGGCAGGGCGACTCTTTCCGGATAGCGGAACTCCGCCTGCTCGATGAAAACGTCACGCGGGATGTCTATCAGTACCGGTCCGGGACGTCCCGTGCTGGCGAGGAAAAAGGACTCTTTGACCACCCTGGCAAGGTCGTCCACGTCCATGACCAGGTAGTTGTGCTTGGTGATGGGCACGGTTATGCCGGTGATGTCTACTTCCTGGAAGGAGTCCTTGCCCAGGAAGGGCCGGGCAACCTGCCCGGTGATGGCCACCATTGGCGAGGAGTCAAGGTAGGCGTTGGCTATGCCGGTAACCAGGTTGGTGGCGCCTGGACCGGAGGTCGCCAGGCAAACGCCTGTCTTTCCGGTAACGCGCGAATAGCCGTCGGCAGCGTGGGCC
>JAZDOA010000195.1:0-10527 GCA_043799175.1 Pseudomonadota bacterium | reverse complement strand
CCAAAAGAATCGAGAGCAGGGTAAGGGAAAAAGGCAAACCCACTCCCAGGCGCCAAGGCTGGGCCAACAACCCTAACGGATGAGGGTCCTGTTGCAGGGCTCCGGCAAGGGTCGTGGTGAACAGCGTTGCCACAAACAGCCCCACATGTGGCAACACCGACCCCTTACCGCCCCCATGCCCGCCACTGGGGGGTAGACCGGATCCATTCATTGAAAAGAGGCCACGCGGATGGTTTTTTACTTGAGGATGTCAACCCGTTCCTTGAGTTCCTTGCCAACCTTGAAGAAGGGAAGCTTCTTGGGTGGAACCTTGATTTTCTCTCCCGTTTTGGGGTTACGGCCGACGTAGGGGTCGTAGCTCTTCACGACGAAACTTCCAAACCCCCTCAGTTCAATACGCTCGCCCTTGCCGAGGGCCATGCTCATGGAGTCAAAGACTATGTTGATGACCTCTTCCGCCTTCTTCTTGGTAAGCTGAGCCTCTTGGCTCAAGACGTCGATAAGCTCGGATTTGTTCATAGTGTCCTCAAGTAAGAAGAATAACTGGAGCGTTGACTCTTGGCCGGAACAATTTCCACGTATACCCAACCTCCGGCACCCAAGTCAAGCGCTTTCTTCCCGACCGCACAGTATATTACCTAGCATTTTCTGCGCCTTCAAGGTGTACCGCCGCCTTGAGGCTGTCTACCTCGGCCACGGTAAGGCTCCGGTAAGCGCCGGGCCTGAGCCCACCCAACAACAGCGGACCGATAGCCAACCGCGTCAGCCGGCGCATGGGATGGCCGATGGCCATGAACATGCGCTTTACCAGGTGCTGGCGGCCCTCGGCCACGATTATTTCCACCACCGCCCTGTCATCCTGGGCGTTAAGCAGCCTTATACCTTCGGCCTTGGCGACTCTGCCGGCGTCTATCTTCACCCCGCGCTCCAGCAGGGCCAGCTTGGCCGCCGTGGGCACTCCCTTCACCTTGGCGCGATACGTCCTGGTGACCCGATAGCGCGGATGCACCAGGAACTGGGCGAACTCGCCGTCGTTGGTCATTATGAGCAGCCCCTCGGTGTCATAATCAAGTCTTCCCACCGGGAAAAGACGGGGCCACCCCGAGACCAGGTCGGCCACGGTAGGGCGGCCCTCGGGGTCCGACAGCGTGGTGACATAGCCGCGCGGTTTGTTGAGCGCCAGATAGATGGGCTCGGCGGCCGCGCGCAGGCGCTCGCCGTCAAGCCTGATGTCGTCTCGGGCCGGGTCCGCCTTCGAACCCAGGACATTCACCACCCGCCCGTTTACCGAAACCCGCCCCTGGCGGATGAGATCCTCGGCCGCCCGCCGGGAGGCCACTCCCGCCCGTGCCAGGATCTTTTGCAGGCGCTCTTCCATACTCTGGTCTTCCATGCCCTAGCTGCCGGTTACCGGTCGCCGCGCGGCCTTGAGGTTGGACGTACCGCCGAAGGGGGCGCTCAATTGCTCATCCTCGCGCAACGCCGGCAAGCTGGAAAGGTCGTCAAGCTCGAAGACCTCCAGAAAGGTCTTCGAGCACGTACTTGAGATCGGCTACTCCCATTCTGAAAGCTCCACCAGGCGCGAGCCTAGGCCACGCCGGCAAGCGGCGGCAACACGGTAATACTTCCGGCCTCGTCCTGTATGAGGCGCACCAGGCCGGTCTTGACCATCTCGAGCAGGGCCATGAAGGTGACGACTATCTCCCGCCTGCCCGCCCCTGGTGGGAACATGGCCGCGAAGGGCATCCCTCCCGTTCCGGCCAGGAGCCGGGACAGGCGGCTCTGGCGCTCCTCGATGCTGTCGGTATCGACCTCGATGACCATCGGTTCATCCCGCCGGGACTCGATCAGGGAGCGGAAGGCGTCGAGCAGGTCGAACACGCTCACGCCGCGCAGCTCTATCTCCTCGCCCTCGGCCTCCTCGGCGCCGCCTCCCCTAAGGAAGACGTCGCGGTCGAGCAGCTCGCGCTGATAGAGCATGGCGGCGGTATCCTTGACCTTCATGTATTCGATGAGAGGCTGTACGATTTCGGCCCGGGGGTCTTTTTCGGCCCCGCCTTCCTCCCCGGCTCCCGCTTTCGGCAGCAGTGCCCGGCTCTTGATGTGAACCAGGCTGGCCGCCATCAGGGTGAACGTCCCGGCGGTGCCTATGTTTACCTCTTCCATGAACTTCAGGTAGCCGAAATAGTCGGCGCACAGCCTGGCGATGGGGACATCCAGAATGTCCATATTGCCGCGCCTGACCAAATGAAGCAGCAGGTCCAGGGGGCCTTCGTGGTTCTCCAGGTGTACCTGATGCTGACCGCCTTGTTCGGATGTCGCCAAGTCCATGAAAAAAAACTTCCTTATCTAGAGCACCGCCAGCCGCATAAACAGGCCCACCAGCATCTCTATGGGGGGTACTATGACCCGGCCGACCAACCCGCTGAAGATCATGACCAGGATTATCATAAAACCGTAGCGCTCGAGCCGCGAAAAGGCCAGGGCCTGGGGCAGGGGCAGCAGCCCTTGCAGGATCCTGCTGCCGTCCAGCGGCGGCACGGGTATCAGGTTGAAGACGGCCAGGGCAACATTGATCCACACCCCGGTCTGCACCATGAGCACCAGGGGCAGGGCGAAGCGCCCGAATACAGCGCCCCCGTAACGGAACAGCAGCCCCAGCACAATGGCACACAGGGCGGCCAGGGCCAGGTTGGCCGCCGGGCCGGCCAGGGACACCCAGATCATGTCGCGGTGCGGGTTGCGGAAGTAGCGGGGATTCACGGGCACCGGTTTGGCCCAGCCTATGCCAACACCCGTGACACTGGTCAGGACGAAGGCCAGGGTACCGAAGGGGTCGAGATGGGCGAAGGGGTTGAGGGTGAGGCGGCCCAGCATCTTGGCCGTGGGGTCGCCAAGCCGGTAGGCTACCCAACCGTGCGCCGTCTCATGGAAGGTAAGCGCCATGAGGAACGGTACCGCCGAGATGGCCAGTTTGGCGATGGTATCTTCCAGCAAAAAATCTCCTTGGGCAGTTCCTGGTTTTAATTTCCGGGACGCGCTTCTTCCCGAAGGTAATGATGCCGTACAAACTCTAACTCATCTTCCTGGGTTTTGACCAGTCCGTTAAGCCGGGCCTCGAACAGCGAACCCAAAATTTGCTTGAACACCGGCCCCGGAGTCAGCCCCATCCCGATGAGGTCGTCGCCCGTGACACTTATGTGGGTCTTCTGGAGATCCGTAAAATAAAGCGAGATGGCCCGGCGGACCTGCTCCGTGCGGGCCTTGGCCATGAGCCACAGGAGGGTTTCCACCGAACGGCCGGAAAGCAGGCCGAACACCTCGCTGTTGAGCATGTCGGGCCGGCCCTCCATCTGCCGCAGCGCCCGCTGGCCCTCCCGCCGCTCCACCGCCAGGTGCCGGCCGCGGCGTGGCCCCAGCCCGAAGTGGCGCAGCAGCTCGCGCAGCGCGGTGTCGGACAGATCATCCACCAGGGCCAGAAAGTATACTATCCAGCGCTCATAGCGCTCATCCAGAAAGAGCAGGTCGTGCCAGGCGAGCACCTTGCCGGTCTCCTCCAGCAGCGCCACCTTCGCGGCCGGCAGGCCGATCTGGGGGTGCAGGAAGCGCAGCAAATTGAAATCTTCCAGCCGCCGCAGGATGGCCCGGGGGTTGTCTTCCTCCAGGATGAGTCTTACCTCGGTGAAGATGCGCTGCCCGCTGAGGTTGGCGAAGGCCTCGGCGCGCACCGCGCTCTGAATCAGGCTGCTGGCCTGCTTGCCCAACCGGAAGCCGTAGCGCTGCTCGAAGCGCAGGGCGCGGAAGATGCGGGTGGGGTCTTCGATGAAGCTGAGATTGTGAAGCACCCGCAGCCGCCCTTCCTTGAGGTCCCGCTGGGCGCCGAAAAAGTCCAGCAGCAGGCCGAAGGCCGCCGGGTTGAGTTTTACGGCCAGGGTGTTGACGGTAAAGTCCCGCCGGTAGAGGTCGAGCTTGAGCGAGCTGAGCTCCACGATGGGCAGCGCGGCCGGGTATTCGTAGTATTCCAGCCGGGCCGTGGCCACGTCTATCTTGAAGCCGTCGGGAAAGATGACCACGGCGGTGCCGAACTCGTGGTGGTAGCGGGCCCGGGCGTGGAGGGCGCGGGCCAGGGCGCGGGCGAACTTGACCCCGTCCCCCTCAATAACGATGTCTATGTCCAGATTGGGGTGTTCCAGGAGCAGGTCGCGGATGAACCCGCCCACGGCATAAGCACTATAGCCCAGCCCTTCGGCCACCTGGCCCACCTGGCGCAGCAGGGCGACGACGTCCTCGGGCAGCCGCTCGATCAGCACGTTCTGGATGTTCTTGCTGCGCGCCCGCTCCTTGGCCAGGGGCTGGCCCCGCAGGGATTCGTCCACCAGCCGGTTGAGCAGGTCGGTGCGGGTGATGATGCCCACCAGACGGGCGGCCTTCATGACCGGCAGGAGGCGCTGCTTGCCCTCGATGATAATGCTCTGGACCTCGAGCAGGGTGCCGGCGGGAGACACCGTGGCGAACTCCCTGGTCATGAAGTCGGAGACGGGCCGCCCGCCCAGATGATGAAATACGGCCTTCTCCAGCACCTGGCGCGAGATGAGGCCCACCAGCCGCTCGTCTTCCACGACGGGAAGGACGTTGATGTTGTAGCGGACAATCATCTCGGCCGCCCGCTCCACCGTGGTGTCGGCCGGTATTGTCTTGGCGGGGCTGGTCATAAGCTCCACAGCCATGGCACGGCCCGGCAGAGTGTTTTGGAGAAGGGCCAGCAGCTTCTCCTCGACCTGAATGAGGGTAAAGTCGTGTATGGAAGCCGAGGCGGCCGTGGGGTGGCCTCCCCCACCGAAGGAGGCCATGACCTCCCCGACGTTCACCTCGGGGACCCGGCTGCGGGCCACTAGGTGTATGCGGTCGGCCATGCCGGCCAGGGCGAAGAGCACCTTGAAGTGCCCCATCTCCATGAGCCGGTGAACCAGCACCGCGAAGTCGGCGACGTAGTCCTCCATGCTGGCCTTGGTTATGGCCACGTCCGTGCCGCCGATGTGGAAGATGGTCGTGGCCTGGACAAGATCGTTGAGCAGCGCCACCTGCTCGGCGTCGAGGTCTTTGGCCAGCACGTCGTGTACCGCCCCGAGGTCGGCCCCCTGCTCCCGCAGCCAGGCGGCGGCCAGAAAGTCCTCGGGAGTGGTGGAGTCGAACACCAGCGAGCCGGTGTCCTCGTAGATGCCCATGGCCATGACCGTGGCCTCCTCCGGGGTCAGGGTGAGGTCGCGCTCCCGAATGAGCCCTACTAATATGGTTGTGTTGGCCCCCACCGGCCGCAGCACCGCCACCTCGCCTTCGAGGTCGTCCCTGGAGGGCGAGTGATGATCGTAGACGTGGATCTCCACCCCAGGCCTGCCGACTATTTCGGCGAAGCGCCCGATGCGGCCCCGCTGGCGGGTATCCACCAAGATGAGGCGGCTCACCTTCTCCAGGTCTATATTGCGGGCTCTTTGCAGGTTCAACAGGTAATCCGGCGCCTTCAGCAGAAAATCCCGCACCCCTCGCTCGGCCGCGCCCGGAAAGACCAGGGCCGCGCCCGGATACAGCTTGCGGGCCCCGACCATGGAGGCCAGGGCATCGAAGTCGGCGTTAACATGGGTGGTGATGATCTGCATAAGAAAAGACTCCGCCTCAGCCCCTGGGGTGGAAGCGACTGTGAACGGCCTTGAGACGCTCCCGGGCCACGTGGGTGTAGATCTGGGTGGTGGCAATGTTGGCATGCCCCAGCATCATTTGCACCGAACGCAGGTCGGCGTCGTTCTCCACCAGATGAGTGGCGAAGGAATGGCGGAGGCTGTGGGGGCTGAAGGGCTTCTTTATGCCGGCCTTCAGGCCGTAGTCGCGCAGCAGCTTCCAGAAGCACTGGCGGGTCATCTTCCGGCCCAGACGGGTCAGGAAGACGTAGGGGCTGGCCGCCGAGCCTTTTATTTCGCCCCGCGGGGCCAGCCAGCTCCGCAGCCTGAGCGCGGCCACCTCGTTGAAGGGCACCACCCGCTCCCGGCCACCCTTGCCGCAAATAATAATGAAGTTCGCCTCCAGGTTGAGGCCATCGAGGCGCAGGCCGACCAGCTCCGAGACCCGAAGGCCGGAGCCGTACATGAGCTCTATCATGGCCGCGTCCCGCGTCCCGCGCGAGTCCCCCTCCGGGGCCTCCAGCAGCCGTTCCACCTCCCCGACGCTCAAATAGTGGGGCAGTCTCCGGTGCAGCCGGGGCGAACGCAGCTGGAGGGCGGGGTTCCTGGCCGCCAGGCCCTCGGCGGCCAGGAACCGATGGAAACCCCGCACCGCAGCCGTCTTGCGGGCAATGCTCCCGGATGAAAGCCCCTGCCCCTTCAGGACCGAGGCCCAGGCCGCCAGGTGCGAGGGCAGCGCGTGCTCGGGCGAAGAAACCCCTTCACGGTCCAACTGATCGAGATAATGGATGATGTCGGCGCTGTAGGCGGCAAGGGTGTGAGGGGAAAGCTGCCGTTCCACCACGAGAAAATCCATATAGCGCTGGAGCAGCGCCGTGCCGGCGTGGCAAGTTTCGGTCAAGTGGCCCGCGTCGGTCAAGTGGAATGTCGCCCTGGTTCCCTCATTACTTTGTTGAAAATAACAGGGGTTTAGACCGTGGTCAAGCGCCGGAAAGATACGAGGGCCTTGCACGGGGCGGGAAGGGTTGGTATAATCAGGCGCTTTGAACTTGTCAGGAGTGCGCCAACCATGAGCATTATGTGTGAGATCTGCGGAAAGACGCCCCATGTGGGCAACAACGTAAGCCACGCCAACAACCGGACCAAGCGCCGCTGGCTCCCCAACCTCCAGCGCGTTCACGTCCTGACCCCTCAGGGCAGCCGCCGGATGCGGGTATGCACCCGCTGTATCCGTTCGGGCCACGTGGTGAAGGCCGTAAAAGCGTAACCTCTTACGATAATTCCTGGTATCTCTTCTACTTCGGGCAGTTCCCGTTCGGGCTGAGGTATCGAAGCCTGAACGGGAAGGCATCACGCCTCAAGTGGTGAGTTCGCCCTTCGATACCTCAGGGCGAACGGCAGTCCGTCGCCAGCGGCTACTTGGGTTTTGCTCACATTAACCCACTCGGGAATATGGAAAGGCATTCCTAATCTGGGAGTTAAGAAACTGCCCTTTTGACGGGGCAATCATTATCTGGTCGTATATAGTTTGACCAACGTTGTAATATTGATACACTGATCCATTTTGGAACTCTACTTCAAGTGTTTCCGAGGCTGAGTCATAACCAATTGAAGAGATGCTTGATGATGGAACTACGGTGCGCTGCATTTGCTATTCCTCCGTATCCTCAGGTGCATCAGTGACTGGTTGTCGCTCAATACTGACTTCTAGAAGTTTTGCCCTGGGTGACTGCGCTCGCCAAGAAGCGGCAACGCGCTCGTAGCTTTCGGGCCTTCGGGGAAGAGACCACTGTTTTTTCACCTCAGGGTCGCCGCTGTTCGGACGGTGCGATTTGCCAGGGAGTGTCACCCTGCAGCGCATGGGCAACCTGGCCGCTTCTCCACTGATGATCGCTTCACCTGTGCGCAAGACCGGCAGCATATCCATGAGCGCAGCTAAATTGTCCGGCAGTGTCCCTTGTACACTCGCTCGATCCACCGGATTCGAAAGACGAAGTGCCACGAACGTTCCGCACTGTGACAATATAGTATCATCTACCTCAGATGGTCTTTGACTAACTATCATTGCCCCCATTCCGTACTTACGTCCCTCTTTTACTATTCGCTGAACGATTCTCCGTGCTGAATTGTCGCCTCCAGTCGATAAATATCTATGGGCTTCTTCCATCACCAAAAGGAGGGGACGCGAAACCGCACCTTCGCTCTTATCGCGACTCCAAAATAGTGCTTCGTAGATTACCTTGAGTATTGAGCCAATAAGGCGAAGAAGGACTTGGCTCGGAACCCCGGAGAGGTCCAAAATCGTGACCGGCTGCTCATGCCCAAGCCAAGCGCGGAGAATATCGGGCAAGTCCTTCGCAGCTTTGCCTCGGGTGTCCGGCTTCCACTCCCCCGGATGGAGAAGAAAATCATATTGTTTGTCAAGCAGACGGGAGCGAAGATTGATCAACTGGCGCTTGATTCCGGGGGCAGCGGTATTGAGGAAGGGACCGGCACTGCCCATGGCGTGCGGCTTGTACTTTGGTGGGATCAAGAATTCTGCATCGCCTGCCGCTATCGATGCCGGCTTATCGCGCTGTGCTCCTTCAAAAGTTCGCAATTCCACATCAATTAGTTCAAGCCAAAGACGTTGTAGACTGTATGGAATAGGTGTATCGATAGTGAGTGATTCCTGAGACACGCCAGGATATTCTTTGTTCCCAAGCGATTCGCGCTTCAGTTCTGTAATCTTGTCGTAAAAGTACAATGCCTTGTCATCGGCGATCCCTCCAGTCAGGAATTCTATAAGATCAGCCGGATCAATAGCCCAATAAGGGATGAAGAGCTCCTGCTGGTCCTTGTGAGGATTGATACGGAAGACGCTTGCAATGTCCGACAAGGCATCGGCATACTCACCATGTATGTCTAAAAGCAAAATCCGTGCGCTGGGATACCGAGCTTGGGCCGAATCTGTCCCTGCAATGGACCTCAGCAAACTGGCAACCGTAGTGGATTTGCCCGAACCGGTAGAACCCAAGACCGCGCAATGGCGCGTGAGCAATTTATCGATATCCAATCGCACATCGATGTTTTCCGCACTAGATAACCTGCCAATGCGTTCTTGCCCCTTACCACCCTGTCCATAAATACGGTATAAGTCCTGCTCTGTGACGAGGTGAACTGCATCGTTGACGTTAGGATACTGGCTAATGCCACGTTCGAAGGAGGCGCCAATAGCTTCCCCAACGAGCTGAACAAGCATCCATCTGCCACTGGCACTCGGGGTATCTCGCACGCTATCGGGAGCCGCATTGGCTCCCACCTTCGCGACAAAGCCAAAGAGATCCTGATATCCTAATGGTATCCGCACAAAACTGCCAACTTGACCCACCCTGTACGTACTCCCACCTATTATTGCCAGGCCAGATGCCAGTGACTCTACCAATAAGACGTTGACAGATGCCCCAGAGACTGCCCCAACGTGGCCCAGCAGGGTCTGCGCGGATTTCATGCTAAATCCCCTGAAGCGGCAGGATCTTGCGGAATAGCTACTCGCTCCGCATGCGTCAGTGCGAAGAAGCTCGCGAATGACACGAAATCACCAAGCAAGAATACGTCCCCATTACCCGATTGCGGCGTACGCCAATAACTCTTTCTGATAACACCCCATTCCGGGCTTGGCAAGTCTCCAGGCTTCCAAGGAGCGTGGATGCAATTTATTACGGCACCGTCCTTGGCATAGACACTCATGTTCGGTCTCTTGGCAGCCATATCGCATGCATGACTCTCTTCATCAAGACAATTATATTGAAATGCAAAGATGCTGGCTGCGGGATTGGCTACAAGTGCGTCGTCGATCACCGCTGAAATATGGGCATCATGAAATGAAAATCCGCATGTCAGCAGGAGAGTATCTGGCATGGTCAGAAACCTGCGTAGCCGGTCGAAAAAGGCGGCAAACGGGAGTTTTTGTATTTGATCATATTTTAGGTGATCTGGATATATCAATTGTGCAGCCTGACGGCCTTTACATCTAACAATTCCTCCCGCATTGTTCTCTGCCCAGCCGAGCGAGCCATGAAGTTTCCAAATTCTGGCCCACCGAGGGGGCAAATCATCATTGGATATGCTTGAAGGATCGAAGAAAGGTTCAAATGCCCCAGAGAAACCATCGAAATAGGGAATCCCTAGTCGTTCAAATGCTTCTTCAAAGAGCAAGTCGTAATTGGGCGTGAACACCTCGATCGCGTGGGTTCGGTGTGTACCGCCGATCCAGGCAGCCAGATCTGTGTACGCGTTACTGCCCGAAGGGAGTTCGGAACTAACCACCTCGCCTATCAGACTGCAAATTCGTTGCGCAAGTACGGTGAATTTCGGACCGTCATACCCGTGAATCGAAGTAGATCCGATTATTGCCGCTAAAGAACGAACCCGAGATAGGATCATCTCAATTGTTGGACTGGCACCCGTTGGACTGGAACTAAGTTCCTTTGAAATCTCAGCAACTACTTTGGTCTCTTCTTCAGTAAGTTTACCACATACTTTTTGTGTAAGTTCCTCGACTGTGGGTATGAGTTTAACACCTTCATGGCTGATTATGTTCGATGATGGATCGATGCAAATGCTAGCCGGACATCCAGCACCCAAGATCATGCCGATGCGCTTCCGCCCTTGAGCAAGTATTTGCCTCAAATCTCCCATATAGCGATCTGGGTTATGAACAGTGGTTTCCATGTTAGAACCTATCCTTAAATAGCCGCAACTTTTCTCCAACAGATGATAGCTGCCGCGAGATGCAGTAGGGCCTCGTAGCTATCCGCAAGCTTTTCATATCGGACCAAGAGCTTTCGGAAACGATTGAACCAAGAGTGGGTTA
>JAZDOA010000165.1:0-2987 GCA_043799175.1 Pseudomonadota bacterium | reverse complement strand
CCACCACCACCTCCTCCGCCTCCGCCTTTGTCACCTCCGCCTCCACCACCACCGCCACCACCACCGCCTCCGGCACCGGGAGGCGGGCTTCCACCCCCGCCGTCGCCGTTGTCACCACCGCCTCCACCACCGGGAGGCGAGCTTCCACCACCGCTGTCACCGGAGCCTCCGCCAGAGCTGTCGCCGCCGGACGAGCCGTCCTTGGAGCCCTTATCTCCCTTAGACTGGTCGCCGCCACTGTCGGAAGAGCCGCCCTTGGAGTCCTTGTCTCCCTGGTCCTTATTGCCAGGATTGTCCGTTGATTGGCCGTTGTCTTTCTTGTCCTGGCCAGGAGGCGAATCGGATTTATTGCCAGCATCCTTAGCCTGATCCCCGCCCCCGGCGCCTTTTCCGGAGCTGTCTCCCTGGTCCTTATTGCCGGGATTATCCGCTGATTGGCCGTTGTCTTTCTTGTCCTGGCCGGCGGCCGTATCTGGTCCTTTCCCTGTATCATTCTTGGCGTCGCTTCCCGCTTTACCCTGGCCCTTGTTGCCATTGTCGTCTGCGGCACTACCCGGGGTTGCCGTCTTGCCGGAGGCGCTGGCGCCACCGGTTGAACCGCTGCCCTGCGATGAGGCATCGCTGGTGCCGCCAGACATCTGGCCCTGCCCGCCTGCCGCCTGGGGATTTTCCTTCTGCGTGGAGTCCGGCTGGCCGGTCTGCTGCGCTTGCCCGGCGACCGCTGGCTTGAGCGGCTCCGGAGCGGTGAATGGCAGCCCTTTTTCGGGGGTCGTGGGCGGCCTGCCCTCTGTTACGGAGCTGGTCGTGTTCGGAGGAATCTGCACCTCCACTCCCTGGGAGATCACTGAAATGGTGCCTTCGAGGTTCCCCACCTCGGTGGCGCCGTCCGAAGCTACGTGGATGAGCATGACGCTGCCACGTACAGCGGCGACGGAGACCGGGGTCTGGATTTCGTAGCGCGAGCCTGCGTCCAACAGCTTTGTTACCCGGCTCACCGTGTTGCCCACCTCCTGCTTGACCACTATGGTCTTGGTGGATGAGCTAGCAGAAGCCCGGAGATCGGAAATCCCTACCTCGGTGCCCCCCTCCAGTTCGAGGGAGCTGCCGTCGAAGAACGTGACCAAGGCACGTGCCGATTCACCTGTCTTTATGGAGTCGGTCGCCTGGAGCGGGGCGCCGAGCTGCCCCGGCGACCAGTCGCCGGCGGCATGCTTGACCATGACCGCGCCCTCGATGGCGGACAACACGGTCAGGTCTCCCTTGGACGCTGCCGGCGTGGGTGTCGGCGCGCTTGCCGCCTTCGTCTTGGAGGAGCACCCGAGGAAGAACAAAGAGGAGGCAAGCGCCAGGAGCAGCATTACACACGGAAGGACAGGGGGCGCCTTCGCTATCCGCGTTCGGCTCAAGAATTGCCTCCGTACACGCGCCATCTCCGGGTTGGCCCGCCTGCAATACTAGCAGGCAAGCGTTATTCCCAGGGGCTGGTTTGAAAAAGGTGTGTAATTGGTATGGACGCCATTGTAGCTGTTGTGGCCTGGTCTGTCCAGATCCCTTTTGCCGCCGCGGCCGGCCTTCGGGCAAGGGGCCGGTTCAAGTCCCCTTTGCCGTGATATAATCGGCCATACGACGCGGAGGGATTCATTGGCCAAGCCGGCTAAACCTGTACCGGAACGCATAACGTCGGGCAAGCCCACGACCGACGACGTGCACCTCGACGTCAACCTGCGCCCCAAGCGGCTGCTTGAGTTCATCGGCCAGGAGAAGGTCAAGGAGAACCTGTCCATCGCCATGGAGGCGGCCAGGCGGAGGGGCGAGGCCCTGGACCATGTGCTCCTCTACGGACCGCCTGGACTGGGCAAGACCACCCTCGCCAGCATAATCGCTGCCGAGATGGGGGTGAGCATAAGGATAACCTCCGGGCCGGCAGTGGAGCGGGGTGGGGACCTGGCGGCCATACTCACCAACCTGCGTCCCGAGGACATATTGTTCATCGACGAGGTGCACCGCCTGAGCCGGCCGGTGGAGGAGGTGCTGTACCCGGCAATGGAGGACTACGCCATAGACATCGTGCTCGGCAAGGGCCCGGCGGCGAAGAGCCTGCGGCTGAAGTTGCCGAAGTTCACACTCATCGGGGCAACTACTCGCTACGCACTGCTCAGCCCGCCGCTACGCGACCGCTTCGGCTCCATCTTCCGCCTCGATTTTTATGACGAGGCGTCGCTGGTCAAGATAATCAGGCGGTCGGCGCAGATACTTCAGGTGAAGGCCGATGAAGACGGCCTGGACGAGATCGCCCGCCGTTCTCGGGGCACACCGCGCGTCGCCAACCGGCTGCTGAAGCGGGTGCGGGACTACGCGCAGGTGAGGGGGGATGGGGTGGTGTCGCACCAGGCCGCGCTTGCTGCGCTCGCGGGCCTCGGAGTCGACCGCATCGGGCTCGACGACATAGACCACAAGATGCTGCGTACCATCATCGAGAAGTTCGAGGGCGGCCCGGTGGGGCTGGAAACGGTGGCGGCCTCCATCAGCGAGGAGGCGGATACTATTATGGATGTGTACGAGCCGTATCTGCTCCAGCTCGGCTTCATTGACAGAACTCCCAGGGGCAGGATGGTCACGCGTCTGGCTTACGACCACCTGGGCATCGCCTACGGTCGTGAAAAGACCCCGCAGGGAAAACTGCTTTAAGGGATAGCTGGCAGGTCACAGTGAGCAAAGTGAGATTGCGCCGACTGCTGAGTGCAATCCTCGTGGCGAGCGCCTTGCTGCTCGCGGTCCCAACGGCATTCAGTCCGGCGTTGGCTTCCGAGGCCTCACCGGCACCTTCAGCCATTGACCCATCCGCGTTTCAATCAGTCGCGGGTCAGACCAAGCCTTCCGTTGATTACGTCCAAATAGGGCTGTGCGGCGAGATAGAGGCGGATATCGCCTCCATGAAGCTCGCCAACGGAACGGACGCGGTGCTTCTGGGTACCTCAAAGGGGTTG
>JAZDOA010000116.1:0-2009 GCA_043799175.1 Pseudomonadota bacterium | reverse complement strand
CGCTGAGGAAGAACATCTCAATGCCCATTTGCATCTGCGGCAGGATTCCCTCGAAAACACTTGATGGAAGAAGCCACCAGACCACCAGGCCCAACCCTGCCACAGTGAAAGCGGCCCTGTCCGGCAACCCGAAGCGCCGGGCCAGCAGGGGCAAACCAATAATGACGAAGGATGTCCCGAGCATCCAGGCAAACGCCTGCTCGCTCTGGAGGCCAGAGAATGTCAAGAGAAGTCCTATGATAGGAAGCAAGGCAGTCAGAACCAGCCCCCTGATAGTCTTGCGACTTGTACGAGGTTCGGGGATGTCCCGGATGGCCCTCACGATGTTCAGTCGGCTGATTCGCCAGGAGGAGACCAGGACCACGGCAAAGGTGAAGGCCATCCCAAGGGTATAGGCCATGACCACGCTGCGCCAACTGAAGGCGTAGGTCAGCTCCAAGTCCATCTGGCCAAAGGCGACGGTCATGATACGAACCATCCCCCACCCGACCACCACGCCGAGGAGACTGCCCACAGCGGCAGCCATGAGCGCGTAGACGGCTCCCTCAAAGGCAAACATGCGTATGACGTGGCCGCGCTGCATCCCCACGGCCCGTGCAATGCCAAGCTCCCGCTTCCGCTCCGCGGCCAGCATTACGAAGATGAGGAAGATGAGCAAGATGCCCGCCGCAATGGAGAACTGCCCGAACAACAGGAAGATGCTGGAGAATATGCTCCCCAGCTCGTCGGCCTGCTCCAGGGCGTCTCTCTTCACCGGTACGGCCTCAAGCCCTGTCCCGTCCAGCGCAGGCTCAAGGCCGGATATGACCGCGTCGGTGTGCTCAGCACCCCCGATGGAGCCTCCCCGGTTCGTGACAAGAACGGAGTTCACCCTGCCTGCGTTCCCCGTCAGTTCTTGGAGCCCTGCAAGGGGCATCACCATGGAAAGCTCCCCAGCCGGATTGGCTCCCTTCTCGTAGACTGCGGCCACCTCCAGACTGGTCGGCTGTCGTCCCAGGAACACCTGAACTGTGTCCCCCTGGCCAACGTCTAGCTTCCGGGAAAGCTCGCTGCTCATGTATGCCTGACTGCCGCTCAGGGCATCCAAGGAAAGAGGCTCTCCCGCAGTATTCACGAGGCGGTCAAAGCTCGTCATCCACTCCCCGGCCACGCCCAGGATGTCGACCTGGGCCTCGCTCAGCCGGCTGCCCGGCGCCACCACGGGTGCACGCTCTTGGAGCAAAGGTGCTACACCCTCCACATTCGCCACACCGGCAAGGCGCTCCCGCACCTGCTGAAAGTAGGCCTCCTCGAAGTATACAGGGCGGCCGGACGCATCCGCCGCCTCTGCTCTCACTACCACGTCCACTTCTCCCAGACGGCTCACAGCCTGAGATCGGATGGAGTGGGTCAGGGTATCGCCGGTGGCGAAGGAGGCGGAAAAGAGAAGGGTGGCCAGCATCAGGCCCAGCACGATGAGGGCCGTTTGCGCCCGGCGCCGTGGGATATTGCGCACCGCCATTTTGAAGACGACCCGGTTGCGCATGGCGACCAGGCCGGTCACTGCAACGCCCACCCCGAAGATAGCCAAGAGGATGACCGTGAGCTGGCCTATAGGTATGCCAAACAGCTTCTCCACTATCGCCTCCTGCGGCTTCCAGCCCGCCTGTGTTGTATCGTCAGGTTGAACGAGTGGTCCAAGAGCCGAAGACTACACCCTTCCAGTACTAGGGGCCTCGGCGAAGACAACCTCGTAGTGGCCGCGCCCGGGCGGTGCGCGAAAGAACGAGATAAACTTGGCGACCTGCTCGTCGTAGTATCCGCTCTCCAGGCCAACCTTCGCCGCCTCCTCGCTCGCCCACAGGCTCATGATGAGGCCCTTGCCTTCGGGCGTGCGGAGTACGTACAGGCCCTCGTACCCCTCCTGCCTTTTCGCCGCTGGAATCACCAGTTGCCTGAAGCGCTCCAGTGCGCTGTCAAGGCTGATTCTCATCGTGTCGATCTCGAACTGCGTCACCCTTGCAAACATA
>JAZDOA010000115.1:0-3046 GCA_043799175.1 Pseudomonadota bacterium | reverse complement strand
CCGCTGGGAACTTGCCGCGCACGACGGCCTTGATGGTCGCCGGCACCTCGACGTTCAACACGCTGCCCAGCGCCCAGACCGAGGCCATCTCGGTCGCCCCGATGCCGAAGGCGAAGGCGCTCAGCGCCCCGTGGCTGGTGGTGTGGCTGTCGGTGCCGACCACGACCATCCCCGGGCGGACGTAGCCGTTCTCGGGCAGGATCTGGTGGCAGATGCCGCCCTCGTCACCGCGGATGTCGTGGAACTTGGTGATGCCCTGCCGCCTGACGAACTCGCGCACCTTTTTCTGGTTGGTGGCCGTCTTCGAGCTCTCAGCCGGGACGCGGTGGTCGAAGATGATGGCGATCTTCGCCGGGTCCCAGACTTTGGCCTCAAGGCCGGTGCCTTTGTAGATCTCCTGGAACTGGTTGAGCACCAGGGCGGCGTTCTCATGCGACATGGCCAGGTCGACGCGCGGCTCGACCACGTCTCCCGCCTTGACAGCGGCCTGCCCGGAGGCCCGGGCCAGGATTTTTTCTACCATTGTCATTCCCATAAATATCTCCTTTAAGTCAAAAAAGATTCTTAACACAAAGGGCACAAAGGCTCACGAAGGAAAAAGCATTTTTTGTATCTATTGTTTTCCTTCGTGCCTCACCTTTCAATTACACCGTCGTGACCTTCGTGTTGGAAAATTAATCCTAAATCACCTGTTTCTCTTTCAGCACCTTCATCTCCTCGGCGCTGTACCCAAGTTCACCCAGGACGGCCTCGGTATGTTCCGAAAGCCTAGGCGGTGGCATCTCGATCTGCGCCGGGGTCTTGGAGAACCTGGCGGTCAGGTTGAAGATCTTGATCTTCCCGATTCCGGGCTGTTCAATGTCGGCGATCACCTGGCGGTGTTTGGCCTGTTCGGAGGAAAGCGCTGCCTCGAGGCTGAGCACGTCGCCGGAGGGGATGCCTTTGGCGTTCAAAACCTCCACCCAGTGGGCGGTGGTGTTTTGCGCCAGCCTGGCCTCCAGCAGCGGGGTAAGCAGGAAGCGGTTGGCCTTGCGGGTGTCTCGCTCCTGGAAGCGCGGATCGGTCTTCAGTTCGGGGAGGCCCAATTCGTCAGCCAGGTCTTCCCACTGCTGCTGCTGGTTGGCGGCGATGTTGATGTAGCCATCCTGTGTCTTGAACATGCCCGACGGGGCAGAGGTGAAGTTGTCGTTGCCCAGCAGGATCGGCGGCTGCCCACCGATCAACAGGTTGGCAGCCACCCAACCCATCAGCGGCATGATCGAGTCCAGCAGGGCGATGTCGATGAACTGGCCCTCGCCGGTGTGCTCGCGGTGGTAGAGGGCCGCCATAATGGCGAAGGCGGCGTTCATCCCGCCGACCGTGTCGCAGACCGGGAAACCGCAGCGCAGCGGGTTGAGGCGCTCGTCACCGTTGACAGCCATCACGCCCGACAGGCCCTGGATGATCTGGTCATAAGCCGGCTTGAAGGCGTCCGGCCCGGTCTGGCCGAAGCCGGAAATGGCACAGTAGATGATCTTGGGGTTGAGCTTGCAGAGTTCCTCATACGAGAATCCCAGCCGGGCCATCACGCCAGGGCGGAAGTTTTCCACCACCACGTCTGCGGTCCTGACCAGCCTGCGGAAGATCTCCTTGCCTTCCTCGGCCTTCATGTTGAGGGTCAGGGACTTCTTGTTGGCATTCTGGGCCAGGAAGCTGGTGCCCAGCAGTTCCTGGTTGTACTTGGGCACGTTGCCCAGCTTGCGGGCCAGGTCGCCGCCATCAGGATTTTCGATCTTGATCACATCCGCGCCCAGGAGGGCGAGGTGCAGCGTGGCGAACGGCCCCGAGAGCACGTTGGTCATGTCCAGGACGCGGATCCCTTCAAGTAATTTCATGCACTGTCTCCTTTTGCAGTTTGTCCCTGGAAATCCACGATCGAGCCGGATTTCAGGATGAAGCCGGGCAGTTCACGGTCGAAGAAGGTGCCCACCTGGCGGGTCACCTCGAGCAGCACGTCGAGCTTGATGTCCTTGCGCAGTCCCATGCGCTGCAGCGAGTGGACCAGGTCCTCGGTGCTGACGTTGCCAGCCGGCAGCTTGGTGAACGGGCAGCCGCCCAGCCCGCCGAAAGCGGACTCGAACCAGGTCACGCCGCTCTTCAGCGCTACGTAGCAGTTGGCCAGTCCCAGCCCATAGGTATTGTGGAAGTGGCAGGCCATTTCGGCCGAGGGGTCCAGCGCCAGGATGGCACCGTACAGGTCCTCGACCTGCTGCGGCTGGGCGTGACCTGCCGTGTCGGCCAGGCTGAGGTTGCGGATGCCAGCCTCCAGGTAGGCTTTGACGATGGACAGCACCTTCTCCCGGTCGATCGGCCCCTCGAACCCGCAGCCGAACGCCGACTGGACCGAGACCTGGACTTTTTTCCCGGCGGCCATGACCTGCTTCGCCATCGGAACGATGCGCCCGAGGGCCTCGGCTGTTGTCATGCCGGTGTTCTTCCGGCTGTGGGTTTCGCTGGCCGAGACACCCATGCAGAACATCTCGATCCCGCAGGCCAGGCCGCGCTCAAGCCCCTTCTCGTTGAGCACCAGCCCGGAGAGGGTCACGTCGGCGGGTTTATTCCACGCGAAGTGCCGGAACAGGGCGTCGGTGTCAGCCATTTGCGGGACTTTCTCGGGGTTGACGAACGATCCGAGCTGGACGATATCGATCCCCGCGGCGAAGAGGCCCTCGATCCAGCGGACCTTCTCGGCCAGCGGGACGGTGGTCTTCTCTACCTGCAGGCCGTCGCGCGGCCCGACTTCGTGGATGATAATATTTTCCATGGCCATTCCTGGTAGTGATGTGCCCATTCAATAGTCACGCAGCATGCGTGACCTACGCTGCTTACAACTTTGCGGCGATGGCCTCGCCCATCTCGAGGGTGGTGTTCGAACCGCCCATATCATAGGTTCGGACCTTGCCTTCCTTGATGACCTCCGCGACCGCCTTCTCGAGCGCGGCGCCCTTCCCGGTCTCGCCCAGCCAGTCTAGCATCATCCTGGCCGAGAGTATCGTGGCGATCGGGT
>JAZDOA010000095.1:0-3905 GCA_043799175.1 Pseudomonadota bacterium | reverse complement strand
ACGTCATTCCATATAAGAATTGCGCCAAGAATACTGAAATCGCGCATAGGTAACATATCTTATTCATTAGGTTTTCTGGCAGCGCGCCGAGCTGTACTGCGCAGACATCTCAGGAAAACCGGTTACGCGAAAATCGGTGATAAAAAGACCGGCAACCGCTCTCCACGACCAGAAGGGTCAGGCGGCTCTCGATCAAATAGAGCTTCTCATCGCCGACAAAAATGCCGCAGTGCTCCTTTATATAGTCTCGGAGCAGTCGGAACTCTTCCTGGGATATGGGGATCTTTTCCATGCTCTCTAACCTTGAACCGTGAACCGTGGAACTTTGAACCCGAGCAGTTACCCTAGCCCCCTACGATCTTCATGATCCGCAGCGCGATCTGGTCCAAAGGCAGGACCTCGTCGGCGAGCCGGGCCTCAACCACGGCCCGGGGCATTCCGTAAACCGTACACGTCTCTTCGTTCTGCGCAAGACAGTAGCAGCCTTTGTCCTTCAAGTCCCTTACCCCCCGGGCCCCGTCCTCCCCCATCCCGGTCATAATCACGGCCAGACTGCCGCCGCCGTAGCACTCGGCGATGGAGCGGAACAGGACATCAACCGAGGGCCGGCATGAATTGACCGGGGGGAAATCATTCAACGCGACCACGATCCTCCCTGCACTCCCCGCACCGCCGGGCACGGCCTTCACGGTCATGTGTCTCCCACCCGGGGCAATCAGGACCTGCCCTGGACAGACGTGGTCGCCTTCCTTCGCTTCCTTGACCGGCAGGGGCGACTTCCTTCCAAGGTGGCCGGCCAGAGATGCCGTAAAGGAAGGCGGCATGTGCTGGACTATCAAAACCGGGACCCTGAACCCCGCCGGGAGTCGCGGTATCACCTCAGCCAGGGCGTTCGGGCCGCCGGTTGAGACCCCTATAACCAGCACCCGGATGCCGGTGGGCAAGGATTGCGGCCTGTGTGCGACTTCGGGGGACGGGGGCGCCGGTTTGGCTGCCGTCTTGACGGCCACGGCAGGGTGTCCCAACCCTTCCGTGGCCCGGCTTATGTGCCGGCGTGTCAAAAAGAGGGTCAAAAGCGGCCGCACGCCGTCCTTAAGCTCCTGAAAGTTGACCAGAGGATCCGCCCCCTCCGGTTTGGATATGAAGTCAAGGGCCCCCAGTTCCAGGGCCTTCAGCGTCTCGGCGGCCTGCGGGGCGGTCGATCCGCTCACCATGATTACGCCTATCTCCGGGTAGTCCTTCTTTATGTGGCGAAGCGTCTCCAGGCCGTCCATCTCCGGCATGACCATGTCGAGGAGCACCACGTCGGGCCGGTCCTGCCTGATCTTCGCGAGCGCTATCTTCCCATTGTTGGCGGTGGCCATGACCTCTGCCCCGGCAATGGAATTCACCACCTCGGCGAGTATCCGGCGGTAAGTCACCGTGTCGTCCACGACCAGTACTTTGAGGTTGCTCATCTTCCACCAAACATGAGACGGATTCCTTCACCGCCGAGTACGCAGAAAAGAGACAAGAAGCGCGGACTCCGCGGTGAACGCTTACTATGCGCTGTAGAGGTCGTTCAGTCCCTCGAAGAGTTCTATCCTGACCTCCTCAAAGTGTTCCAGACGACTCAGGGCCTCGTTCTTCTTTCCCTCGTTCACCAGTCCGACGATCTCTTTGGCCAACTGGTGCACCTTCTCGTGGTGCCGCCCGATGGTCCCGTAGACCTCCATGTCCTTGTACTTCACCCCATCGCTGTCGTACCACCTGCCAAAACCACAGTCGTGAGAACCGGTTACGTCCTCGGCTCGGATGGTGAGCCTGCCCACCAGGACGTCGTCCAGTTTCTTCCTCCAGCCGAGATGCGCGGACTTGACCGCGGCTATGTCAAACTTGACCTCGCCCATCTTGATGTGGTTTATGACCTGCTTGAGGCTCCCGGACATCCGTTTGAGCTCTTCGGCGTACCGCAGGGTGAGGTTTGCCTCGCTCGCCGTCCCATCGGCCTCCTTGCGCACTTCTTCGATACTCGCCGCCACCTCGTTGACGCCCTGGCCGGCCTCGCTGCTGCAACTGCCTATCTCTCTTATATCCCTGGAATTTGCCTCAATGGTGGCGCTCACCTCGTTCGCCGCCTTGGCCGCCTCGGTGCTGGCGTGGGCCACGTCTTCCACTCCCTTGTCGGCCTCGGCCGCACTGTTGGCCACGGTTATGGCCGCGTTCTTCACTTCCTGGGCGCTCCTTGAAATCTCGTTTACCCCTTGCGCCGCCCCGGCCACCGACCGGGCGATCTCGTTTGTGGTAGCGGTCTGCTCTTCCACGCTGGAGGCAATGGTATTGGTAATGGCGGCGATCTCATCTATGACCGCGGCGATCTCCTCTATGGCCTTGACCGCCTGCTCGGTGTCGCTTTGCATGGTCTCGATCTGCCCGGCAATCTGCTCCGTAGCCTCGGCGGTTTGTCTGGCCAGTTCCTTTACCTCGCCCGCCACCACCGCAAAGCCTTTGCCGGCATCGCCCGCCCCGGCCGCCTCGATGGTGGCGTTAAGGGCCAGCATGTTGGTCTGATCAGCGATATCACTGATAACGTCCACGATCTTTCCAATCGCCTTGGCGGATTGGCTGAGTTTCTCCATGGCCTCGGACGTGGTCTTGGCCTGTACATTTCCGCTGGCCGATATCTTGCTGGCCTTGATACAGTTCTTCGATACCTCGCTCAGAGAGGCCGTCATCTCCTCTATGGCCGTGGCCACGGTGCTGACGGAGGCGGATATCTCCTCGATGCTCGCGGCCACATTGTTTATGTTGGCGGACATCTGTTCCGACTCGGCGGCCACCGTATGTACGTTATGGGCAATGGTATCAGCGGCGGCGGCCACGCTGGAGGTATTGGAAGACATCTGTTCGGCGGCCGCGGCTATGCCCCCGACCTTGCTCGCAGCCTCCTCCGTGGCCGAGGTGATTACCCCTATGCGCTCGATTATCTCCTGGCCGGCCGCGGCCGCGATGCCGGACTGCTGAAGCACGCGGCCTGTGGCCTCAGCCATCTGGCGGGCGTTCGCGGCCAGTTCCTGGGACGACACAAACAGGGTGTCCGCGTTTCCGGCGATACTGGCAAACATGCCCCGGAGCTTTTGCCTCATCTCGTTCAACTGCATGCCCAGCCTGTTCATCTCGCCGCATCCCTGGACCGCGACGGCACAGGCGAAATCCCCCGTGGCCAGACGGTCCACATAGGCGATTATGTCAGACATACAGCGTTGCATATTGCGCGAGACATACCAGGCCAGCACGCCGGCGGCAACCGCGGCCAGCAGGCCCCCCGCAAGGTTCACGATCAGCATCCGGGAAGCCGAGGCCTCTATCCCGGCCATGTTCTTCTCGAGTTCAGCCACCTGCTCCCTGGCGAATACGGCCACGGACTTGCCGAGCCGGGCCGCATAGGGATCGACCTTCGCCATTAGGGGGTTTCCGGCCTCAGGGCCGCCCGTAACATAGGCCTTGGCCATCTTCTTGGCCAGGGAGTAGTACTCGTCGAACTCCTTCCTTACGGCCGCTATCTCCGCCAGGCCGTGCCGGTCGCCCTCTTTTGCGAGCATTTCCTGGAACTTGTCGCACAACCCGTAGAACCTCCGGGCCGCGGCCTCGGCCTCGGTGAAGCCGTCATCCAGGCCTTTGGCCGCACGCGTGGCCGAGACATCGGTCAGCCGCTCCTGCACCTCCAGCACGGCCGACTCCATGTCCTTGGCGTGCATGGCAAAGACCGCGCACTCCGCCCTGGTGTGCCGGGCCATCTCCTTGTTACGCCCGCCCTCGATGCCGGTTATGGTCACGAGACCCGCGATAATCAGGATGACGACCCCAAAGGACAACATCAAGACCTTGTAAATCGACATTTTCCCTATCACCTTGCTTATGTTCAC
>JAZDOA010000058.1:0-2215 GCA_043799175.1 Pseudomonadota bacterium | reverse complement strand
GGACCCTCAGTAGTACCATCGGACACAGGCTGCAAGAAGTTCTTCCCGCCGCGATCATCGAGCAGATAGATATTGTCAGGCGAGTTCGACATGTCCTCGACAAGAATCAACCCGCCGACGGAGAGCGCATGACCTACCGCGCCCCCGGTGTGCCGCTGCGCATCTATTACTACAGTGTCATTCCTTTCTTCTGGCAGAAAAAGGTGCACGCGGCCATCCTGCTCATGGACGATGTGACCGAGCGGGTGCGCCTCAGCGAAGAGGTGCGGCGGGTGGAAGGGCACCTGGCAAGCATCGTCGAGAGCGCCAGCGATCTCATCCTCTCGACGGACAGGAAGGGCATGATCCTGACCTGGAACACAGCGGCGGAGACCCTCTCAGGTTATTCCGCCGCGGAGGCGCGGGGCCGCCGTTTTGCCGAGTTCTGTGCCGGTGAAGATCAAGAGGATGTCCGGGGGATTCTTGCCCGTCTGGATATTGACCCGCGGGCCCCGGCACAGACGAAGGAGTGTCCCATGAGAACCAAGCAATCGACCTTTATCCCCGTTTCCTGGGTCTTTTCTCCCCTGAAGGACAGTTCCAATCAGACGGTGGGCGTCGTGGCCGTGGGCCGGGACTTGACGGAAAGGCGGAAGTTTGAAACGAAACTGGTCCAATCCCAGAAGCTGGCCGCCCTTGGGGTCATGGCGGGCGGCATTGCCCACGAAATCAGGAACCCCCTGGCCATCTGTTCGTCCGCGGCCCAGTTCCTCATGGAAGAGGACAACACGCCGGAGTTTCGCCGGGAATGCGCGGAAAAGATTTACCGGGGGATCCAGCGGGCCTCGGCGATCATCGAGAATCTCCTCAGATACTCCCATCCTGCTGCGGGAACCCAGACGGCCCTCGTCAATCTGGTACCCCTGATCCAGGAGACGCTGACCTTGGTGGCCTATCAAGCGACGCTCCAGAAGATCGAAACGAAGGTGTCTTTTTCCCGGGACCAGATCGTGGTGAAGGGCGTGGCCACGCTGTTGCAGCAGGTCTTCATGAATGTTTTCTTGAACGCCATCAATGCGATGCCGGCGGGGGGAGTTCTGGAGGTCGGCGGGCGCACCGACAGGACCGGCGTCCAGATCCAGGTTGCGGACACCGGTAGCGGTATTCCGAAAGGGGACATCGACAAGATTTTCGATCCGTTCTATACGACTGCCTCCGTCGGCAAGGGAACGGGGCTGGGCCTGTCCATCTGTTACTCGATCGTGAAACAGCACGGCGGCAGCATCGAGGTGGAGAGCCCCGAAGGAAGGGGCGTCACCGTCACGGTCAAACTGCCGCCGCACGATGGTAGAGGTAAACTTTGAACCACAACAGCGGCCCGTTCCTCATTGTCGATGACGAATCGGAAATCTGCTGGGCGCTCGAGCGGATTTTGACGAAGAAGGGGGGCGTCTGCCAGACGGCCCTTAACGCCAAGGAGGCCATCGCCCTGGCGCAACGCCAGCCCTTCCGCATGGCCTTTCTGGACGCCAAGTTGCCGGACATCGATGGTCTCGATCTGGCCCGGCGGCTCCGGGAGTCCGACCCGCACCTCGCCATTGTCATCGTCTCCGGTTACTTGTACCAGGATGACCCGGCCATCGAAGGGGCCCTCCATTCGGGACTGATCTCGGCCTTTGTCGCCAAGCCCTTCGCGCACGGTGAGATCCTGCGCGTCATCAAGGGGAAAGACTGACGCACGTGGGCCGCCCAGCACCCCGACCCAAGTAACAGGGGGTCAGCACCAGACGACAGTGACAGGCTGCCCGGCAGGGGTAACGCGTTCTTCCCAACCCAAGCGTTCATCCCAAGACTTGGCGCGGGATTCGGGACGGCGGTCGAAGATGACCAGGTGGCGCGTGTTGGCGCCGGTTTTGTCGGCATAGCGGGCGATCTGTTCGAGGCCCTCCCGCAACGTGGTCTCGCGCCCGTCGGCCGGGTGCACCAGCTTGATCTCGACGATGTTGGTCCTGCCGCCGAAACAGATACCAAGGTCGACCCGGGCGCGGCCGGCGGCATACTCGCGGTCGATGGTCCCGCCGCCATTGGTGACCCGCTGCAGGTACGCCATCAGCAGCAAATGCGGGAAGGCTTCGGTGTAGTCGGCCTTCGTCTCCCACAGGTCGGAATGCCGGCGCCAGAACTTCTGGAACTCGCGCAGCAACGCGTCCATGTCCAGGCTGCCGTCGGCGTTCCG
>JAZDOA010000055.1:0-11181 GCA_043799175.1 Pseudomonadota bacterium | reverse complement strand
TCCTGATGATCCTGGCCCTGGCGGGTGCGGCCTGGGGGTTTTCCGAGAGAATGATTATCCCCTCGAAGGGGACCGCACAGGACGAGCCTCGCATGGAGTCGGGCAAGCAAGACCCCTGCCTTGGTCCGAACGTGCATAGCGGCTGTGACATCGGCAACCACGAGGAAGTGTATGGTGCCTACATAGCGAGAAGTGATAAAATAATTATCCCTTGGATTTGCCGACGGTGTGGCTACGAGGACAAGATGTGGATTGACTTGGAGGGTGCGGACCCTCACGAATACGACCGCCTCAAGAAGTTCTGGCAGGAGAAGAGGGGCCAAAATGATTGAGACCACCCTCGGGACAGTGGGCCTCATTGTGCTCGGTTTCATGGCCCTTGCGTTCTGGATGGGCTACGACCTTCGCCGGTGGCAGGAAAGACAGAAGGCAAGTTGGCGGGGGTTGGCGCTCAAATACCGAGCGACGTTGAAGTGGACCGGGGTGCCCGGCGACAAAGAACGTGCCAAGGCAGCATTAGTGATTCCCCTACCCGAGCCCATTGAGGAGGACGATTAGCAAGACTTGACTGAGGAGATACGCAAGCAGATAATTGAGGTGCTGAAGCAGGTCGAGGCAGTCAAGAGGAAACTGCTTGCGCTTCTGAAGTAACATAGCCGCCTAAACCTCAAGGACGTAGAGAGGTCAAAGGCTCATCGGAGAAATCCGGTGGGCCTTGTTTTGTTTCAATAGGAGGGAGCGAAATGCTCAGAGAGGAAAGGAAGGCGCTGAAGGGTGCCGCCCAGCGGACCAGGGAGCAGGACGAGCTTCTGGCCGACCTGGGGCGGCGGGTGACTGCGCTTGAGGCGCAGATCGCCAGCCTCGGCAGCAGGCCCGAGGAGAACACCAAGAAGGCCGCCTCCAAGGGCGGAAGGGAGGAGGTCTAGCCATGAAGAAGCTCATCTTTGCCCTCATCGCCTGCCTGATGCTGGCCACTGCGGCCCAGGCTGGCCTCGTCAACGATACCCAGGACGAACGGATCAATGCCAAGTGGACCTACCTCCAGCCCACCGAGTTCAATGCAGCCTCGAACGGGCGGGCCGCCTATGTCAAGACCGGCTACCTCCAGGTGGGCCAGGGCACTCCCGGCGTCACCCCCGGCAACAACGACCTCTTCGTTGTGGGGACCGCCGAGTTTGACGGCGTGGCGCAGTTCGATGCCACGACTATCAAACTCAGGGGCATCACCTACACCCTCCCGACAGACGACGGGGACGCGAGCGAGCAGTTGCAGACGAACGGCTCTGGTGTCCTGACTTGGGAGGCGGCGGGGGCCGCTGCCTTTACTGCCTGGGACGACATCGGCAACCCCGACGCGAACAACTCGATTGACTTCACGACTTACACCCAGGAGTTCACTTGCGCGACCACGGCAGGTGATGCCTTTACCTTCACGAACACCGGAGCCTTCGGGAACATTGACGTGGTGGAGATTGCCCAGAACACCGGGAATCCCACCGACGGCACGGTTCTAAAGGTCTCGGCGGCGGATACTGATGTGGACGGGATAGTGGTCACAAACACGACCGCCGACCTGACCGCTGGCAATGCCCTGTTGAGGCTTGACTTCACCGACGACGGCGACTCGGACGGCAGTTACATCATTTGCCGTGACAATGCGGCTGCTGATACCAAGTTCTCAGTCGGCGTGGACGGCAACACGACCGTCGCGGGCACCCTGAACGTCACTGGCGCGGCCACCCTTGGCAGCGTCACCTACACCACCCTTTACACCCCGACCATCGTTGCTGCGGCTGCTGGGAACGTGGCCCTTGCCATTGACGCGGCTGGCAACGGGGCGATTGGGATCGGGGCAACTTCCACCGGGACCGTGACCGTGACCCCCGCTGCCGTCTTCAGCGGCAACGTGGACATTGGCGACGCAGCCACGGACACCCTGACCATCACCTCGATCATTGACGGGGATGTGACCCTTGACGACAACGCCGGGGCCTCGCCGTCCCTCATCCTTAAGGATGCTACGGACGAGACCGCTACCTTCTCAAAGGTTGACGCTGGATTCCTGACCTTGACCACGGTGGCCGGTGACGGCCTCCAGGTCACGACCGGGAACCTCAAGGTCGGTAACGGCGTTCCAGGCGTGGCCCAGGACGGCGAAGACCTCTACGTCAACGATGTTTTGGAAGTTGACGGAGCGGCCTACTTTGACGGTGCGGCTACTGTCGCCGGGGCCACCACCCTAAACGGCGACGTGGCGATCACCGACCAGATTCTCCAGACCCTCGGGGACAATGCCGAGGAGACGATCATCACCACGGCGGTGACTGACTACGCCGCTGACTCTGCCCTGGCGACCATCCGCACGACCGGGGCCGGGGCGACCAACAACACTTATCTCCTGCGCCTCCGCAATAACGCTGACGCCGACGATCAGGATCACTTCCTGGTCCTGGAGGACAACAACGGAGACGACAAGGTAGCCTTCAACTCCGGGGGCACGACCACCTGGACGCTGGATGCTGCCAGCCTGCTCACGGTGAACGCCTCCACGACGGCCAACACGACCACGGGCGGGGTCATAGACCTTGACCTGGCGAGTGCCACCACGGGCGGGGACGGCATCAACGTGAAGGTCGTCTCCACGGTTGGGGCGGGCGAGACCACCTCGGCCTACGTGGCAGACCTTGACGATGACACAGCGGCGGCGGGGTCCATCTACGCCTACTACGCTGGGGCTTCGGACAGCACCGGATCATCGGAACTGCTCGGGTTCGCAAGCGTGGGGCTGGACAAGGACTTCTACTCTCTCAAGGCCGCTGCGGCGACCAGCCTCCACATTGACGGGAACACGACCGACTCGACCACGACCACGGGCGACGTGCTCATAGACATCGGGACCGTGACGAACGGCAACATCGGCCAGTTGATTGACTACAACGTCGGGGACACCGGGGCCGGGGTCACGGCCACCGCGCTCAAGGTGGACCTGGACGACGACACGGCGGCGAACGCGGCCACCATCCGAGGTTATTCCGCTGTCGCCTCCGATGCGGCGGGCCATGCGTCAACGGTAATCCAAGGCTTCTACACCTCTGGCTGCGAGGCCGCACTTCAGGCCGATAACGGTTACGTGAGGGTGGGCACGGGCAGCACTCCCGACATCACCCTCGGTGACGACGTGCTCTACGTTGAGGGCTCGGCTGAGTTTGACGGCCAGGTCTCCATCGTCAGGACCATCACCGATGACGCTGACGGCATGGCGCAGGGCGACTTCTCCTCTGCCCAGTCTGTCGGGACGGCCATCACAAACGCCGGGGCTGGCGGGGCGATGGTTTACAACCTGCCCGCTGCGGTGGCTGGGCTGCAATACACCTTTGTGGTCATGGCCGCGCAGAACATGGACATCAACCCCGACGCCGCTGACCAGATTCTCGTCCTGACCAATGCGGTAGGCGATGCTATCCGGTCGGCCACGGCGGGCAACACGGTGACACTTCTTGCCGTTGACGCTACCAATTGGGTTGTCGTGGGCGAGAAGGGCACCTGGGCTGACGTGAACTAGGACTGAACGAATGGCAGACGAGCATCCATACAGCTACCTCGAAGGTTATCTCGAAGAGCTTTTCAAGCACTTTGAGACGGAGCGGCAGCGCCACGAGGAAAACTGGAATTACTGCTACGACGCCGTCAGGGGTAACTACTCCTCGTCTGCCATTGAACGCTGGAAGAAACTAGAGGGCGTGGCATGGCGGTCAAAGGTCTTCTTCAAGATCACGAAGGTCAAGACCGTTGCCGCCGTGTCACAAATCCTCGACATGCTGACCAGGCTCCCCTATGACCTGCGCCCGACTTCGCGGCCAGAGATTGCCCCGGGGACGTTCATTCCACCGGAGCTTGCCGCGCAGCGGGCCAAGGCGATGAAGACGCAGATTGACGACCGGCTGGAGGAGGCGAAGTTCCAGAACCACCTCGGCTCGGGAATCCTTGAGTGTGCGATTTACGGGGGCTCTTGGCTCAAGGCCCCGGTCTTCCGCAACACCGTGGAACAGGCATATCAATTCATGGTTCCACCGATGCCCGGCCTTGAGGGGGTGCAGTTCCCGCCCGAGCTTGTTCAGCAGTTCGGCAGGCATATGCCTGTCAAGGTGCAGCGGCTTGTCCCGACCATCGAGCACCCGTCTATCTGGACGATGTTTTGGGACCCCGAAGCCAAGAGCATCAACGAGGGCCGGGGGGTGACCGAGCGCATTCCCATGAGCGCCGGGATAATGAGGCGACTCCAGGGGGTCGAGGGCTACGACGGCGCGGCTATCGAGTCGGTGCTTCAGGAGCACGGCAAGACCACGGCCAACTCCTTCACGACGGGCAGCGGGCATCCGAGTGAAGCTCCCGAGATGACGAAGATAGGCTCCCGCGAGCGATTCCTGAAGGCGCGGGAGTTCTGGGTCAGGGTGCCCTCCAAGCTGCTTGAGAAGAGTGAGATTGCCTACACTCCTGACGACGTGATGGACGGTGATGAAGTCGAAATTATGACGGTCATGGGTGAGGACCGGATAATCCTGCCGCCCATCGTCAATCCCAACAACGGCAAGCGCATCCACCACTTCACGCCGTGGGAGGACGTGCCGCACGAGTTTATGGGCGTGGGCGTGCCCGAGAACATCCGCGACTCACAGGTCATGCTCAACGGCCTCATCAGGGCAGCCCTGGACGGCAAGGCCCTGGCGACTTCTCCCGAGCGGGTCAGAAATCCCAAGTATCTTGAGCCGGGCCAGGGCAACACCAGCCAGCCTGGGCAGACGATAGACGTGAACGCTGCCTGTGAAGACGTGCGAAGGGCATTCATGTGGAACGTGGCCCCGGACACCTCCATCGGGGCTGAGGTGCTTATCAACCTCTTCGAGCGGTGGGCTGACCAGGAGAGCGGGCTTCCGAATCTCATGCACGGGGAGACGGCCAGGTTCGACCCAAAGACGGCCTTCGCCTTCTCAAAACTCCTTGAGGCAGGCTCACGACAGCTTGGGAAGATCATCAGAAACATAGACCAGTATACCGTGGAGCCAATCGTTCAGGCTTTCTTTGAGCACGAGATGCTGACCAACCCGGATGAGTCAATCAAGGGCGACTACAAGATAGTGGCAACAGGCTTCTCGCACTTCCGCGACAAGGCGCAGCGGGCCGAGGGGCTTCAGGCGATTATGACCCTGGCCTTGGGCAACCCGACGCTGACCATGATGAGCAAGATCGCCCCGATGTATCGGGACCTCGTGAGCAACATGGGGCACGACCCCGACGCCTATATCCTCCAGGAAGCGGAGATGATCGAGCAGGACGCGAAGATTCAGATGGCGGTCCAGCAAGCACTCGCTCAAGTGGCAGGCCCGCCAGGTCAGGAGATGCAGGGAGCCGAATGATAGTCCTAGACGCCCACCCTGGCCTCTGCCAGCGCATCATCAATGCCTCTATCGGGGGGCATCTGGACGCCGTGTTCGAGGTGCTGGAGTTGATGCTGGCTGCCGAGCGGGAGACCCTAGAGAGAGACTCGGATGTTGCCCGTCCCGACCTTCGGGATGCGCGTCTCAAGGGGAAGATAGAGGCCATCAAGGAGCTTATAGCCTTACCAGAGGGAGCGCAGAAGGTGTGCGACTCGCTCAGAAGGAAACCGGAGTAGAGGGTCGGGCAGGTTCCCGGGAGCCCTCGATCTCATAGCCAGGAGGCCATATGTCTGACGAAGACGTGACCAAGCAGCAGGGAGAGGAAGTCGAGGGGCTGGAGTCCTCAACTGAGGGCACCGAGCAACCCGACGAGTTCGCCCAGGCGTTCGAGGACGACGCCCCACAGCAGGAGTCCGCCAAGCCAGGGACCGAGGAAGCTACCCCCGAGGATAAAGGGGAGGCCGCCGAGGGCGAGGCCGCAAAGCCCGCCTCAGAAGAGGAGGCCAAGCCGACTCAGACCCAGGAAGAGCAGAAGCCTGCCGAGGAGACCGTTGACTGGAAGGCCAAGGCGGAAGCCCTGGAGCGGGAAGTCCAGAAGTTCAAGGCACCCCCCGAGGGCGACACGAAGAAGGAGCGGTCAGAACCGCCCCCAGAGGTCAAGGAGGTCTTCTCTGGCGACCCCGACCTGGAGAAAGCCGTCGAGTGGAAGCTCGGCCAGATGCTTCAGGACAGATTCGGAGTGGAGAACCTGGAGGAGCTTGGCAAGGTCGTCCAGACCGCCAAGGACTACGAGGTGGACCGCTACGCTCGCGGCCTCTACAACGCCGTGGTCAACGGCTACGAGGAAGGCGGCAAGTTCCATGAGGGCGTCCCCGACTACCCGGCGCTTCTCCAGAAAGAGGAGTTTCGCAAGTGGGAGGCGGCGAACCTCAAGGACGTGAAGCACCCCCAGCAGGCCATTGACCGGGTGACTGCCTGGAAGAAGCAGTTAGCAGAGAAGGCTGCGGCCACCCATGACGCCCAGGCGCAGGAGAAGGCCGGGAAGGTTCGCCAGGCGGGCCAGCGGTCCCTCCAGAGCGGCGGCGGGATGCCCGGCGGCGGCAAGACTGTCAAGGAAAACTCCTTCAACGCGGGCTTCGAGGAGGGAGCTGCAACGCCAAGCTAGGCGCATCTGACATAGGCACTTAACCCCGAGAGGATAGCTACCTCAAGGGGCATCGCCAAGCAATTAAGGCGGTTTCGGGACCCGACCCGGAGCCGCCTTTTTGTTTGGTCCAAGGAGGACGTTAACGATGCCTACTACCATGTATGGGGACCTCACTCCCCGGTCGGCGGGCGCAATAGCGAGAAAACTTCTTGACGTCGCCCAGCCGAACCTCATCACCGAACCCTACCTGATGGTGAAGCCCATTCCCGGCAACTCCGGGCAGAGCATCATCCATCGCCGCTATCTCTCGTTTCCAGTATCCACGGTTCCTCTTTCGGAGGGCACACCCCCTGCGGGGATCGTCCCTACGTTTGAGGACATAACCATCGGCATCCAGGAGTTCGGCGGCCTCGTTGAGATATCCAACCGCATCGAGGAGCTTCACGAAGACGACATCCCGGCCGTCACGAAGCAGCGTATGGCTGAGCAGATCGCCGAGACATTCGACACGCTCCGCATCGGCACCCTGAAGGGCGGTTCCACCGTCTATTACGCTAACGGGTCTGCCCGGACTGACGTGAACACCCCCGTCAACACGAGCAAGCTCCACCTCATCAAAAGGTATCTCAAGGCGCAGAAGGCCAAGTTCTACATGGGGCTTCTCAAGGCTGGCCAGGGCTTCAACACTGAGCCCAGCGCTCCTTGCTTCGTCGCCCTCGGCCACACTGACCTGGAGTGGGACATCAGGAACCTCTCAGGCTTCGTGCCCTACGAGCAGTATTCCGACTCTGGCGCGGCCAGGCCCGGCGAGGTCGGCAAGGTGGGCTCCTTCCGCTTCTGCCTCTCCGAGCAGTTCTCCCCGTGGGCTGACGGTGGCGCGAACAAGGGGGACAGCGGAACCAATATGTTGTCCACCACGGGCGTCAAGGCCGACGTTTACCCGGTCATCATCCTGTCCCCTGACGCGGTCTGCACGACCCCGCTGCGTGGTGCGGGCGCAATCACCCCGTTCTACGTCTCCCCGCTCAAGGTCAGCCATTCCAACAAACTCGGCCAGAGGGGTCATGCCGGATGGCGAGGGTGGTATGGCGGCGGCGTCCTGATGCAGACGCATATGGTCCGGTTCGAAGTGGCCGCAACCGAGACCCCAAGCTAGGCCGAAGGAGGTAACTGAACAATGGGAACCAGACTGATAACGGGCTGCTGTGACAGCACGGGCGCGGCGATCTACGTCATCCTCGGTCAGGTGCCTGTCTTTGCGCGGGTTCGCTTCCCCGAGGACGCCCACAGCAACGAATACCTCTATGAGTGGTCTCCCGAGATGGCAGAGGTGTCCGGCTGTGACGAGGGCTGGCTCTACACCAACGGCATTCCTGCCCCCGTGAACGCCAACGGCATCAGTGCCTACAACGGCGGCGACGAGATCGTCTTCGACAAGACCACCAACAACCGCTGGGAGGATTCCGCTGGCAACTCCGTTGAGGAGAAATACGTTGACGGTCACAACAAGGAGTCCGAGACCGGTCTTGCCTTCCGCTGCTATGGGAACGCCAAGAACGACAACCCGTATCACGGCGAGAAGGTGACGACCGGCAAGGGCTTCGTCATCGGAGCGACCGACCCGCCGAACACCGACGGCGAGAAGATCATCTGGGAAGCCTGGATTGACGAGTAAGCACCTAACCGGGCGGGGTCTTTCGGGGCCTCGCCCGCACCGCAAGGAGGCTTTATGAGAGGCAAGCAGGAGCCCGAGACCGAAGAGACGGTCCAGGTTCAGGAAGGACCGAAGCCGAACATCTACGGCAACATCGCCGAGAAGTTCTATGTCGTCAGCTTCACGGGCCGCGAGAAGGGTTCCATGCAGCCGGACAGGGTTCCCCTGACGGTCAACGGTGAGGTCTTGCTGGTTAAGCGCGGCATCCCCGTTCCGCTCCCTGACTACTTCGTGGAGTGTGCCGAGAACGCATCAGAGGCCCGCTACGAGCCAGACAAGGAGACTGGTTACATGACCTTCAAGGGCATGGAGCCGGTCTTCACCTTCTCCGTCTTCGGCGAAGTGAGCAAGGAGACATACGAGCGCCTGCGGAAGATAACCCTCGACCCCAAGCTCGGCGGCGAGGGCCGGGTGATAACCGACGACGAGGAGGCCGAGATTGAATACGTGACCCGTTCGGGGCATCGCCGCCCCAGGATGCCCGGCAGGATGGCCGCGTAAGACATGGCCGGCGCCTACGCCAAGAAGCTCTCGGATGTCGTTGACGGCGCTCTCCGGCTCCTCGGCCAGTATCGAGGACCGGGGCGTGACGGCATCCACTACAGCCGGGAGGAGATACGCTCCTTCGCCTGGCAGACGCTTCTTGAATGCACGAGGCGCACCCACGTCTTGAAGACGACCCGGATCGTCCCGCTCGTGGCGGCCACGAACGTCTATGACCTCCCGAATGACATCTTCCTGCTAAAGCGGGTGGGGCTCGGGGGCTCTGGCGGTTACGTCCTAATCCCTGGTCACTCGGGCCGGTTTGACCTAATCGGCCAGACGTTGAACGTTTCGGGGACCATCGGGGAGTTTTACAAAGACCTGCTTGAGCCCGGCCAGATAGCAGTCTGGCGCATCCCGTCCACTACCGGCAGCACGACCAGCCGTGACTCCAACTACGGGCTACTCCGCAAGATAACGGACGCCGACGGGAACGTGGTCAGCATGGACTCGACCACGGGGGCGCTCAGAAGGGTCTCTGGCGTTCCGTTCAGGCGAAGCGGGACAGGCAGGATAGTCAGAGAGGTTATCGCTTCGGCGGGCAACCTCATCGTCTCCTACGTCCGCTCGCCCGAGCCTTGGACCAAGGAGACAGAGCATCCCGACCCAGACTTTCCGGTCTGGATGCACGAGAAGCTGAGGTTTGGAGTGGCCGGGAAGGTCGCGTCTGTCGCCAAGGCAAGAATGCTGCGCCAAAAGGGGCGCGTCCTCTTGGGCTTCTGGGAGCGGGCCTGCGTTGACTTGGCCCGGCGCATCGAGACGACAGGGCCTTCGTCGTCGGTGGAGGTGATGTAGTGGACCTGGTCAACCCCACGACCTACGCTTGCCAGATTGGCCCCGAGACGGTCATCGCGGGGGCTTACGTGGGCGAGATAGGCGTCGCGGCTCAGCGGTCCCACGACCGGGCCGCTCCGAGGTGGTGATGATTACCCGCTGGTATATCTCGCCGGTCGTCATGGTGGACGGGGCTCGCACGTCGGCTGTCCGGGCGGAGATTATCCAGGCGTTCAGGGCTGGGAAGCTGGAGCCCGGCGAGTCTTGCTACTGCTACTCGGGCCGGGGCAAGACGTGGTTTGTGACCAAGGCCCTTGCCAGTCCCGAGCGTCACGAGGTCTTCGCTGGGCTAGCGGGGGTATTCATCTTCGACGGGACCGACCTGGCGGCGAAGGCGGATGGGCTGAACCAGCTCAGTCGCAACTTCCTGACCCTGAGAGGCATCGAGGCCAAGGGCACGGTAGGCGATGTGCTGGAGGCCATAGTCAAGCACCACGAGCCCGCCGCGTCTGTTGCGGCAACTTGGGCGGGGCGGCGCTAAATGGCTCTCACCGACAACTTCGACCGGGCTAACGGGGCACTCGGGGCCAACTGGACCAAGGAGGTCTCGGGTGGGGCCACGACGGTTGCTATCGTCTCGAACGAGATTGAGCTTGATACCGCGTGGTGCGATCCCAATACCCAGCGCCACATCTATGTCTATAACGCTGCCCAGCCCCCGAACGACTGCTACTCCCAGATTGCTGCCTCTGGCGGCGATGCGAGTGCGAGCACGGACATGGGGCCGGTCTTGCGCTTTACTAGTGGCGGCAATGGCAGTGGCTACGCATACAGGTGCGTGTTCGACGGCAGTTCTCAGTTGCAGCGGTGGGATGCCGGGGTTGCCACTAACATTGGCAACTGGGATGCGGCGGGTGTAACCACGGCCAGCGTCCTCAAGATCACCGCTACCGGGACCGTCGTCGCGGGGCTGGTGGACGGTGTAGCGCAATGCAGCGCAATTGATGCCACCTACGCGAGCGGGTATGCGGGCTTTGCGTATCGTTCCTACCGTGCTGCAGCGAACCTGGGGGAGCTAGACAACTGGGAGGCGACGGAGCCTGTTGCCGCTGGTCAACCCACTATCAAGCGTTTTGGGGGCCTGCCTCACGTCGCGGTTAACCGGGGGGTCTGGTAATGGCTGAGGCTACGGGCCTTCGCAACAACGTTCTGCCTTACCCGGTCTACGGGGTGCCTTATACGTTGGTGATACCCATCATGGACGCTGACGGCGACCTTGTTACCGGGGCTGCAGACCTTGATTCTGAAGTCAGCCTGAACGGTGATACTGCTGCCGACTGCACGACCGAGGCCACGGAGATAGCTGCCGGGACGGGCACCTATTACTTGAGTCTGACCGCTGCCGAAATGACTACGAACGTAGCCACGGGCAGAACCAAGACCTCGACTGCCGGGGCGAAGACGACTACCTGGGCGCTGTATCCGCGAGTTCTGCCTATCCTTCGGGCTGCTAGGAACCGCTCCGCAAGCTGGCGGCGGGAGCTTCTGGCGCTTCTGGAGGGTGCTGA
>JAZDOA010000053.1:0-8978 GCA_043799175.1 Pseudomonadota bacterium | reverse complement strand
GTGCCGAACTATACGTGGCTTTGCTTGCAATGCCATGCAACTGCCGTGCATGCTGCTGGCCTGCCTGATCGCAGGGCGATTGACTGGAACAGCGATATTCACGGTGGAGGCGAAGAGAAACATAACCATCTACAATACAGCAAATGTAATGATACATATTACCCGCTTTATGGGGACCTCCTCCTTCCTTACGTTAGCTCCTTTCTAAGCGATAGCCCCTGGAATCTGAGCGGCCCGGATGCGCTTCGTAAAAACAATTGGGTCCTGGGTTGTCTGGACTGCCACGAACCGCATGGAAGCAAGTATCCCCACTTTCTGCGCTACTGGGTCAACGGGGGCGAGGTCGATGACCCTACCGGAAATGACTGGTTGATTAATTTTTGTTTCCGCTGTCACGTGGCTACGATGTATGCCAACTGTAACTGTGACACGGAGCACCCAAAAAATACCCCAAATGATTGCCACGGGCAGGCGGATTGCAGAACCTGCCATTACCATGGAAGTGGTAACTTCTAACATGAGATCCCTGGTCGGCCCTTGCGGCAGGGTATTTCGGGAAGGCCGGCATCAACTGGTCACTGAGGCTGTCAGGGTCGCGAGCGTGCCTCGGCGGCATGAGCGCCGGGAGGCCGGCCGCAGGCCGACTCCGTAGAGGCGCTCCGACTGAGTCATGGAGAGGGAATCCGCCACGCTTCCTCCGCTGAGGTTGCTTAATGGTCTGGGGCAGGCGGCCCTCTACGGCCTGGCTGGGCCGAATGGGGTGGCGACCAGCGGCTTCGGCCCGGGGAGCGCCCCCTATTTCTGGGCCAGTGAGTTTCCGGCGGCGGCGCTTGGGGGCCTGGCGGCCGCGCTCAAGCCACCGGTGCTCTGCGTGGCAGGCTCGGGCGACAACGCCATAGAGCTGCTGCGGCTGGGGTTGGCGCCCCTGCTGGCCGTGGACGTCTCCCGCCCCGCCTGCTACGTCAATGAGCTGAAGGCGGCGGCCCTGGCCTCAGGTATTGGCCTCAAGGAGTACTCGACGCTGTTCCCGGCTCCGCCGCGCCCGTTGCCGCGGAGGCTGTCGTCATGGCTTTCCCCGGAGGCCGAGGCCTTCTGGCTGGGGGTGGCCGATGCCGGGGACCTGGAGTGTGCCTCCCTTCTCGACCGCGAGCCCGAACCAGGGCTGCTGGCCTACCTTTCAACCGAGGCCTCCTTTGCCCAAACCAGTTCCGCCGTGGGCCGCTGGCCGCTGTTGAACCTGAGCCTGGAGTGTTTCCTGGAACTGACCCCCGACCTGTTCGGGCTGATCTACGTATCCAACGTCTGTGAGTACATTGCCCGTGGGCTGCTTCTGGCTGACCGTGGCGACGAAATCAGGGCACGCTTATCCGACTTCTACCGGCTGGCGGCCTCGCGGCTGGCGGCCGGGGGGGCCGTCCTGGCTTACGTCTTCGAGCCAGCCGGGCGGGTCTTTTCAACCGGCCCCGAGGTTGCGGCCATGGCGGCGGCTGGGCTTGACGTCCGGCCCATTCCCGTGGAGTTTACCCGCCGGGGTGGTTCCTTCCGGCACTGCCTGCTCGTGGGCCAGGCCTCGCGGGGAAAATGCCTTGACAATGACTAGCATATAAGATAATAAGGCTCGAATAACATTTTCCGAGGAGGTGGCAAGAGGATGGGGACTATTTCCTTTAGTGGTAAAGACTTCGAAGTTGATGAGGATGGTTTCCTCGCGAACGGCCTTGTTGACTGGTCACCGCAGTGGGTGGACTACGTCAAGTCCTCCGAGGGCATTACGACCATGACTGAAGACCACTGGAAGGTCATTCACTTCCTGCAAGACTATTTCCGCCAGAACAAGATTGCCCCCATGGTCCGAATCCTATCCAAGGTGACTGGCTATCCACTCAAGCAAATCTATGAGCTGTTCCCCTCGGGTCCTGGCAAGGGCGCCTGCAAGATGGCCGGTCTGCCGAAGCCCACGGGCTGCGTTTAGTCTCGGCGGGTTCGCCTTAAGGACACCGGGCGTCACGTAATTTTGTTCCTCGCTCTGCGGCGGGGAAGGCTGCGGAGCGTTCCTCGGACGATCCTAGGAGGGGGCATTTATGCCCCCTCCTAATCGTTCCCCCCCTTTTTCTTGCCGACGTGATTCTGCACAAGCGGCGCTATGGAACTCGAAGTCCTACTCAGGCGTATCAACGCGCGACACGAGACGGTTACGTCCGAGGTAGCGCTGCACGGGATAACCCTTCAATTTCTCCAGATAAAAGACATGGCGGCCTTTATTGAGGAAATGGTCGACCAAGCCCCCGAGGGCCGGGTACACCTCCCCTACTGGGCCAAGATATGGGAGGCTTCCGTAGTTCTGGCTGACTATCTTCTCGGCCTGCCGGAATTCGCGCCGGGCTCGGAGCCAAAGCGCATCGTGGAGCTGGGAGCCGGAATGGGGGTCCCCAGTCTCTTCCTGGCGGCGGTCGGCCACGACGTGGTCTTGACTGATTTCGAACCTGAGGCATTGGAGTTTGCCCGGGCGGCCGCCTTGATTAACAAGCTCGATGGACGGCTACAGGTGCGCCGTCTCGACTGGGCGCACCCGGATCTCAATGAACCCTTCGACGCGGTAGTCGGCTCGGAGCTTCTCTATAACCACGACGACCTCCCACACCTGGTGCGGCTGCTGTCGCGGCTCAGGAAGCGAGGGGCGCTGGCCTATCTGGCCAAAGGACCCGCCGTGCCGGCCTATTCTTTCGTGGCCGATCTACAGCGCAGCTTCGAATTCACCGAGGTGCGCCGGGTGCTCCGTTCGGCCGAAGGGGCTATGCGCATCTCCATTCTGATTCTGGGGCGGGAGCGTACCGTTCAACAGGAGAGATTGCGGTGAACACCAAGGAGCAATTGGCCATCGAGCTGGCCGCCATTGCCGGCGGTGGTCGCGACCACCCTTCGCTTGCCTGGAGGCTGGAGGCCGGCGAGGCGATGGCCGTGGCCCAACAATGCCTCTCCCAAGGCAGCCTCAGCCCCGAGCTTTGTTCTCTGGTATTGGCCGACAGCTTCCAGACCCGCCTGGGGGCCATGGTCGCCCTGGAGGAGATTGCCTCCCGGAGCCCGGATCTCGCCGCGCGGGCCGCGGCGGGCATGACCCATCTGCTGACCGACGCCGAGCCTCGCAACCGGGGGGACGTCGCCTTCATGCTGGGCCGCCTGGGTCGGCCGGAGGTCATCCCCCAGCTTGAACGTCTGTTGGCTGATCCTGATCCTTCCGTGGCCGACGCTGCCCAGGAGGCGGCCATGCGGCTCAAAAAATCCCCCAGGTAACCCCGCAGCGCGACCTCCGACCCGAAGATTGATCCCCCCAAAGACGTTGCCTCGCCATAAGTCCTGCTTATCTTTAATTAAAGTACAATGCGAGGGAGGATCCCATGGCCAGATACATCGGGCCGCGTTGTCGCAAGTGCCGCGCCTTGGGGATGTCGGTCTGTGGCAAGGGGGCCAAGTGCGCTCTCTTGAGGCGGCAGACACCGCCGGGCGTGCATCCCGCCCCGAGGCGGATCAGCGATTACAAACGACTGCTGCTGGAGAAGCAGCGGCTTCGCTATTTGTATTGGTTGACCGAACGGCAGTTCGCTCGCTATGCCGACGGGGCCAAGCGGCTTCCCGGCGTGGCCGGCAAGAACCTGCTCGAGCTGTTGGAGGGCCGCCTGGATGTCATTGTCTATCGCTTGGGCTGGACCCCCACGCTGCCTGCCGCCCGGCAGTTGGTGGTGCATGGCCACGTCCTGATGAACGGCCGGCCGGTGACCAGCCCCAGCTACCAGCTCGCCGCCGGAGACCGCCTGAGCATCAGCGAAACAGGGCGCCGCATTCCCATGGTGGCCGAGGCCGCTCAAAACCCTCCGGCCCTGGCAGTGCCCTACCTGAGCCGGACGAAAAAATTCGAGGCCAAGCTCGAAGGCCGACCGCGGGCCGAGGATATTCCGGTGGAGGTACAGACAAGCCTGATTATCGAATACTACGCCAGGTAGTTCCATGGGGGGGGTCAGACGTCCACCACCACCGTGGCCCGCCATGTGCCGTCGGGGCCGTGGCTGACGTCGAAGCGGTGCATGGTGACCGCCTTGACGTCAGCGGCCAGGATATGCTTCTCAGAATCTATTTCCTCTCCCGCGGCCTCGGCCGTAAGCCGCCAGACTTCGTCGGCGCCTTTTTCTATCTCCACCGCCTCCACGAGCAGCAGAAGGCGCTGGGCGTCTTTGTAGTAGACCAGCTCCTGCAGGAACTGGTAGAGCAGCATGTCCAGCCGCTCGTCGGCGAGGACTATCTTGACCATGCGGGCCCGGCGGATGTCGCCCAGGTTTTCCACCTGGACCTTCATGAGGGCCTCGCCCGCCTCTCGAAACAGCGCGGGCAAGGACTCGGCATGGACCTCATAGGCCGCGTCGGCAATGGCCACGTCGTCCAGAAAATGGTACATAAGCCGTTCCTCCTGGGTCAGCCCTTGATATTGCCCACTGGTACCAGCCGCGCCACCGGGCGGCTCAGCCCGGCCCTCGCGGTGGCCGCGACGACCTCGTCGATGTCTTTGTAGGCCGCCCCCGCTTCCTCGGCCAGCCCGCTGAAGGACGCGCTGCGCAAGTGGATGCCGCGTTGCCTCAGGCGTTCGATGATCTCTTTGCCCCGATACTGCTTGCGGGCCTTGGCGCGGCTCATGGTGCGGCCACTGCCGTGGGCGGTGGAGAAAAAGGTCTCGGCGCCGGTCTCCACTCCGAGCAGCAGGAAGGAACCCGTCTCCATGCTGCCGCCGATGATCACCGGCTGGCCGATGTCCCGCAGGGACTCCGGCAGATCCGCGCAGCCTGGGGGAAATGCCCGGGTGGCTCCCTTGCGGTGCACCACCAGCTCCCGCCAGCGGCCATCCACCAGGTGGCGCTCGACCCTGGCCGTGTTGTGGGCCACGTCATATATCTGGTGCATGCCCAGATCCTCGGCGCTTCGGCCGAAGAAGCCGCTGAAGACCTCTCTTACCCGGTGCAGTATCACCTGGCGGTTGGCATAGGACATGTTCAGCGCGCAGTTCATGGCCTGGAAGTAGGCCTGCCCCTCGGGGCTGCGGAAGGGTGCCGCGGCCAACTCGCGGTCCAGCACCCTGATGTTGTACTTGGGTTCCATTATCCGTAGGAAGCTGGCCAGGTAGTCGCTGGCCACCTGGTGGCCGAAGCCCCGGCTGCCGCAGTGGAACATGATCACGACCTGATCCGGGAACAGGCCGAGGCGCTGGGCCACGTCGCGATCCATTATATTCTCTTTCCGCAGCACCTGGATCTCCAGGTAATGATTGCCCGAGCCCAGGGTGCCTATCTGGCCGATGCCCCGCTCCACGGCCTTGTCCGAGACCGCCGCGGGGTTGGCCCCAGGGGCCTTGCCGCCGTTCTCCGTCCGTTCCAGGTCTTCAGGCCAGCCCAGGCCATGTTGCACGCACCACTGAGAACCCTCGGTCAGGACCTCGCGGAACTCCTTGCGAGAGAGCTTGAGAAAGCCGGAGGAGCCCACCCCGGCGGGCACCCGTTTGAAGAGGGCGTTCACCAGGGCTTCGAGGTGGGGTTCCACCTCGCCGAAACTGAGGTTGGTGACCAGCAGACGCATGCCGCAGTTGATGTCGAAGCCGATGCCTCCCGGAGAAATCACGCCTTCCTCGGCGTCCATGGCGGCCACCCCGCCGATGGGGAAGCCGTAGCCCCAATGGCCATCAGGCATGCACAGGGCGTAGCGGACGATGCCGGGCAGTGTGGCCACGTTGGTTACCTGGTCGAACACGCCGGAATCCATGGCCTCCAGCAGCTCGCGGGTGGCCAGGATCCGGGCTGGAACCAGCATTCCCGCCTTGTAGTCGGGAGGCAGCTCCCACGTGGTCTCTGATATTTGTCTTATCTGCGGCGGTGGGGCCATGAGTACCTCCCTTATGCTCGTCTTGTTTCGAGTCTATAGCAGGTGGGGTGCGGGTTCAAAGAAAAGGGTCGCGAGCCGCCACGGCGGCCGGCTGGCCTTTCTCCGTCCGCTCTTGGTAGAATGGTCGGGTAGCCGCCGTCTGTTTTTTCGGCCCAGAGGTATAAGACCCAGGACCGCGCCAGCCTGGAGAGCTCCGCATGCCGGGGAAAGGCAACGGGCTGGGCAAGCCGCCCATCCTTGTCGGATACACCTACGAGCCTGAAGAGGCCTACGGGGCGCGGGACGCCGGGAGGCTGCTGTCCCTGCGCCTGGAGACCAGTCGCGCCTGCAATCTCAGGTGCCGCTATTGTTACGCCGAGAGCGGAGAGCCGCTGCCCGCTGAACTGGACTTTGACAGCCTCCGGCGGGTCACGGCCGAGGCGGCGGAGATGGGGGCGCGCTCCGTGGTGATTATCGGCGGCGGTGAGCCGACTATCTATCCCCGGTTCCGGGAGCTGGTTGAATACGCCCATTCCCTGGGGCTCATTCCGGTGGTTTTCACCAACGGCATGACCATGACCCCGGAGCTTGCGGCCTTTCTGCTCCACCACGACGCCTCGGTCATGACCAAGCTCGACTCCTTCCAGCCCGCGTTGCAGGATTTCCTGGCCGGGCGGGCAGGGGTTTTCGGCCGCATATGGCAGGGGCTGCAAAACCTGCTGGAGGCGGGGTTCGCCGAGGTTGACGATTCTCGGCGGCTGAGGCTGGGGGTCTCGGTGGTGACCAATTCGGACAACCTGGCCGAGACGGCCGACATCTGGAGGTTCTGCCGCCAGAGGAACATCTTCCTTAATCAGGAGGTGCTCACCCCCACCGGGCGGGCCAAACGGGAGCTTCCGGACAAGCTCGTCAGCGACGAGGAGATTCGCGCCAACAGAGAGCATCTGCTCGAGATCGACCGCCGCGAGTTCGGTTTCGACTGGCTGCCCTATACCCCGCTGCCGGCCTCGGGCTGCCTCCAGCATCTTTATAGCCTCTATGTGACCGTCGAGGGTAACGTGCGCCCCTGCGCCCCCACCAAGTTCGACGAGAACCCGGATCTGCGCGAGGGCGGCCGCTACCCTCATAATATCCGCCACCGTTCTCTGCGGGAGATCTACCACAGCGAGCTATTCGACTACGTCCGCCACATCGACCGCCATCTGGAGGGCAAGTGCGCGGGTTGCGAGCACAATGGGGAGTGTCTGGGCTGCCGGGGGTTTGCCTATTCGGAAGGGGTGAACGCCGGGCTGGACCCCTTGGCCGCCCTGCGTTCCAGCTACTCTCTGTGCTTCAAAAAACCCAGTTGACCACAAGCATAGCCACCCTAATCTCCGGCTAAGATTTATATAGGTGCAATTTAGTACTTTAGGAGAGCGAAGTGACTGGCTTAACGGTCACTTCACGGTTTCACCCAATGGGTGAAAGGGGTAAAAGGGTCGAACCGCTTGGGCGTCGAGAGCCAAGCGAGGTCGCACCGCAGGGACTCGCCGACCCCGAGGCGTAGCACCGCTACGTTGAGTGGGTCGGTGAGTCTCGAGGACGCGGCATTCGCACCGGCTATCGGCGCCCAGACGACCTGCATTCTTACCCGGAGATTGAGGAGCCAAGCCAGTTCTTGCCATCAGCCAAAGGTGGCGGCCCATGAAGAAGATCGAAATTGTCAGTCGCGATAGGTTGGAACACCAGCTTGCCGAGCACTTGAGGCGCGCCGAGCTGCCTGACCACTTTATGTACCTTGGCGCTTCGGGCGCGGCCAGATGGCTGCGGTTGGCCGAATCCCCCCGGTTCGACATCGCCGCGCGGCTGGAGGACCTGCTTGGGCGGCACGTCGAGGACTTTGCCTCCGGTCTGCATGCCTGTTGCGACGTGGTCAGCCTGGGGGCCGGCTCCGGGCGCAAGGAACGCCTCATCCTCGATGCCCTGGTGGAGCGGGGAGGAAGGCCGCGCTACTTCCCGATTGACGTCAGCGCCGAGCTGGTGGACATGGCCTTGGCCGCCGCGGCCGATGTCGCCTGGGGCGGCTGCGGCCTAGTGGCGCCGGTGGAGGTTCTGAGCGGGTTTGCCGGAAAATACTTCGGCACCCCCATGCTGTTGTGCATGCTCGGCAACTCCTTCTGTAACCATGAGCCGGACTGGCTGCTGCCCCTGCTCCGGGCCCAGCTCGGCCCCGAAGACCACCTGCTGCTCGATTTTCATCTCGTCCCGGAAGACCACGAGGCCGCCGAGGCGGAGGTCATGCCCCGCTACAATTGCCAGATGAATCGCGACTTCAACCTCGGTCCCCTGGTGGAGCGGGGTCTGAGCCCCGAGGCCTGCGACTTCTTCATGGAGGTCGTTCCCAGCGCCGGGCTGGGCTGGCGCACCAGGAAGGCGATACTCATAAAGGAAAAGGCACGGGTGCGTTGCGGGTCGGAGGTGGTGGTGCTCGAGGCCGGCACCGAGCTGAGGCTGGGCTTTACCTACAAATACGTCGCCTCGGCCGTCGAGGAACTGGTCGCCCGCCACGGACTGGAAGTCCGCTCCCGCGCGGCATCCGAGGATGCGGCCTTTGCCCTGTTACTTCTGCGAGTGGCGGATCGCGGCGGGAATTCCTAAGATGGTCCCTTACGGCTGCGAGTCCTTCGGCCGCCTCACCCACGTCTTGCTGCACGTCCTCTCGACCGCCCAACTCTCTCTCATAACAGAGGCGACCCGGCGCCATTACCTGTTCGACTCCGTGCCCGACGCCGCCGCCTACACCGAGGAACAGGAGCGGTACGCCGACCTGCTGCGGTCACTGGGGGTCAAGGTGCTGCGGCTCTCGGATTACGTCGTCGAGCACCGGGATCTGATGCGCCGTCTGCCCAACCTGGCCTACCTCCACGATATCGCGGTGGTGCACAGCCGGGGGGCCATCGTCTCGCGCATGGCCTGGCCGGGGCGGGCCGGAGAGGAGACCGTGGTGCGGGAGGCGCTGGGCCGGTTGGGTGTTCCCGTGCTGTACGATAGCGGTGGTATCGGGGCCTTCGAGGGCTGCCTGCTGCTGAGGCCGGGGACGG
>JAZDOA010000012.1:0-2076 GCA_043799175.1 Pseudomonadota bacterium | reverse complement strand
GGGGGAGTGAAAAGGACGCGGCCCGCCGAATCCACCTTCACCGACAGATTGGACATGTTCTCGGCGGCGTAGCTCAATTGGTCCCCGGCGTCCGGGTCGGAGAATATCGTCCCGAGGTCCAGCGAGCCCACCGTGTCCTCGGGGAAGTTGACATTCGTGACGGGTTCGGCCACCGAGGGCGCGTGGTTGAGCGAATATGATGAGAGGCCGAAGAACACGGTCAGGCCGGCGAGGGGCTCCTCCCTGCGCAACGGAAGGTTGGTGACCGCGGGAGAGTAGAGCAATGAGCTGGTGAACGGCTGGCTGTTGCCTCCCGAGATGACCGTTCCGTCCAATGTAATATTGTATGACGGGAATTTTCCGGCGGGGACGTTCACATCCTCCATGGCCCCCTTCGTCGAGATGTTGCAGGCCATGCTCTGGTAGGTGGTGGTCTCGTAGGCGCCGGTGGAGCCGGTCATCTTGTTCCAGACCGTGAGGTCGGAGGCCGCGGCCCAACTCTTGCCCAGGTCAAGGGGGAAGCGGTACTCTTCCAGCGGAGGGGAGAAGTCGGTGATGGAATCGAATGTGGCGGAGCCGAACCCGCCCAGGTTGATGTTGAAGTGCCCCATCTGCCGCACGGGCGCCAGGTCGGGGATCCTGTAATAGACCGTGGTATTGCCCACGATCGGTATCGTCACCGATTGCGGCGGGAGGGGGTCCACGATGATGTATCCCTTGAGCGATTCCAGATAGCTTCCCTCGACCCGGAAGACCGGAGTGTGATTGTATACGGTCGTCTCCATCAACTCGTCGGTGATGGTGCCTGTCACATGATTTATCTTGATGGTGAACGCCGCGGTGATGCAGAAGTCGACGGCCTGGTCGGCGGTCCATGTCCAGCTGCAGCCAATCGCCCATGGAGGCGCATCATCCGCCCGGGCGGCCGGTGCCCTCATCGACAGATTACCGTGGGCCCCGGGTTCCGCCGGTATGCAGGGCGCGGCCGAAGCGATGAGGATGAGCGCCCCGACAAGCAACATCAAAGACCGTTTGCGCCCTTTTGGATCGCCATGCATCGGATTCACTTGCAGCTATTAGCGCTTTTGAAGACAAAAGGATTGCGGGGGGCTGGATAATCGGTGATACGGTGGCAGTCGGCAGTAGGCAGTTGGCAGTAGGGACGGCAGTCGGCAATGGGCAGTCGGGACGGCAATCGGCAGTCGGGATGGAAGTCGGCAGTCGGGACGATACGACGACGGTGCGTCGTCACCCGACTGCCTACTGCCTACTGCCAACTGCCTCGTTTACCTATTTCACAGCGTCCATCTTCGAGGCCATGCTGTGCGCCTTGTCCCGGCGGTCGTCTATCTTGACGGTGGTGACGACACGCCTGGCCCCTGCGGCGAATACGGCCTCGTGCGCCGATCTGACGGCGGCGAAGAGCTCATCGAGGCCGGGGGCCTCCAGCGATGTGGACATCGGACCGTGCAGGACCATCAGGCCCGAACCGTCCAGCGCCCTCACCGCCTTTTTTACCAGACCGCTCACGCTTGTGCCCGCTCCGAGCGGGACGACGCTCACATCCGCCACTATCATCCTTCCACCGCATATCTTCACCCATTCCGCGCACAAAAGCGTTTCGGGCAAGCTCAATATACGGCCGTGGCCTATCCAGCGGCGGCGAGGCAACAACATGGTCGACGTCGGCAAGCCCCCCGCAAGGCCAATCAAGGCGCCCAGAGGAAATAGGATCTCCTGCAAAGGGTGGAGGCAGGAGGCGATGCTGCGCATGCTCTGCAACAACCTCGAGAACGCCGAAAGACCCGACGAGCTCATCGTCTACGGCGGGACCGGAAGGGCCGCGCGGAACTGGGACTGCTTCCGCGCCATCGTCAGGGAGCTTAGGAGGCTCGGGGACGACGAGACACTGCTGATACAGTCGGGCAAGCCCGTGGGCGTCTTCAGGACGAGGAAGGATTCGCCCCGCGTGCTCATGGCCAACTCCAATCTTGTCCCGAAATGGTCCACATGGGAGCATTTCCGCAAGCTGGAGGACGCCGGGCTGATGATGTACGGCCAGATGACCGCCGGTTC
>JAZDOA010000192.1:0-2182 GCA_043799175.1 Pseudomonadota bacterium | reverse complement strand
TTCCCCAGAGCCTGCCGATTTCGCTCTGCACGTAGATGTTCACGATCTCCCGCCGGACTCCGGGGTCCTGGCTTAAGGGCCTGCCGTTATGTTGCGTCTCCTTGCAGTACTCCAGCACGCGTTCGAGCAGCCTGTGCCGCGTGACAACGGCGCCTCCTCCCCCGTGCTCGACCTCCAGGACGGACTGGGTGACCTGCCAGCCATCGGTCTCGCCACCGATGAGGTGTGTCGCCGGCACGCGGACGGCCTCGTAGAAGACGTGGCGTTTACCGGGCTGGCCCGCCTCGGCGAAAAGGTCGAGGTCAATAACCTTGATGCCGGGAGTACCAGCCGGGACCATGAAGGCGCCGATGTTGTGGTGACGGGGGGCCTTGGGGTCGGTGATGGCGAGGGTGAAGATGAAGTCGTAATCGAACGAAGAGCCGATAAATATCTTTTCTCCGTTAATGACGTATTCGTCGCCGTCTCGGGCGGCCCTGGTCTTCAGCGAGGCCAGGTCTGAGCCTGCCTCGGGCTCGGTGTAACCCTGCCAGGTAATGGCTTGCCCCCCGCACATCGCGGGCAGGAAACGCTTCTTCTGCTCCTCCGTCCCCCAGACCATGATCGCGGGAATGAAAAGGCTGACACCGTTATCCCCCAGAAGGCGGGGGATATCTGCGTCCCTTTCCGCCAGCTCTTCAGCAATGACGATGGCGCGGCCCACGTCAAGACCGCCGCCCCCGTACTCCCTGGGGAAGGTCGGTACCAGCCAACCCCTGGCACCCAGCTTGCGGCGGAACTCACGGGCCTGCTGGTAAAGCTCGTTGGTGATGTTCTCAGGGTCTTCGGGTTGCTCCAGGTTTGGCGGCGCGTTGGCATCAATCCAGGCCCGCACTTCCTTGCGGAATTCCTCCTGCTCCTCGGAGTAATGAAGCTCAAAATCCATACCCGCTGCCCCCTTTCTGTTTCGGTCAGATACAGAGAAAACGCCGGATGTAGCTTGAGTGAGTCTAACACCCTTGCGGCGGGCCAGTCAAGCCCGTTCTTGACAAATGGCCGAGTATATATTAGTATATTACTATATACGCATGTGACAATACGAGGAGCTGACTTTGCCAGACACATCGAACGATGCCATCCAGATCGAGGTCTTCAACCTTCAGGCCGAGCTCTGCAAGTCCCTCTCCGACCCTAAGCGTCTTCGCATTATCCACGAATTGCGGGAAGGGGAGAAGTCGGTCAGCGAACTGGCCGAGATACTGGGCCTCAAGCAGTCAAATGCTTCTCAGCATCTTGCCGTGCTGCGCCGGACGGGAATCATTGTTCCCCGCAGGGACGGTAACACCGTCTACTACAGCCTGGTCAGTACCAAGATCGCCGAGGCCTGTGATCTCGTGCGCGGGGTCATTATCGACCAGGTTCGCAAAAACAACAGTCTGGCCGGCCTGATGTGAAACGCAGCCGGCCTTTTCTTAGCCTCAACGCAGCAAACATAAAAGCCTGGTATTCTCCAGGACAAGGAGACGACGATGGGGAAACTGAATACCGAGCACCGGTCCTACCTTGAACAAGAATTTGGCCCGCGGGTGACCTTCCGCGAGACGGAGAGAAAGCTCTACGGGCATGATATTGCCGCGATGCCCGGACTCATCAAGCCCATGGTGGGCAAGACTGTGCCGGGGGCGGTGGTGCAGCCGGAATCCGAGGCAGAGCTTGTTGACCTGGCGCGCTGGGGGGCAGAACATGATATCCCGCTGACTCCCCGCGGTAAGGCAACATCCGGCTACGGCGGCGTACTTCCCGTTCGGGGAGGGGTGGTCGTAGATTTCTACCGGATGAACAAGGTCCAGCATATTGACTCTGAAGCGATGACGGCCACGGTGCAGGCCGGGGTTGTGTGGGAAAAGCTGGATAGGGAGCTAATGAAGCAGGGCCTGACCCTTCGACTCTACCCATCGAGCTATCCGGCGGCGACCGTCGGGGGGTGGCTGGCACAGGGGGGCGCCGGCATCGGATCTTACGAGGCGGGCTGGTTCCGCGATAACGTTGTCAGTGCCCGCGTCGTCATGCCCGGCGGCGAGGTCCGGGAGTTCAGCGGGACACGGCTTGACCTTATCTCGGACGCCGAGGGTACGACCGGGCTTATCAGCGAGGTGACACTCCGCGTCCAGGTGCTGGAAGAGATGGAGGTGGTAGCTGTCGG
>JAZDOA010000230.1:0-8717 GCA_043799175.1 Pseudomonadota bacterium | reverse complement strand
ATCTCACTGACATAGCGGGATACCTCGGTGAGCCGGGAGAGCTGGGCCTTGCTGAGGCAGTCTATCCCCAGCTTCAGCTTGATGTTGGGGATGATGGAGCAGAGGTTGGCGTTGCCGCAGCGCTCCCCGAAGCCGTTGATGGTGCCCTGAACCTGATTGACTCCCAGTGAGACCGCCACGATGGAGTTGGCCACGGCCACCTCGGCGTCATTATGGCAGTGGATGCCCAGGTTGATGCCGGTGAACTTCTTCTGCACGGCCTTGATGATTTCGGCCAGCTCCAGGGGGAGGGTGCCGCCGTTGGTGTCGCAGAGGACGATGCAGTCCGCCCCCGCGCCCAAGGCCGCCTTGAGGGCCTGAAGCGCGAAGGCCCGGTCGGCCTTGAACCCGTCGAAGAAATGCTCGGCGTCGAAGAAGAGCTTTTCCACGCTGGGGCGCAGATAGGCCAAGGTGTTGCGGATGAGCTCCAGGTTGCGCTCGAGGCTGATGCGCAGGGCGTCGCGCACGTGGATGTCCCAGCATTTGCCGAAGATCGTGGCCACGGGGGCCTGGCACTCCATAATTGCCTGGAGGCTGGGGTCGTTGTCCGGCTCAAAGCGGGCGCCGTGGGTGGCCGCGAAGGCGGCTATCTTGGCGTGGGAGAGCTCGTAGTTGCGTATTTCCTTGAAATACTTGATGTCTTTCGGGTTTGACCCCGGCCAGCCGCCCTCGACGTAGTCTACGCCCAGGTCATCGAGCTTGCGGGTGATGCGTATCTTGTCTTCCAGGGAGAGGCTGAAGTCCTCCGCCTGGGTGCCGTCCCGCAAGGTGGTGTCGTAGATCTCTACCCGCCTGGGTTTGTTTGCCGCCGTCATTTTTCTTCCGCCCGTCCGTCCGAGATATGGCCGGCCCGCCCGCTCAGATCAGGGTCTCTTCCTGAGGAACCTTATTCAATTCAAAGGCCTGATGCAGAACTCGTACCGCGAGCTCGGTGTACTTCTCCTCGACCACACAGGAGACCTTGATCTCCGAGGTGGTTATCATGATGATGTTGATCCCTTCGGCGGCCAGGGCATCGAACATCTTGCTGGCCACCCCGGCGTGAGAGCGCATCCCGACGCCCACGATGCTCACCTTGGCCAGGCTGCTATCCCCCAACACCCTCTGGCCGCCCAACCGGCGCGCGACCGCTCCGGCCGACTCCATGGCCCTGGAGAAATCCCCCCTGGAGACGGTAAAGGTCAGATCGGTCAGGCCGTCGGCGCCGGTATTCTGGATGATCATATCTACCACCACCCCCGCCCTGGCCAACGGCTCAAAAACCTTGGCCGCGATGCCCGGCCGGTCCGGCACCTTCATGATGGTGATGCGACCTACGTCCTTGCTGTAGGTGACTCCGGAAACCGCCACCTTTTCCATGCCTTCATCCTCCCTTACGACCATGGTGCCTTCATCCTCCGTAAACGACGACCTTACGTGGATGGGCACGTCATATTTCTTGGCGAACTCCACGGAGCGTATCTGGAGCACCTTGGCTCCGAGGCTGGCCATCTCCAGCATCTCGTCATAGGAGATTCTGGGCAGCTTCCTGGCGTCGCGGACGATGTTCGGATCGGTGGTATAGACCCCATCGACGTCCGTATAAATCTCGCAGACGTCCGCCTTGAGGGCCGCCGCCAGCGCCACCGCCGTGGTATCCGAGCCACCCCGGCCCAAGGTGGTTATGCTGCCGGTGTCATCGGCGCCCTGGAAGCCGGCCACCACCGCCACCCGCCCCTGGTTCAGGCAGTTCATTATGGCCTCGGTGTCTATGTCGGCTATCCTGGCCCGGCCGTAGGCGTTGTCGGTCCTGATGCGTACCTGATGCCCCAGGAAGGAGCAGGCGTCGTGCCCCAGGGCCTTGATCATCATCGCGAAGAGGGCGATGCTGACCTGTTCCCCCGTGGAGATCAAGACGTCCATCTCCCTGTCGTCGGGCCGCTCCGTCACCTTGCGGGCCAAAGAGAGCAGCTTGTCGGTCTCCCCGGCCATGGCGGACAGCACCACGACCATCTTGTTGCCGGCCTCCCTGGCCTTGATGACCCGCGCGGCCACGTTGCGGATGCGGTCTACATCTCCAACTGAAGTGCCACCATACTTCTGGACAACCAGAGCCATGTCTATGGCCTCCAATTTCGCTTATTCTTCCAGCCCCTCGGGCGCGACCAGGTCTCGCGACATTCCGGCCAACCCCTCCACCAATCTCACGCCGCGCTCCCCAAAAGGAACCATCTCGGCCAGCCGGTGTTCTCCGGTATCGGGCGGAAAGTGGCCGAGGCGGATTTCGAGCCTCACCGGCGGCATCTCCGCCAGCCGCTCCGCCCACTCCACGGCCGCAACGCCGTCGCCGTAGAGGTACTCATCGAGGCCCAATCCCGCCTGCCCTTCCCGACCCACCCGGTAGAGGTCAAGATGATACAGCGACAGCCTGCCTGAATATTCGTTCACCAGGGTGAAGGTAGGGCTGGCCACCGCCACCTCGGGCGGCACCTCGAGCCCTCTGGCCAGACCCCTCACGAAAGTCGTCTTGCCGCTGCCGAGGTCTCCCACCAGGGCAATGACGTCTCCCGGCTCGGCCAGCCGGCCGCAGGCCTCGCCCAGACGCTCGGTGGCGGCCTCGTCTTCGAGCAGCAGGTGCATCAGGCAATACCATCAGGCGACAGGCCCACAGCCTCAGCGTGCAGGCGCGCCCCTCATCGCAGGCTCAAGTATCAATGTGCTGTTCCAGGGGCGCGGGATAGCCCGGCGCGGCTCGCGCCAGGCGACGCCAGGCGGCCGGCAAGGTCTCTATGACGTCCGAGGCCAGCACCCCCACCTCCGCCAACCGCTCGGCGGCCATCTCCCCCGCCAGCCCGTGCCAATGGGTGGCCAGCAGCGCCGCCTCCAGGGGGCCGTATCCCTGAGCCAGCAGGCCGCCCAGCAGCCCCGTCAGGACGTCGCCCATGCCTCCGGGGGCCATGGCCACGGAACCGGTGGGGTTAATCCAGTAGCGACCGTCGGGCACCGCCACGACCGTGCGGGCACCCTTGAGCACCACCACCGCGTGGTGCTCGGCCGCGAAGGCCCGGGCATGGGCGGTACGATCAGCCTGGACGTCGGCGCTGGAGCAGCGGCACAGCCGCCCCATCTCGCCCGGATGAGGCGTTATGACCCGCGGGGCGGCGGCGGCATCCAGCACGGCCAGATCCTCCGCCAGGCAGCTCAGCCCCCCGGCGTCTATTACCATGGGAAGAGGACAGTCCCGAACCAGACCGCGCACCACCTCGGCCGACCCCGGCGCGGTGTCCCAACCCGGCCCCAGGGCCACCGCCTTCGACCGGCCGATGAGCCGGTTCAGGACCTCCAGCGCCTCCTGGGGCGAGTCCGGCAGCGGCTCGGTCATGGCCTCGGTCAGCTTGACTTCCAGAATGGGGTTCAGGGCCTCGGGCACCGCCAGGGTGACCAGCCCCACCCCGCTCCTGGCCGCGGCCTGAGAGCAAAGCGCGGCAGCCCCCGTCTTGCCTTTGGCCCCGCCGACTATCAGGACGTGACCGAAGGTCCCCTTATGACCGGTGGCGGGCCTGGGTTTTAGCAGGGCGCGGGCCGCCTGGGCGTCGAGCAGATGCCCCCGCGCGCCTTCGGCCTCCACCGCCGCGGGTGGTATGCCGATGTCGGCGACCTCCAGGGTGCCTACCATGCCCGCCCCAGGGTAGACCACCTGACCGACCTTGGGACACCCGAAGGTGACGGTAAGGGCGGCCCTCAGGGCCGCCCCCCGCGCGCGGCCGGTATCGGCGCTGAGACCGGAGGGAATATCCACCGAAATCAAGGTGCTGTCAAGGCCCCCCAGGAAGTCGATCACCTCTCGGGCCAGCCCCCTCACCTCACGGGACAGGCCGGTGCCCAGAATGGCGTCGATAATTACCCGGCAGTCGGCCAATTGCCATTTCAGCGGGGCAAAGGCAGCGGAATCAGGGGCGAAGGCCACCTTCAGCCCGGCGTTCTCGGCCCGCCGCAGGCTGGTGGCGGAATCGCCCTCCAGGGACTCCGGGACCGCCAACACCACGCAGACCACAGAGAGTTCTCGGCCGTGCAGCAGCCTGGCCACGACCAGCCCGTCCCCCCCGTTGTTGCCGCGCCCACACACCACCCCGAAGCTGCGGCCCGCAAGGCCCGGCAGAAAACGCTCCATGGCCTCGAGCACGCAGCGGCCAGCATTCTCCATCAGGCAGATGCCGGAGATTCCATGCTCCTCGATGGCCCGCCTGTCTATGGAGCGCATCTGCTCCGAGGACACCAGCTTCACCGTGGGGTACCATCCAGTATGACGGTTGCCATGGCCAACCCCGCCTCGTGAGCGAGGCTGACCAGCGCCAGCGCTCCCCGCTCCCGGCACAACTCGGCGGCACGCCCCGAGAGCCGGAGGCAGGGCTTTCCCAAGCCGTCGGGAATGACTTCTATGTCCCGCCAGGACAACCCTTTGGTGAGCCCCAGGCCCACCGCCTTCATGAAGGCCTCCTTGGCGGCAAAGCGCGCCGCGACCCACTCCCCCAGGCGCCCGCCGCGCCGTTCGTTCAGGTGGCGGCGCTCCTCGGGGCCAAGGATGTGGTCGAAGAAGCGTTCGCCGAATCTGGCCACGGCCCGCTCTATGCGGCTCACGCGGACCAGGTCCACCCCGAGGCCGAGGATCATTGCCACCCGCCCTTGATGAGGGCGACCATCTCCCGCACGGCCTGGGGAAAACCCACGAAGACGGCCCGGGCCACTATGCTGTGGCCTATGCTGTACTCCCTGATCTCGGTCATTTCGGCCAGCGGCCCCACGTTATGATAGCCTATGCCGTGCCCCACGTTGGCCCCAAGGCCGAGGGAGACCGCCAGCCTGACGGCCCTGACGACCTTCTCCAGCTCCCCCATTCGTTCCGCGCCAGGGGCCGCCTCGGCGTAAAAGCCGGTGTGGATCTCCACCGCGTCGGCACCGACCTCCCTGGCCGTTCGGATGGACTGCTCGTCGGGGTTCACGAAGAGGGTGCAGCCTATGGCCGCCCCTTTCAATTGGCGGATCGCCGCGGCCACGCTCCCGCCTTCGACGGCCAGCTTCAACCCACCCTCGGTGGTCACCTCGCCGAACTTCTCGGGCACCAGGGTGACGACGTCGGGACACACCGAGAGCGCGGTGTCGAGCATCTCCGGGGTGGCGGCCATCTCCAGAATGAGCATGGTCTTCACCACCTGGCGCAGCAGTCTGACGTCCCGCTCCTGGATATGCCGGCGGTCGCCTCGCAGGTGTACCACCACCCCCTCGGCGCCGGATTGCTCGGCCAGCAGCCCGGCCAGCACCGGGTCCGGCTCCTTGCCGCCCCTGACCTGCCGGACGGTTGCGACGTGATCTACGTTGACAGCGAGCTTTGCCAACCTTAACCTCCCAACAGGCTGTTGATAAACGCCCATCTGCGGCGTTGCGCTCATCCCGCGTCAGTGCGGCGTACTTTTATGTACGCCTCCTTCCTCGGGATTTCACGCGCCTAGCATCTAGGCGTTTCTGAACAGCCTGTCCAAAACGGGTTTTTCCGCACCCTGCTAGTCTCCTGAGTCGAGGGTAAGCAGCGACATCAGTTCCGACTCCCTCGCCTCCATGGCCGTGGCGTCGCTGCCCGGCCGCTCGTGGTCGTAGCCAAAAAGGTGTAGTATACCGTGGATGAGCAGGCGGTCAAAACACTCCATGAACTCCAGCCCCGCGCCGGCGGCCTCCCTGGCCGCCGTCTCCACCGAGATGACCACGTCTCCCAGAAGGGAGTCCTGGGGGTCCGCGAATTCGCCTTCCCGCATGGGGAATGATATTACGTTGGTCGGCCCGACGCGGCCCAGATAATCCCGGTTGAGACGGGAGATGCCGTCGTCGTCGGTCAACACGAGACTGAGTTCACCCTCAGGACAGCCCAAGGCGTCTAATATTCTGCCGGTCTTTCTCCGCAGACGCGCCTGGTTGATCTTCACCGTTCCTTGCTCGTTCGCCACCCTCAGCCTCACCATTTTTCTTGGCCCGCTCGGCATCTGGATACTCCACCCGCTGATGATACATGGCGCCCAGGGTCTTGTTGAAGCTGGCCGCGATGCTGTGAAGGTCGCGCAGGGTCAGTTCGCTCTCGTCCATCTGGCCGTCGCAGAAGATGCCGTTGATGACCCGCTGCACCAGGCCCTGAATGCGGTCCGGGGTCGGGTCCGGCAGGGTACGGCAGGCCGCCTCAACGGCATCGGCCAGCATTACCAGCCCCGCCTCCTTGGTCTGCGGTTTGGGGCCGGGGTAGCGATACTCGGCCTCGCTGACGTTGGCGTCGCCCTTGAGGGTCTTGGCCTTCTGATAGAAGAAGCTGATGAGTGCCGTGCCATGATGCTGGCGGATGATGTCGATTATGCGCTTGTCCAACCCCTTGGCCGCGGCCATTTCCACCCCGTCCTTCACGTGCGCGGCTATAATCAGGGCGCTCATCGAGGGGGTGAGCTTCTCGTGGCGATTGGTGCCTTCCTCCTGGTTTTCAATGAAGAACTGCGGCTTCCTGGTCTTGCCGATGTCGTGATAATAGGCGCTTACCTTGGCCACCAGGCCGTTGGCGCCGACGGAGTCCGCCGCCGCCTCCACCATGTTGCTCACCACCACGCTGTGGTGATACGTGCCGGGGGCGGCCACCGTCAGATCGCGCAGCAGGGGCTGGTCGAGATTGATCAGCTCCTGCAGGCGCATGTCCGTGACGTAGTGAAAGGCCATTTCCACCACCGGCGTAAGCCCGATGACGATGATCCCGGCCGCGAGCCCACCCAGCAGGCCCGCCGCCGCCTCCACCGGACCCTGGATGGTAAAGAAGGTCCCGCTGCTCATGGCCAGGGCGGCGACCACCAGGATGTTGGTCACCCCCACCACCAAACCCGCCCTCACCAGCGCCGGCCGCTCCCGCACCTTGCTAACGCTGCTGGCCGCCACCAGTGAACCGAGGAAGAAATAGAGGAAGGCGTCAAGCTGGCCTTCCACCAGCATGGCCACGGTGACCGAGGTAGCCAGACAGAAGAAGAGCGCCTGCCGCAGCGACAGGAACAAGGCCACCAGCATCGCCCCCGCCGACACCGGCATGGCGTAGACCACCGCGCGCGTTTGCAGCCAGGGGTAGGCGCGCCCCAGGGCCTCACCGATGAACAAGGCGGCCTTGGCGCCAAGAAAGACCAGCAGCAAGACCACGCACAGCAGCAGCAGGTCTTTGTTGCCGGCCAGGGGCTCCCGCCGCCCGTGGAGGTTGGCTATGTAGTAGGTCAGTGCCAGGAAAATGGCCAGCAGCAGGCCCACTCCCAGGACCATTTCCGGACCCACGGAGCCCTTGCCCTGCTGCTCGGCGCTCAGCTTCAGCAGGTCTTCGGGCCGCACCTTCTCGCCCTCGCGGACTATTATTTCCCCCTTCTTGACCTGGAAGAACACAGGCCGCACCCTCACCCGAGCCTGGACGCGGCGCAACTCGGTTTCGGCCTTGTTGAAGCCAAGGTTGGTGATCAACAAGCCCTTGGCCAGTTCCGCCGCCGCGGCAACCTGCCCGTCGGGAAGAGGGCCTCGCAGCATCTGGGCGGCCTGCTCGGTGAGGAGCCTGGCGGCCTTCAGGTCCGGCAGGACCGAGGGGTCGTCTATCTGGCGCTCCTGCCCCGCCACGACCTCGCGGACAATGATGGGCTGCTGGTGCCGGATCTTGCCCACCCCTCCCACCATTACCCTCGAGGCCAGGGTAATGGCCAGCCGCTCCAGCTCTGGGCTGAACCTGCTCTCGCGCAAGGCCTGGAAGGTCTGCGCCTCCAGCGGAGAGCCGAAGAGCCGCTCGAATTCGGTGCGCTCGGCGTGGGCCAAACCCGGCGCCGAGACCTCGCGTTCCATCCGGCGGTCGCGCTGCATGGCGGAGTTCAGTCTGCGAATCGCCAGCGCCAGGGCCTCTTCGTCGAGATCATAGACCGGTGGCACCGCCTCGGCCGCGGCCTCCCGCCGCACCTCGGTGGACTGCTTGTCCTCCACCAGGAAATCCCGCGACGCCCTGACACTCTGACCGGCCTGCTCGCCGATGTGGAAGTCGTGTCCGCCACTGAGCAGGCGAGGATACGCCAGCACGGAGATGGTGAAGCTGACCGCGGCCAGCATGGCCCAGCGCTGCACCGCCTCGTGGCCCAGCAGCCGCCGGAGTTCCAGGCCGAACCTCCTGGCCACGTTGGGCCCCGCCGCCACCCCGGCCACCGGATCCTTAGGCGTCTCTGTCATCCTCGGTCATGGCCGGCTTGCGACCTCTCCTCTCCTCAAGCTCATCGTATGCCTTGATGATTTCGCGCACCAAGTGGTGGCGGACCACGTCGCGCTCGGTGAAGCGAATGAAGGAAATCCCTGCGATATTGCCCAATATTTGCGCTGACTCCACCAACCCCGACACCTTGCCCTCGGGCAGGTCTATCTGGGTGATGTCGCCCGTGATGACTGCTTTGGAACTAAACCCAAGCCGAGTCAAGAACATCTTCATCTGCTCCGAGGTGGTGTTCTGGGCTTCATCCAGTATCACGAAGCTGTCGTTCAGGGTGCGGCCCCGCATGAAGGCCAGAGGGGCGACCTCGATCACCCCCCGCTGAACCAGCTTGGAGGCCTTGTCGAAGGCCATCATGTCGTGAAGCGCGTCGTAGAGCGGTCTGAGGTAGGGGTTGACCTTC
>JAZDOA010000173.1:0-2104 GCA_043799175.1 Pseudomonadota bacterium | reverse complement strand
GCGACATGATGAAGGTGCCTGGCAGCCGATCCAGCCTTTTTGAGGTCAGGGCCGGGGGCGGCGACGTGAGGGTAGTCTATTCGGCGATGGAGGCCGTCAAGCTGGCCGCCGACAACCCACGCAAGGAAGTGGTCTTCTTCGGCGTAGGTTTCGAGACCACCGCTCCGACCACCGCCGCATCCATACTCGAAGCGCAGCGCCTTGGGCTGAAGAACTACCATTTTCTCTCCGCCCACAAGCTTGTTCCGCCAGCCTTGAAAGCCTTGCTGGCTTCCGGGGAGGTCCATATAGACGGGTTCCTCTGCCCGGGCCACGTGAGCGCCATCATCGGCTCCCGCCCGTACGAGTTCATACCCCGGTCTCACGGAATACCATGCGTCGTCGCGGGCTTCGAGCCGGTGGATATCCTGCACGCCATCCTCATGCTCCTGGAAATGAGGAGCGAAGGAAGGGCGGAGGTGGATATCCAGTACCGCAGGGTAGTACGGCCGGAAGGGAACCCGAAGGCCCTGGAGACAATGGCCAGGGTATTCGAAGCCGGCGACGCTGAATGGAGGGGTCTGGGCAACATCCCGGAAAGCGGCCTCAAGCTGGGCAAGGGATTCGAGGACCTTGCGGCCGAGAGGCATTTCGAGATTCACACCGGTCCGGTCCGGGAGTCACCGGCCTGCCAGTGCGGCGAGGTGCTTCGTGGAGTGATCACGCCTCAGCAGTGCCGCCTTTTCGGTGTCGGGTGCACGCCTGAACATCCCATCGGCCCGTGCATGGTCTCCAGCGAAGGCACCTGTTCCGCCTGGTACCTGTACAATACGGCGCCAGATGCGCCGCCGCTGCGGAGGAGATGAGATGCCGAGTGAGCGTGTGTTGCTGGGCCATGGCTCGGGTGGCAAGCTGACCCACCAATTGATCGAAAAGCTCTTCCTGCCCCCGCTGTCCAACGCGGCGCTGAGAGCGCTGGACGATTCGGCTGTCTGCTCGATAGGCGTCGCCAGGGGGAAACGCGGGTCCGGAGCTAAAGGCGGCGCCAGGATCGCTTTCACCACCGATTCCTACGTGGTCAGGCCGCTTTTCTGGCCGGGCGGGGACATCGGCCGGCTTGCGGTGTGCGGCACAGTCAACGACCTGGCGATGGTTGGCGCGAATCCACAATACCTCTCCGTCGCATTTATCCTCGAGGAAGGATTCATGCTCAGCACCCTGCGCCGGGTCGTTCGTTCCATGAAGAGGGCGGTGGCCGAGGCGAAGGTCAAGGTCGTCACGGGCGATACCAAGGTCGTCGAGCGAGGCGCTGCCGATGGCCTATTCATCAATACTGCGGGGGTCGGCCTGGTCCCCGCTGGGAGGAGCATCTCCGGAAGTAATGCCCGGCCGGGCGACGCGGTCATCCTATCCGGCCCTATAGGCAACCACGGCATCTCCGTACTCCTGGAGCGGGAGCAGATGGGTTTTGCCGGGACGGTCAAGAGTGACGTCGCTCCGCTGAACCACCTCGTTTCGGCAATGCTCGCTGCCTCTCCGAGGATACACGCTCTCAGGGACCCCACTCGCGGCGGTCTGGCCACCACTCTTGTCGAGATAGCCAGGCAGTCAGGGGTGGCAATCCGTATCTATGAAGACAGAGTACCCATAGACGAAGAGGTGTCCGCCGCGTGCGAGATTCTCGGCTATGATCCCCTGTATATCGCCAACGAAGGCAAGGTCATTGCCCTTGTCCCTGCGGACGACGCCCCGAAGGTTGTAGACGCCATGAAGAAGACGGCCTACGGCCAGCGGGCTGTGGTTATCGGCGAGGTCTTGCCTGAGCCGGGAGGCAGGGTGTTAATGAAGACCCGGGTTGGCGGCACAAGGGTCGTCGACATGCTGAGCGGGGAGCAGTTCCCCCGCATCTGTTGAGCGGGCCGCAGGTTCCCCCTTTGGGTAGTGTGTCAATTTGATTTGTCCAGCAGGGCGACGATCTCGCCGACTGTCCAGATGTGGTTAGTCAGTCCAGCCGCCGTTGCCGGTGTCCTGTCATAGGGATTGCGCGGGCTTTTGTGAACTCGGGCGAAGTTGTAGTGCATAAAGTAAAGGGCCAAGGCGTACATGCGGTTCTCTACCTTCTTTG
>JAZDOA010000167.1:0-6797 GCA_043799175.1 Pseudomonadota bacterium | reverse complement strand
CGCCCGAGACCATCTTGCCTCCCACTATATGTGCCTCAGAAGTTGGACTTCACCAGCACGACGGACCCCCTGGCCAGATCCATGAGCTGCGCCGCGTCCAGATCCTTGGTACTCAATGGCTGGGGGGAAGCACCATCCACGTGCGCCAGTGTGAGAAGGTTCTTCAGGTAATTAATTTTAACCGCATAGTTGACGTTCTGCGGAACGACCCCTGTTCTCAAGACCAGGTACTCGTTGTTGAAAGTGGATGTGACAATCCCTATCACCTGCCCTTTGGCATTAAACAAAGGGCTGCCGCTGTTCCCCGGTTGTATGGGCACGCTCATCTGCCACAACCTGGGGTCGTCGTGCATGCCGCACAGGCTGTTTATTATCCCTTCGCTGATCTTGGCACTCATCCCCATCTCGTCGGCAACCGGGAATCCTATGGCATATGCCTTCTGTCCTTCCTTGACCAGGCCCACCTCACCGAAAGGTAGTGGACGTACCTGAGGCGGAGCCGGATTCCCATTCTGGTCTTTCGTGGGGAAAGAAACCCGCAGCAAGGCTAGGTCATTGCTTTCGTCTTTGGTCAGCACGGTGGCGGGCAGTTCCTGCCCATTCCAGCTGATACTGATTTTCTTTGCCTTCGCCACTACATGGTGGTTCGTGACGATTACATCTTGCGTGATGAAGAACCCGGTGCCGGTGCCCGTGCCACCCCCGCCTCCGCCGCCGCCCTGGGCATCTCCGGGACGATAGGTGCGTACTATCGTTAATCGTTGATCCCCAATACGTTTTCCCAAGTTATCGCGCCAAGGGACCCATACTATCGCGATATTGCGGTCATAGAAAGGTAAATTAAACATAGAATCATGTGATATCTTGTTGAACTGAAAATACCTCAACGTGTAAATATCGGAGGTGGCCGTCTTTTTGAGAAGTATTTTCGTTTCGCCTCTTTGCCACCCCAGCATCTTAGATGACGTAACCACGCCAACGTAATCATAATCTGGATACAGCCCAGAAGTATTCTTCAATATGGCGATTTCATAGTCGTTTTCCGGCCAGGCCCACACCCCTTCCACGGGATCGATGTCGTCACGATTTTTGAAATACTTCTCGATGACCTCCGCCTTGCTGAGATCACCTACTGGCTTGGGAAGCTTGATGATGAACGCGGCGAGCTGGCACGAGGACAGGAACAGCACGGCCAGCAAGACCGCGCCCAACTGGACAGACCTTTTCATTTGGCATTTCTCCCGAGACGAAGAACGTGTACCCCCCACAGCTTCCCGAAAACTTTATATTGCCAGGAAACAAACCGTCAAGTGTTTTCGCGGACTTCCGCCTCGCCACTCCTACCTCATAATTCAGCTAACCCCCTGGCGCCGCCACCGGACACACTATCCCTTGACGCTTGTCTTACTTAACTGCTAACCTTCTGCTAATTTCTCCGAGAGGTGTCTTCCATGAGGCCAGTCACGCCCCCGAGGCGCCACATCCCGCACTTGTTGCCGTTACTGTGTCTTGTCGCCCTGCTCTGCGGCTTCACCGGAGATTACCACGCCGCCGGGATCCAGCACCTGATCCTCTTCTCCTCCGACAAGGGCGGAGACATGGAACTGTATGTCATGCACACGGATGGCACCCAGGTCCGGCAGTTGACCTCGAACCATACTGATGACGACTACGGCCGCTGGACTCCCGACGGCAAGAAGATATTGTTCACCCGAGGCGGGGGGGAAGACCGGCAGATATGGCTGATGAACAGCGATGGAAGCGGCCAGGAGTACATAACCGACGGCTGGTCCGGCGATATCTCCCCCGACGGCAAGAAGGCGGTGGTATCGGTAAGGTCCTGTTCCGGCTACCATGACCTCTACGTTTGCGATACGCGCACCGAGAAGGTAACCAGACTGACCGCCTCGACCGCCGACTGTTTTCATCCGGACTACGCCGGCAGCGGAAAGCAGATTGCCTACCAGAAGGGTTCGGGGTCCATTGTCAACATCTGGCGTATCAAGTCCGACTGCACCGGCAACACCCGTCTCACCAGCTTCGACTCCAGCCACCGCGGGTGTGCCGTCAACCCCACCTGGGGGGCCAAGTCGGGAAGGATCGCCCACGAGGCGGCCGCCTCGGGCCAGCCGTATTACATTTACGTCATGAACTCCAACGGCGGTGGCAAGATCAAACCGTTCGCCAGCCCCAGCAAACAGACCGACCCCGTCTGGTCTCCCGATGAAACCAAACTCCTCTTCTCCGCCGACGACAACTCCGGCCGCGCCAGAATCTATGTCGGGAACATGCAGACCAGGAAGGCGCGGGTGCTGTTGGACAACGGCGCCAACGCCTACCCCTGTGACTGGAGATAGGCCGGTCGGGCTGGCCTGAACCATTCTCGCGTCGAGGGCAATTCTTCCCAACAAATCCCCGGCCTGACCCCAAAAAGAAAAAGCGCCCTGACATCGGACGCTGACCCCTTGATATTCTGGTCGGGGCGGGCGGACTCGAACCGCCGGCCTCCTGCTCCCAAAGCAGGCGCGCTAGCCAGGCTGCGCTACGCCCCGAAGTATGTGAACTTAGCATCTTGCCCAGGGGACGGGCAAGTGGCAAGTCAGGCTCGACACGTTATCGTCATGTTAACGTCAAACTATCATTAAGTTATTTTGGCGCGGCCTTCAGAAAAAATTCAGGCAGAATCCGGCGCAGTTCGGCCAGCGCCCTAGCCCGGTGGCTGATGCGGGCCTTGACCTCGACGCCCAGCTCGGAGATGGTTCGGGTCTGGCCCTCGGGCACGAAGAGGGGATCGTAGCCGAACCCGTGGGAACCTCGGGGCTCCCGGCCTATGGTGCCCCGCAGTTCACCCTGGCAGGTGCGGCACTCCCCCCCCGGCAGACAGAGGGCCAGCACGCAGCGGAAGGCCGCCTGCCGGCCGCCGTCAGCCACCCCGGCCATTTGGGCCAGCAGTTTGCGGTTATTGGCCTCGTCGTCAGCCGCCGCCCCCGCGAAGCGGGCCGAGTACACCCCAGGCGCCCCGCCCAGGGCCGCAACCTCCAGACCGGAGTCATCGGCCAGGGTGGCCATGCCCGTGGCGGCGGCAACCTGCCGGGCCTTCTTCAGGGCGTTGGCCTCGAACGTCTCACCGTCTTCCATCACTTCGGCAACATCGGGGAAGCTGTCGAGCCTCACCAGGGTGAGTTTTTTCAGATCCGCCAGGGCGGCCGCGATTTCGGCCAGTTTGCCCCGGTTGCGAGTGGCTGCCAGCAGCCGAAAACTCACGGATTCTCCCCTTCCATGCCCTGTGGTCTGAAGAAAAGGTCGATCCCCCTGGCGACGGCCTCCGCCAGCCTGGTCTGGTTGCGCGGGCGGGTCAGTTTGGCGGCATCGAGGGGAAGCACCCCGACCTCGATCAGCACGGCGGGCATCCGGGCGCCGGTGAGGACCGCCAGGGGCGCCTCCCGAACGACGACCGGCGGCATCTCGGCCTCTTGCAGCGACGAGGCCACGGAGCGGGCCAGCCTGGCGCCGTCCTGTCGGATGAGGACCGGTACGCGTTTCCACTCCGTGGGGCCGCCGGGCAGGCCTTGGGCGCCCAGACATTGGGCACCCATGTCGGCCGAGGGCGTGGCATAGGAGTATATCCGCGGACCGTAGGCGACTGGCGGGAGCCCCGAAGCCGCGTGGATGCTGACCAATGCCTGAGCGTGGCGCAGATTCGCCAGGCCCGCGCGGTCCTCGGTGGGGAGCCCCACGGCTCCCTCGCGCGTCAGAAAGACCCGGTAGCCCAGGCCCTCCAGGGAAACCTTGATCCTTTGGCAGATGACCAGGCTCAGCTCCCGCTCGGACAGCGTCCCCCCCACTCCGCGGTCCTTGCCGCCGTGCCCAGGGTCGAGGCAAATCAGGGCCACCGGCGGAGCCACAGGCGGGGCTGTGCCTTCCAGCGGCTGAGCGGGGGGGGGGGGCGGAAGGGCAGCCGGATTCGGGGCAATCTTGGGGGCAATCTTCGGAGCAATCTTGGGGGCAATCTTGGGGGCCGGGACCGGGGCGGTTGGGGGCAGGGCCGCCGGAGGCGAGGCAACCTGCTCCGCGGCCCGCGCCGGCTGGGCAACAAGCGGCGGCATGCCGGCCAGGAGGCCGACCATGAAGGGCAACAGCAGCAATCCGCGGAAAAGAACCTTGGCCATATGTCCACGCAGATTATGTGCGGTAGGCCAGCCATGTCAAGGACCTCTCCATGTGGGTCTGTCCTTGCCGGCGGCGCAAGCCTCCCCCTTGAGCCGCCTCAAGGGCCATTTTGCTTGACCGTGGCGCATATGTCGTTTATAATCCAGCAGTAACAGGTGCGTATCTCTTTGGGTCCCAGGTGTGTCCGCCCCTCACTAAAACCATTTCCGCTTGACATGGTCTTGCGGCGCTGACTAGTGTAAACGAGGTTTTTTATCAAGCGGGACGGGGTCTTTGTCTCCTCTTCGCCTCTATTGATGAATAACCGGTCGGCATGTCGGTCTCGCGGCAACGGCATGGCAATAAGGAAGCGGCCGCATCGAGGCAGCGCGAGAGTGGCGGAATGGCAGACGCACTGGATTTAGGATCCAGCGGGCAACCGTGGGGGTTCAAATCCCCCCTCTCGCACCACGGCGCCCATTTTCGGAAGGGGAATCATGCAGGTTCAGGTAGAAGACATCAGCACCATCAAGAAACGGCTTACGGTCGAGGTACCCGGAGAGCGGGTAACCTCCTCAATCGATTCAGCTTATCGGGAGCTGGCCAAGACCGCCAAGGTCAAGGGGTTCCGGCCCAACAAGGTCCCGCGCGGCATACTCGAGCGCTTCTATAAAGAACAGGTTGAGGCTCAGGTTGCCTCCGATCTGGTCGACGCCGTCTATCCCGAAGCCGTCGTCTCGGCCAGACTGGAGCCGGTTTCGCGGCCCGTCATCGAAGACTACGTTCTCAAAGCGGGCGAGGACTTCAGGTTCTCCGCCGTCATCGAGGTGCGCCCCGAGGTCGATGTGAGCGACTACCTCGGGCTTACGGTCGAGGTCCCCAGGGCCGAGGTCACGGCCGAAATGGTGGATGCCCAGGCCGAGGCGCTTCGCGAGGAGCATGGCCAGATGGAAGAGGTAGACGAACCTCTCGCCGAGGGCCTCTGGGCCAACGCCGACTTCGAGGCCTTCTGCGACGGGACGCCGGTAAGGGCACTGACCGGCAAGGGCGAGGTGGTGCGCATCGGCCCGGAGGCGGAGCAGTCCGACATCGAACGTGCCGTTCTGGGCATGCGCCGGGGCGAGGAACGGGAAGTTAAGGTTCACATGCCCCCGAACCATCGCCTGCCCTCCCTGCGAGACAAGGACGTCAACTTCCTGGTCAAGATGCTGGCGGTACAGCGCAAGGTGCTTCCGCCGCTCGACGACGAGTTCGCCAAGGAGCTCAATTTCGACGACCTGGCCCAGTTGCGGGAAAGGGTGCGGGCCGACCTGCAGACCAAGACCGATGCCGTGGTCAACCATAAGCTGCGCGAGAACCTGGTGAACATCCTGATAGAGCGTACCCCCTTCGAGGTACCCGAGGCACTGGTGGAGCGCGAGGTAGACGCCATGGTGGACTCCCTCAAGCAACGGCTTTCTCCCCGCCGAGTGGATATTGAAGACGTGAACGTGGAACGGGTGCGGGAAAATTTCCGTCCGGGGGCGGGGAAACGGGTCCGGGCCGATTTTCTTTTGGCGGCTGTTGCCGTCAAAGAGAAAATAGAGGTGAGTGAAGAAGACATCGAGAAAGGCATTCAGGATCTCGCCACCGAGATGAACGAGACGCCCGCGCGGATCCGGGAGTTTCACGAGCGGTCCAATCTCATGGACGCCCTCAAGGGACATCTGCGCGAGGAAAAGACCATGGATTTCCTGGTAAAACACGCCAACATCAAGGAAGTGGCCCCTGAAAGTGGGTCAACTGCGAGCTGATAATGCTGGTCCCTATCGTTATAGAGCAGAGTAGCCGCGGCGAGCGCGCCTTCGACATCTATTCCCGCTTGCTAAAGGAAAGAATCATCTTCCTTGGCACCCCCATAGACTCCGCGGTGGCCAACCTGGTCATCGCCCAGCTGCTCTTTCTGGAGTCAGAGGATCCCGATAAGGAAATCAACTTCTATATCAACAGCCCCGGAGGCGAGGTCTCGGCGGGCATGGCCATCTACGACACCATGCAGTATGTCAAGCCTCAGATTTCCACCCTGTGCATGGGCCAGGCGGGATCCATGGCGGCTGTCCTGCTGGCGGCCGGCGCCAACGGCAAGCGGCGCGGCCTGCCCCACGGCCGGGTGCTCATCCACCAACCGATGGGCGGCTTTTCAGGCCAGGCGACGGACATAGACATCCACGCCCGGGAGATTCTGCGCATCCGGGAAGACCTCAACGAGATACTGGCCTTACATACCGGGCAGCCCATGGAGCGCATCAAGCAGGACACCGAGCGCGACAACTTCATGAATGGTGAACAGGCCCGCCAATACGGCATTATCGACGAGGTCATCACCAGAAGGCCTGACGTCGTGAAGGCCAAGGAGGGTGTTTGATGGTCAAGAAGGGAAACGGAAAAACGACAGACCTGTTCTGCTCGTTCTGCGGCAAGAGCCAGGACGAGGTCAAGAAGCTGATCGCCGGCCCCTCTGTCTATATCTGCGACGAGTGCATCGAGCTGTGCAACGACATCGTCGCCGAGGAGTACGACCGCGAGGAGGGGGCCAAGACCTCCGCCATCCCCAAGCCGACCGAGATCAAGACCATCATCGACGACTACGTCATCGGCCAGGAGCGGGC
>JAZDOA010000150.1:0-28700 GCA_043799175.1 Pseudomonadota bacterium | reverse complement strand
TCGAAGAGAACGGCCGCGTCCGGCAAAGTGTACAGCAGCGCGCCGGAAGCCAAGGCCTCAAGATCGACAACTACAAGGAATAAGGCAACTCTGGCAGATGGGCACTGATGTTGCTTCATTTGCCCGTGCCCTCAGTTGTTTGGTCTGTCTGAAAAATCGGTCAAAGCAATTCCAAGTTGTGCCATGAGTCTTAAGGAGGAACGGATGAGGCAGGCATTGGTATTGTTGTGCGTGTTAGGGATGTTCCTGGTTGCGGCGTCGGCGGCGTTCGCGGGGTCCGAAGAGACAATCAACATCAACAAGTGCATCTACCTTGGCATAAAGCAGCTGGCGCAAGTTAACCACTCGGCCGAGGCCAGTGCCAAGAAGCTTGATTGGAGCCAGGATAACGAAGTCTGCGAGGAATCCGGCGGCAACGAAATCCTGGAGACGCACGAGCCGGTCATCCCGGCAGCACTTCTTCACGACCGCATATTCAACGAGTTCAACGGCATCGTGACCCTCAACCAGTCTCCCGGCAACATCAACAACCAGGGTAACGCGATCAGCACCGCCTTCGACATGGGCACCAAGGGGGCATTCCTTCACGCCAAGGCCTCTGCCGTGAAGATCAACGGCGAGGTCTTCCTGCCCGTTCTCTGTCTGACTGACGTAGCGGGTGTCAACGCCAAGGGCAGCACGGAATCCCTGTTCGTCGGTGAAGGCAATGAGGTCAATGCGGAGTTCACCCCCAGAAGCAACCTGATCGCCGACTGCCTCATCGGGGTCCATGGCGTAGTGGGGATCAACCAGTCCGCCGGCAACATAAACAACCAGAACAACGCCGTTGCCATGGCGGTCGGCGCCAAGGGAATCGCCTGCCTGGCCGAAGCCGACCTAGTGCTGATCAGCGGCGGCAACAAGGTAAAGGAACTCGCCACGTGCAAGCACGACACCCTTGAGGGTGCCATCTTCAGCGGCTGCGGCAGCAGCGGCATGGTGGGCATCAACCAGGCCACGGGTAATATATGCAACCAGGCCAATGTGATCGCTTCCTGCCTCCTGTGCCCGTTCTAAGATCAGCGTCGTTAGTCGCCTCACGCGCCGGGCGCCTTGAGGCGCCCGGCGCCAGTGCCTTTCCCGGGGGCCGCTGACCAGCCGCGGCCTCTTCCAAGCGCGAATCCCCCAGTGGGCTTTTTTCTGACGGAGCGAATCCCAAAAAACACACGGAGAACGGGCAGATGCGTAAGTGCGGCGGGGCGCTGCTGCTGGCGCTGGTTTGCGGCGCCATTGTGGGCGTCATTTCGTTTGGCGAGGCCGTGGCTTCCTCGTCCGAATACCATGTTGCCGAAGAGGAGGTCATCATCCCTCCCGGAACGCCCCAGGGGCCGGCGGACCCCCGCGCCGGCCAGCCGCTTCTCATCACGGCGGCGGGGGCATCCAGCAACAAGGGCCATCCGGTGGAGTTGCAGTTCCGATGGGGCGACGACACCCCTGACTCCGATTGGTTCATGACCGCGGATCCCCCCCACGTCTATGAGCACCCAGGGACCTACATGGTCATGGCCAGGGCGCGCTGTCAGACGCACCCCGAGGTCGTCTCCGGGTGGTCTTCCGGCCTCGATCTTCCGGTACGCATTCTGGAGACCGTAGTGCCGCCCGATTTCCCCGACGGCCCCGACAGCGTTGTGGTGGGGCAGGAGGTCGTCTTCAGCGCCGCTGGCGCGGTTTCCGACCTTGGGCATGCCCTGCGGTATCAGTTTAACTGGGGGGACGGGCATCTTTCGGGGTGGGGCCTGCCGCGAGGCGGCCATACGTATCAAACGGCGGGCGACTATGTCGTGAAGACCAGGGCCCGGTGCGCTCAGCATACCTACATTATTTCCCCGTGGTCGGCCGGCCGCCATGTCCGGGTCTCCTCGCTCCCCCCGGAGAGCATCAGCGCGCCTTACTACCCCGACGGCCCCTCCAGTGGGGAAGGGGGAGTGGTGTTGAGCTTCTCCGTCGGCGATGCCGTCTCGAACCTGGGGCATCCGCTGGAGTATCAGTTTGACTGGGGTGAGGGAACGCCCCAAGGCCCCTGGGCTGCCTCGGGCCTGGGAGAGCACGCCTTCGGCGCGCCAGGGACTTATCTGGTCCGGGCCAGGGCGCGCTGCGGCGTGCACCCGGAGGTCGTGTCGGAGTGGTCGGGTGGAAGGCCGGTGCTCATTGCCGGCGGTGCCTATGCCGTGACCTGGGGCGTGGTCGGCCGGGGGAGCGTGCTTCTGTCTCCGGCCAAGGAGGCCTATCAGGAAGGCGAGCAGCTGACCATTACCGCCGAGCCGGAGACCGGCTGGCGGTTCCATCATTGGGAGGTGGCCACGGGTGACGACTCAACGCGTTGCCACGACAATCCCCTGGTGCTGTCCGTCGGCGGGGCCACCCACGTGGTGGCGGTCTTCGGCGAGGGCAGCTACGTCCTGCGGATTGCCTGCATTGGTCCCGGATCCGTTCACATAAGCCCTGACAAGCCAGCCTACGCGGCGGGCGACTGGGTGCAGTTGGTGGCCTCTCCCGACGAGTGCGCGACCTTCAGCGGTTGGGGGGGCGGTGCCACGGGCAACGAAACCCCACTGCTCATCTCCATGAACGCTGATCTGGACGTCTCGGCCGGGTTCAATCGGCAGCCGGGCATTCTGGAGGTGGAGGTCGTGCCGCCGGCGGGAGGCAGCGTTCACACGGAGCCCCAGAAGGAGGCTTACGATTGGGGAGAGGTGGTTTCGCTTACGGTCGCTGCCGCCGAAGGCTACGAGTTCAACCACTGGGAGGGCGATGTATTCAGCACCGAAGACCACCTGGCGGTGGCGGTCAACCGCGGTGTCCGGGTAAAGGCGGTATTCTCCCGCACCACCTCAGAGCATTTTCCGCTGCCCGAGCCTCAACAGTCGTGGCAGAGCCTCATGGGAAGCCTTTCGATATGCGGTGAGACCGCCTCGCCGGGCGACGAGATAGCCATCTATGACCCCCAAAACACGCTCTGCGGCCAGTTCACCGTGGTGGACCCCGAAGGCGGGTACGGCCTCGTAAAGGTCTGGGGCGACGACCCTCAAAAAACCCCCGCTGACGAAGGGGCCGTGCCGGGAGACGAGCTGTCCTTCGTCTACTGGAATCATGAAACGGGGGAGGAAACACCGCTCGAGGCGGTGGACTCCCAAAACGGACAACCGCCGGCGTGGAGCGGTGAGGGAACAATTGCCAACGTCGGGCTATACACCATCTGCCAGGAGAGTATCCCGCTCCACCAGGGCTGGAACCTCATCAGCTTCCGCACCAACCGCTGCTACGGTGCCTTGGGGCTTCCGGCGGTGGCGCTGCTTCCGGGCACCGTGCCGGTCGGGAGTTCCGTTGCCGAAGCGTTTTCGAGCATTGACGGCCTCTACCAGGTCGTCAGAGGCTTCGATGCGGGCGGTGCCCACACCTTCGATCCGTCCCTGCCTGCCGCGGTCAACGACCTCACTTACCTGGCCCCAGGCTACGGCTACTGGATCAAGGCGCGGGAGCCCCGCACCCTGCTGCTCGAAGGAGGACGCGTTCTGCCCCAGGCCGGGCTGTGGCTGCGGCCAGGCTGGAACCTGGTGGGATGCTGGTCAAACGAGGTGCGCCACACCGGCGGAGCGCCCGAGGTGCCCTTCGGCACGCCGCCCGAGGTGTCGATGCACCAGGTGTCTTCGGCCCAGGATCTGCTGCCGGGCCTGGTGGGGACCTACGACGTGCTGCGCGGCTTCGACGCGGGCGGCGCTCACACCTACGACCCGGCCTTGCCTCCCTTCCTGAGTGACCTGTCTTACGTGGGGCCGGGCTACGGCTACTGGCTGAAGATGCGGACGGACATGCAGCTGAAGAATTACCAGGAGGGAAGAATTCCATGAAGAGAGTGATGCTCGCCTTGCTGTTTGGCGGAATCGTGGCGGCCACGGCCCTGCGCGCGCTGCTGCCCGTGCCGGGCACGGCCTCGGAGGTTCCGGTCTCGGCTACCCCGACCAGCGTGGACCTCTACGGATCGAGCGTGGGGTTCGCGCTCCAACCAGGGGACATCATCACCGTGTACACCTCCGCCGGGACGCCTTGCGGAAGGGGCGTGGTCAACACCGCCGGCTTCTACGGCCTCGTTCACGTCTATGGCGACGACCCGACCACGCCCGAGATCGACGGGGGCCGTCCCGGAGACCGGCTGGAGCTTGAAGTCAACGGGCGCAAGGTCGGTTCCATTGGGCCGCAAGAGACCGTATGGACCAAAGACGGCGACCGCCAGCGCGTGGATATATCGAAATAAAGCCAACCCGCCAATGGGAGCGTTTTTTGATGAAAGCCAGAATACTCTTCGCACTTGTCTTGGTAGTTGCGCTGTGGCCGGCCTCCACGCGGGCGGAAGGCTTTCAGGTCGTGGGGCATACGCCGGTCTCGGTGGATTTCTGGGGCAAGCTGACCATAAAAGGGGAGCCGTGCGAGGAAAATGACCAGGTCGGGGTCTTCGACCCTCAGGGGGTGTGCTGCGGCGTGGCCACGGTGAGCCGGGAGTCCGCCGTCCCCTCTCTCTACCCGGTCCTTCACGTGTACGGTGACGATTCCACCACCCCGAATGCGGACGAAGGGGCGACGCTGAACGACCGCCTCACCTTCAAGGTGTACAGTGCCCGCGAGCACAGAGTCTACGCCGCCAGCGTGGTGGTCGTGCCGCGGACCCCTGGGGCCCCCGACCCGCCCCAGTGGGTCGATCCGCCCAGCGGGGGGCTGTGGCAGGTTGACATTGATGTAGTCGAACTCTGCTGGGAGCTGCCCAACCAGAGCGTGCCCTTTGGGGCCGGGTTCGCGCCGCTGGACCTGGACAGCTATCTGGCCGAGCCTTCCTACGTGGGCCAGGTGGCATGGTCCGCGGTGGCGGCCGGGCCGACGCTGAGCGCGTCCATCGAGCAGGGGCACGTCCTGGTGGTGACCGCCCCGAACGGCTGGACAGGCTCGGAGTCGGTGACGGTCATCGGCACCATGGACGGCGTGCCTACGAGTCAGGTGCTCACCTACACCGTGGGTTCCAACGGCCCGCCCGTGCTGGGCCGGTTGCCGGGCCCGCAGGAGCTATCGGAGGGCCGGGTACTGACGCTGGACCTCACGGCCACCGACCCCGAGGGCAACGCCGTAAGCTTCCGTCTGAGCCCCGAAGTGCCCAACGCCGCCCTCGCGGCCCTGCCCACGACGGAAGGCAAGGCGAGGGCGCGCTTCGAGTTCCGGCCTGACTTCGACCAGGCGGGGGACTACAACTTCACCATCACGGCCTCCGACGGCTACCTGGAAGACCAGGACGGCTTTGACATCCACGTGAGCGACGTGAAGGCGGCGGACCCGGCCGGATCCTGGGACCTGAAGCCCAACCAGGACTACGACCTGAAGATCGAGGGCACCGCCACGCTGCTCGACGGCTTTCGAATCATCATTCCGGCCGGGGCCTTGCCCCATAAGGTGCACCTGACCATAAGCCTTATTGACGACAGCCTCCTGCCGGCGCTTCCTCCGGGGGTTTTCGGCTTCAGGTTCCACCTGGGGCCGGAAGGGCTGGTCTTCAACAAACCGGTGACGGTCATGGCGCCTTATGGGTCTACCGACTCCACGGGAGAGGAGTTCGCCGTCTACAGGTGGGCGGAGGGGATGCCGACCTGGTCCACCCAATACGTAAGCGGGGTCTCCGTGGACACGGAGACCAACACCGTGACCTTCCAGACGACCAGGTTCTCCAGCTTCACCGCGGCGGTCGAACCCGTGGATCCGCCCATCACGCCCGAAGGCAGCAAGAAGGGCGGGGGCGGGGGCTGCTTCATCGCCACGGCGGCCTTCGGCTCTCCGCTGCAGGCGCAGGTGGCGTGGCTGCGGGCCTTCAGGGACAGGATCCTCCTGACGTGCTGGCCGGGCAGGCTGTTCGTGGCCGGCTATTACCGCGTCGGCCCCGGAGCCGCCCAATACATCTCCCGCCACTCCGGCCTTAAGGCCCCGGTGCGGGCAGGTCTGTATCCCCTGGCGGTCATCAGCCGGCTGGCGCTCAAGATGTCCTGGCAGATGAGCCTTCTTCTGGGCCTTTTTTCGGCTGCGGCCTGCATCCGCCGCGGGCTTCAGGTCTGCTAGCCGTCCCGCCGGGTTTTTTCAGCCGGAGGTCGCGGAAGGTCGCGGCCTCCGGCAAGAGTGCCAGGCCACGGATGGCTGTCACGGATGGTCGTCTCTAAGAGGGTGGCCTGAGAGGGGTCTTGATTTGCGGGCGTGCCGATTTTTGGGGAGAGGGGAAGCGGCGGACGTCTTCAAGCCACCGCTTCCTACAAAGCCATTATCCAACTGCCCGGCCGTATCTTGATTCAGCCGGCGTTCCTGCTGACCAAGCGCTCGCTCAGCTGGCACTCCTGGTGACATTCCTGGTGGATGGTCTGCACCCGCGTCCCCCTGGACCGAACGAGCGGCGTCCCACGCGAGCGGGCATCATGGGCGTCATCGGCTGGGCCACGGGCGCGCCGGAGATGGTGCACAGATCCACGGGGATACGCGAATGCCGGCCTATTTCGGTCAGCAGCGGGCGCTCCGACGGGCTGACCAGTGAGGCGGCCACCCCGGTGCGACCGGCGCGCGCGGTACGTCCCGCCCGGTGTATGTAGCTCGTGGGGTCCACGGGCAGGCGGTAGTTGACCACACGGCCGATGTCTTCGATGTCGAGCCCCCGGGCCGCGATGTCAGTGGCCACCAGCACGGTTACTTTGCCCTGGCGGACGCGCCCCATGGTTTCATCACGCTCCCGTTGGGTGTAACCGCCGTGAAGCCCGCAGACACTCAGGCCCTCGCGCCGCAGATCGATAACCACGCGGTCCACTTCACGCTTGGTCTGACAGAAGACCAGGGTTTGCCCGGCGGTCTCTTCGCGCAACAGATCGCAGAGCGTGTCCAGCCGCCGGTGGCTTTCCACGGCGTAGAAGGTATGGGTAATGCCTTTGGCCATGATTCTGTCGGGGGCCACCTTCACCGTGACCGGCTCGCGCAGGTGGCGGTTGGCCAGGGGGAGAATCTGGGCCGGAATGGTTGCCGAGAAGAGCAGCGTTTGCCGCACCTTGGGGACCGCCGCCAGGATGGACTCGATATCATTGATGAAGCCCATGTCGAGCATGCGGTCGGCCTCATCGAGTACCACGGTGGCAACCTGCCCGAGGGAAAGCGTGCGGCGCCGCAGGTGATCGAGCAGGCGACCCGGCGTGCCCACCACTATGTGGCTGCCCGCCTTGAGGTACCCGCTCTGCGTGCTGATGGCCTGCCCCCCGTAGATGGGACGCACCACCGCGCGCTTGCCGGCCCCAAGGTTCTTCAGCTCGCTGGCCACTTGAATGGCCAGCTCTCGCGTGGGGACAATGATCAACCCCACCGGCGCCCCTGGGCGGCCGTCAAGCCGCTCGATCATGGGAATACCGAAGGCGGCGGTCTTGCCAGTACCCGTCTGGGCCTGGGCGATTACGTCTTTGCCCTGCAAGATGATCGGCAGGGACTCTTGCTGAACGGGAGTCGGCTGGCTGAAGCCCATGCGCGCCAGCGAGGAAAGTAGTGGCCTGCTAAGGCCAAAGCTGTCAAAGTTCTGCATCTAGTTGAGTGCGGATCCTCCGCGTTGCAAAATTGCAAAAAGTGAGCCATCCGGCCTGCCCGCTGAATATTTCCGGCTAGAGCAGCCCTACTAAAAAAGCCCCAGGCCAATTACAGGCCCCGGGGCGTCAATCCAAAACCACGTAAACAAACTTTGAGCTATAATCTCACAGCCGCTTCCAGATGTCAAGCCTTTTTGGACCGCCTGTGTCAGCCCAGGGAAAATGTCCCCTTCGAGGAGGCAAGGATCTTGGCAGTTAAGGGGACATATTGCCCCGGCTTAAACACGTGCTACGCAATACTTGCGCAAGTTGAGGATGTGTGCAAGCTGAACACCCATGCGGGATAAAACCACTCAGACGCCCCCGGAACGCCTGTCCGGCTCCGTGGAGAGGGTCACCTTCCACAGCGAGGAAAGCGGTTTCTGCGTGCTCCGGGTCAAGGTGAGGGGACAGCGGGACCTGGCCACCGTCATTGGTTCGGCCGCCTCGGTGACGCCGGGCGAATACATCGAGTGCCTTGGCCTGTGGCACAACGACCGCACCCACGGTCTCCAGTTCAAGGCCGACCAGCTCAAAGTCGTGCCCCCCAGCACCATCGAGGGCATAGAAAAATACCTCGGCTCGGGGATGGTCAAGGGGATCGGCCCCTTCTTCGCCAAGGTCCTGGTCAATGCCTTCGGAGAAGATGTTTTCGCGGTCATCGAAAACGAGCCTAAGCGGCTCTTGGAGCTTCCCGGCATAGGCCGCAAGCGGACGGAAAAGATCACCAGCGCCTGGGCCGAGCAGAAAACCATCCGCGAGATCATGGTCTTCCTGCAATCCCACGGCATCGGTACCGGCCGGGCCGTGCGCATCTACAAGACCTACGGTGAAGAGGCCATTATCAAGGTGACCGAGAACCCTTACCGTCTGGCCCTGGAAATCCACGGCGTCGGGTTCAGGACCGCTGACGCCCTGGCCGCCAAGCTGGGAATTGCCCCCGACTCCATGATCCGCGCCCAGGCCGGGGTGCGCCACGTGCTCCAGGAGATATCGGGCGAAGGCCACTGCGCCTGGCCCTGGGAAGAACTGGCCGAGGCCGCCTCCAAGCTCCTGGAGATACCGGGGGAGGTGATAGATCCCGCCATCCGCGAGGAAATCTCTCGGGAGAACCTAGTAGAGGAGGACATAGACGGCAAGCCTTGTCTCTTCCTTACTCCGCTTCACCGGGCCGAGGTTGGCGCCGCCTCGGGTATTCTGCGCCTGGTGCGGGGAGGGCCTCCCTGGGGCGTCATTGACCCCGACAAGGCCATCCCCTGGGTGGAGGGGAAGACCGGCCTAAAAAACCTCTCGGCCTCGCAGCGGGAGGCGGTGCGGCTGGCCCTGGCCAGCAAGATGCTGGTCATCACCGGCGGGCCGGGAACCGGCAAGACCACCCTGGTCAACACCATCCTCACCGTCATCCGCGCCAAGCGGGCCGGGGTGACCCTTTGCGCCCCCACGGGCCGGGCGGCCAAGCGCCTTTCGGAGTCCACCGGCCTGGAGGCCAAGACCATCCACCGCCTGCTGGAGTTCGACCCCAAGACTTTTGGCTTCAAACGGGGGCGGGATAATCCCCTGGAGTGCAACCTCATCGTGGTGGACGAGGCCTCCATGGTGGACGTCGTCCTGATGAACAGGCTTCTGGCCGCCATTCCCGACCACGCGGCCCTCATGCTCGTCGGCGACGTGGACCAGCTCCCTTCGGTGGGGCCGGGGGCCGTCCTCGCTGATGTCATGGATTCGGGTGTGGTCCCCACGGTGCGACTTATGGAGATTTTCCGGCAGGCCGCCACCTCGCGGATCATCGTCAATGCCCACCGCATCAACCAGGGGCAGATGCCCCTCAAGGCCCAAGAAGGGGAACTGGCCGACTTCTACTTCCTGCCCGCGGATACCCCGGAGGAGATCCACGACAAGCTGTTGCAGGTGGTGACCGAGCGCGTCCCCAAGCGCTTCCGGCTCCATCCGGTCCGGGACATCCAGGTCCTCACCCCCATGAACAGGGGCGGGCTCGGCGCGCGGTCGCTAAACGTGGAACTGCAGCAGCGACTGAACCCAAACGGGGAACCCAGGGTGGCCCGCTTCGGCACCACCTTCGCCCCCGGAGACAAGGTCATCCAGACGGTCAACAACTACGACAAGGAGGTCTTCAACGGGGACATCGGACAGATCACGGCCATAGACCAGGAAGAAGGCCTCTTGCGGATCGACTTCGACGGCAGGCCCGTGGAGTACGAATTCGGCGAACTGGACGAGGTTTCCTTGGCCTACGCCACCTCGATCCACAAGAGCCAGGGGTCGGAGTACCCCGCGGTGGTCATTCCCCTGGCCATGCAGCACTACACTCTGCTGGAGAGAAACCTCCTCTACACCGCCGTCACGAGAGGGAAGAAGCTGGTTATCATCATCGGCCAGCCCAAGGCCCTGGCCATAGCCGTGAGGAACCAGCAGTCCAAGAGGCGGGTTACGAAGCTGGCGGGGCGGATTGCGGGGGGCGCTACCGCATGATGCCGAGGGCAAAGACCATGGTCAACCGTGGAGGCGGAGTTACGTCAAGTCTTTTTACAAGTGGCTGCCGGGCAGCCGCAAGGCTGGGGTTGACGAGATGGACAACCTGGGGCGTTCTGACGCACCCCAGACGCGCCCAAACGAGAAGAGCGGCCGAAGCCGCTCCTCTAACTAACTGTTTTTTACTGGTCGGGACGACTGGATTCGAACCAGCGACCCCCTGAACCCCATTCAGGTGCGCTACCCAGACTGCGCTACGTCCCGACCGTGCCCGGCCCATCAAACATGAGCAACTACTTTTCTTAACAGAGGCCTGACGCGGTGTCAATGGCCCGATCCATGCCCTGTGTTAGCCCAGGGAAAATGTCCCCACTAACTGCCAAGCTAAAATGTCCCCTTCGAGGAGGCGAGAACCTTGGAGGGGAAGGTAGTTTTGAGCCGGAAAGAGGAGCTACATCGGGGGCGGGTGCTGGAGCGGGTGGTCCCGGGGGGAATGACCTTGGCAGTTAGCAGCAGGACATATTGCCTCGGCTTAAACACTCCCCTTGAATTTCTTCGGTTGCCGGGTCTTGCCTGTCGTGCCCCGGCCCTGATACAAATGAAGCCCGCTGGGGGCGGCCGGTGGTCCCGGTCTTTTCCGGCGGGAGGAAAGCCCCTGCCGTCACTTAGCCTTCTTCCAGGCGGCCGGGGCTTTCTCCTGATGCTCGTCTGGGTGACTACCCGAGGAGGATGAAAACATGACGCCGGAAGAGGACGCGGTGCTGCGCGCCACCAAGGAAATCATGATCAAGTTCATTGAGGCTGGCAAGGTATCTCCCGCCACCTTCGAGAAGACCTTCAAGGAGGTCAACGAGGTGATAAGAACCTCCGTGCGGGGCGGCGGGCAACGGGAGTAGCCCGCGGGGACAATCTGGAAGAGGGCAAAGCGGCGGCCCGCACATCCGCGCCGTCAGCCGGCCTCTTCACTCAGCCTCTTCCAGGACGATCTTGTGGTGAACCAAAGACACCGCCTTCAGCCGGGCGCGCAGATACTTTTGTTCACCGAAAATGCTGACGATGCGGATGCCGTCCTCCTCGGGCTCGATAACATCGACCCCTTCGAGCAGCAGTTCTTCCCGGCCATCCTTGCGTACAATGTAGGCGGAAGCCTCACACATTTGTCTGGTTCACCAGTCCCTTCAGCTTCTTTGTGATTATCTCCTCCACCAGATGGGGCAGCGGCTGCGCGGTCAGGCCCACCAGTTCCACCCTTTCCTGCGTCAGGGGCAGCAGAATCTTGCGGGCGGGGGAGCAGGCCACGGCCTCGGCCATGCGGGCGGTGAGTTCACCCATCATGGAGTTGGCCAGCACAATGGACAGCGGGCCGATGATTATGTCGGCGGTGGCCGCCGTGCGCACGATGGCGTTCTCCCCCGAGGCCCCACGGTTGGCCCGGGCTTTCATCATCTGGGCGGTGGCAATGCTGTTGGTCCCCAAGGCCAGGATCTCTACCGACTCCGCGAATTCTTCCTTGAGCCGCTTAATGATTATACTGCCGATGCCGCCGCCTTGGCCGTCTATTACGCAGATACGCACCAGAAAAAACCTTTCTGCCATGCCGTCTCAGCGAGGCCAACGGGCCGCCAAAGGCCCGGCAGCTTGTCTCGCGTTCTCAATGGCACCGTATTAGAGCCATCAGGCGTTCGGGTTGTCAACGTCCTCGCGGCGTTGCTCCGAGGTTTTTCCCCTGGGCGGCCCGTCCCCGATTGCAGCGGCTGGAGCCGGAGGTGCTTCCGATGAACTCATTTCCGGCCCCAGTGGTCCATTGCCTTCCCTCAATTAATTGCTTGACCTTTGCGTACCTAATAAGTTAGTGGTGGCCGTGCCGGTGTCCGCCCTGCTTTGGGTTTTCGGCCGCGGGTCGGTTGTCCTACCGCATTGCCTTGGCGTGGCTATCGGTGCTCCCCGAGATGAAAGGGATAACGGGCTGAATGAAAAAGAACACCATAATGCTGTCAATTTCCGTCGCATTGCTGCTGGCCATGGTGGGCGCCGCGAAGGCGGACATATGCCTGTGGCAGCAGCAGCTGGATCCCGCCACCGCGGTGGGCATCAGGTCAACCCTGCCGACGAACCGGCTGGCTGACGACTGGCAGTGGATGGGATCTCAGCCCATCAACGCCATAGAGTGGTGGGGAACCTACCGCAACTGGGGGCAAGCGGCCGCTCCTCTTGCCACGACGCCGGAGTTCGAACTGACTATCTGGACCAACAACCCCTGGGGGATACACCATTTCTTCCCCCAGCCCAGAAACGTCCTGTGGCGCCGGGCGGTGCGGCCCACGGAAAGCTACAACGGGGTTGATGACCTGCTTCAGGAGACCAGGTTCAAGTATTCCATCGCCCTGCCCGAGGCAGACTGGTTTACCTACCCCGACAGCCAGCCGACCACGCTTTGGCTGAGCATCGCCGCCGTAGGTCCCCTCCCTGCCGGGCTGACGGGCAACTACACATGGTGCTGGGACAGCACGCCTGACGGGGCGGACCACTGGGGTGGCTGGGCGGTATCGAGCACCGACGGGTATGTTTGGGATCCGGCTATGATGCATCACGAATATGTGGATACCGCCTTCGCCCTGAAGGCCGTGCCGGTGCCGGGCGCCCTATGGCTGCTGGGTTCGGGTCTGGCGGCCCTGGTGGGGAGGTATCGAAGGACGAAAAGCCTTGATGCGCGATGAGTTGTCGTTCAGGCTCCGATACCTCGGCCCGAACGCCGCGCGATGAGCCTTCTATCCACGGACGCTGAAGTCCGGGAAGTTCTCTCCGGGTTCCTGCCATTCCACCTTCACCTCGCGCACGGCGGCCAGTTGAGAACCTTCGTGACACCACAGGATCATCGCCTCGACGGTCTCTCGTGGCCCTTCGAAGACGGCCTCGACGGCTCCGCCGGGCAGGTTTCGCACCCACCCCGTCAGCCCACGGGCACGGGCCTCGTCCTTGGTACTTGCCCGAAAAAACACCCCCTGCACCCGGCCCGAGATGAGCACGTGGGCGCGGACTAAATCATTCATCGTTCCACCTCATGGCTGGCCTCGGCCAGCAACTCCGCGAATTCAGCCTCGCTAAGGGTCCTCACCCCCAGCCGCCGGGCCTGTTCATACTTGGAGCCCGGCTCCGCGCCCACCACCACGAAATCGGTATTGCGGCTTACGGCCGAAGAGACCACCTTCCCTCCGGCCCGCTCCACCAGGTCTTTGGCCTCGGCGCGGGTGTAGCGCTCCAGGGAGCCGGTAAAGACGAAGCTCTTTCCCGCGAGGGTCTCGGCCCGGCGGGCTGGGAGGGCCTCGAACCTTACCTCCGCCTCAATCAGCCGCTCCACGACCCGGCGGTTGTGGGCGTCATTGAAGAACACGGCCACGCTGTCGGCTATTTCGGGGCCGACCTCGCGCACGGCATCGAGATCCTGCCGGCCGGGCAACCGGCCCCAGTCGGGCTTGGTGTCGTCCGGCCCGGCCAGCCCCAGCAGCCTGGGGCCGATGGCCTCGGCCAAGACCTTGGCCACGTGCTCGCCGACATGGCGCACACCCAGGGCGTAGATGAGGCGGGGAAGGGTGGTCCGCTTGCTCCGCTCGATGGCCGAGAGCAGGTTTTCCACGCTCTTCGCGCCCATGCGCTCGAGACCCAAGAGGTCGTCGCGGCGTCGGTGGAGGCGGTAGACGTCGGCCACGTCCGCGATGAGGTTCTGGTCCACCAGGGTGGCGGTCAGCTTCTCCCCCAGGCCGTCGATGTCCAGCGCCCCCTTGGAGGCGAAATGCTCGATGCTCTGGCGGATCTGAGCGGGGCACGAGGTGCTGTTCGGGCAGCGGTAGGCCACCTCGCCCGCGAGCCTCGCCACCGGGGCACCGCAAACCGGGCAGCTCTCGGGCATGGCAAATTTCTTCTCCCGGCCGGTGCGCGCCTCGGTGACGGGCTTGACCACCTCGGGGATGACGTCTCCGGCGCGTTGCACGAAGACGGTGTCGCCGATCCTTATGTCCTTGCGGTAGAGTTCATCCAGGTTGTGAAGCGTGGCCCGGCTCACCCGCACCCCGCCCACCAGCACGGGATCCAGTAAGGCCACCGGGGTGAGCACGCCGGTTCGCCCCACCGATACCTCGATGTTTTCCACCCTGGTGCGCTGTTGCCGGGGCGGAAACTTATAGGCCAGCGCCCAACGGGGGCTGCGGGCCTTCTCGCCCAGCCGCGCCTGTTGGGCCAGGGAGTCGACCTTGATGACTACCCCGTCTATCTCGTATTCCAGGCCCTCCCGCCGCTCTTCCATGTCGTGGTGGTAGGCGATGGCCTCCTCGATGGAGGCGCAGGGCCGCCAGTAGGGGCTGACCCGCAGGCCTGCCTCCGCCAGGTGGGTAAGGATGGAGGCCTGGGTGGGCAGGGCGCCGTCTTCGGCCAGCCCCACGCCGTAGCAGAAGATATCCAGAGGCCTGCGGGCGGTGACGGAGGGGTCCAGCTGGCGCACCGAACCCGCGGCGGCATTGCGCGGGTTGGCGAAGAGGGGTTGGCCTTCCTCGGCCCGGGTGCGGTTTAGCTCCTGGAAGTCCTTGAGGCTTATATATATCTCGCCGCGCGCCTCCAGGCGGGCCGGTGCTGGATCAGCCCTGAGCACCAGCGGAACCGAGCCGATGGTGCGCACGTTGACGGTAATGTCCTCGCCCCGCACGCCGTCGCCCCTGGTGGAGGCCACCACCAGCCTGCCGCCCAGATAGACCAGCTCCACCGCCAGCCCGTCCATCTTAGGCTCCACGATGTAGGACACCGCCTCATCTTCCCCCAGAAGGCGTCGGACGCGCCGGTCGAACTCCCTGGTTTCCGCTTCGTTGACGGAGTTTTCCAGGCTCAGCATGGGCACGGAATGCTCAACCGTGCGGAACTCCTCCACCGGCGCGGCCCCGACCCGCTGGGTGGGGGAGTCCATCGTCACCAGCTGAGGCCACTGCTCTTCTATATCGAGGAGCCGGCGCATGAGACGGTCGTACTCGGCGTCGGAAAGGACGGGGGCGTCCTTCACGTAGTAGAGATAGTCGTGGTGGCGGATCTCGGCTCGCAGCCGCTCGGCCTCACGCACGACCTGCTCTGGCGGGGTGTCGTTCCTCTCGGCGGTCATCTGAAGGCCCATTTCCCTTGCCGGCCCGGTCTTTGCCAGCCTGACTTCAGGCTATCATTTATCTCCATCGCCCCGGCCAAGGCAACAAGGAACAATTGCTTTGCGCCGGCGCGCGCCATGTGCGAACATCTCTTCAGGATCCTCCCCTTGTAGGGGGCGGATGGACATTTCTTCCCGGATACAGGGCAGGCACGGGGCCTGCCCCTACAAAGGCATGTCTCTTTCGCATTGACAAAAGAGCCGTGAGGCCAATAGAATAGCTATTTTGGAATAAGCGCTGCGGGCGCCAGGCCCCATGGGGGAGTGTGCGCCGCGCGGCGGGTCGGTTTCAGAAGGTTATATAAGTGTTTGAGAGTTTAAGCGATAGGCTGAACCTGGTCTTCAAGAAGCTTCGCGGCCAGGGTAAGCTCACCGAGCAGAACATCAAGGAGGGTCTGCGTGAGGTGCGGCTTGCCTTGCTCGAGGCGGACGTCAACTATAAAGTCACCAAAGACTTCATCGCCCAGGTCAGCGAGCGCGCCGTGGGTTCCGACGTCCTCGGTTCCCTCACCCCAGGGCAGCAGATAGTCAAGATCGTCAACGAAGAGTTGACCGCCCTCATGGGCGGCCAGAGCAGCGGGCTAAATCTCGTCGGCAAGCCCCCCATCGTGCTCATGCTGGTGGGGCTGCACGGTTGCGGCAAGACCACGAGTTGTGCCAAACTGGCCCGCCATCTGAAGACCGCCTGCGGGCGGCGGCCCTTGCTGGCGCCCGCCGACGTCTACCGGCCGGCGGCCATAGACCAGCTTGAAAGCCTGGCCAGGCAGGCCGGGCTTGACTGCTACGCCGAGAGCCGCAACGCCAAACCGGTGGACATCGCCGTCGCGGCCAGGGCCGAGGCCTTGCGGCGCGGCCTGGACACCCTGATCATCGACACCGCCGGGCGGCTTCAGATAGACGAGCCGCTGATGGAAGAGCTTCGGCTCATCAAGGAAGCGGTCAGCCCTTCCGAGATACTGCTGGTGGCTGACGCCATGGCTGGTCAGGATGCGGTCAATGTCGCCAAGCGCTTCAACGAGCTCTTGGATGTTGACGGTATCATTCTGACCAAAATGGAAGGCGATGCCCGGGGCGGGGCCGCCCTGTCCATCAAGGCGACCGTCGGCAAGCCGATCAAATTCATCGGCGTCGGGGAGAAGCTGGATGCCCTGGAGGTCTTCCATCCCGACCGGGTGGCCTCCCGCATACTGGGCATGGGCGACGTCCTCACGCTCATCGAGAAGGCCCAGGCCACGATAGACACCGAGAAGGCCCTGGAGCTGCGCGAAAAGCTCAAGAACGACACCTTTACCCTCGACGACTTTCGGGAGCAGCTTCGCCAGGTCAGAAAAATCGGCTCGCTGGGAGACATTATGGCCATGGTGCCGGGTCTGTCCAAGTTGGCTGACATGACAAAACTTCAGCCCGATGACCGGGACCTGGTCCGGGTTGACGCCATAATCGGCTCGATGACCGCCGCGGAGCGGCAGGACGCGGCGATCATCAACGGCAGCCGCAGGCGCCGCATAGCCCTGGGCAGCGGCGCCAACGTTCAGGATGTCAACCTCTTGCTCAAGAACTACAACGACGTGCGCAAAATGATGAAGCTCTTGGGCAAAGGCAAAATGAAGAAGCTCCGAAGAGGGATGTTCCCTTTCCGTTGACCGGTGGGAGCCTTGAATTTCGTGAAAAAGAGGCGGAGGAACACAAAAGTTGGTTAAAATCAGATTGACCCGTATAGGCGCGAAGAAGCGCCCCTTCTATCGCATCGTGGCGGCTTCTTCGGAGGCGCCTCGTGACGGCAGGTTCATGGATATCATCGGTACCTACGACCCCCTCAAGCAGCCGATGGAAGTCAAGGTGAAGCCGGAGAAGTTGCAGTACTGGATGAGCAAGGGCGCCAAGCCCACCGAGACGGTTCAGTCGCTGCTCAAGAAGACGGGGCTGCTGGCCCCGGGCTCAGCGAAGTAGCTTCCAGATCTAGCCTCCACGGGTTCTTTTAGCGGCCAGGAGTCAATACTACGTGGTGGAGACCGCGGCAGCTACAGCCTGGGCGGAGGATGGCCTTAAATGAAGAAGCTGATTGAGTATATCGCGAGGGCTCTGGTAGATAATCCGGAGGCGGTGGACGTCTCCGAGATAGAAGGCGAGCAGACGTCGGTAATCGAGCTGAAGGTAGCCAAGGAAGACCTGGGTAAGGTTATCGGCAAGCAGGGGCGCACGGCTCGGGCCATGCGTACCATCCTGAGCGCGGCTTCTACCAAAATTAAGAAGCGGGCCGTCCTGGAAATAATCGAATAGCCCGATCCTGGCCTCAATGTCGGCCTCGATACTGGCCTGAGTTCGGCGGGCGTCCGGTCGGGGCTGCTGGTGGCACCGCCCGGACGCTTCGGTGCACCGGGGCGTGGCTACTTCAGAGACGGCTCGTCGTCGGCGCGACAATGGCGCCGAGGGCACGGTCGGGGCATGGAGCCGGATGTGGACGCCGGGCATCGAAACTCGTGACAACTGACCAGGAACGAGGCGGCGGGCCGGGTGGCCCTATCATCGCTGTCGGCAGGGTCGTGGGCGCCCACGGGGTGCGCGGCGAGCTGCGGGTGGTGGCCTATTCGGGTAGCCTGAGCGCTCTGGAAGGCAAGGAGCGGGTTTTTTTGGTGCGGCTGGGCGGCGGCCAGAGCAGGGGCTACGGCTTGGTCAAGCTGCGGCCGCACAAGAGCGGCTACCTCATGAGTCTGGAAGGCATAACGGACCGCGACGCGGCCCGGAGTCTGGCGGGGGCGGAGCTGGTGCTGCCGGAGGCGGAGTTGCCCGCGCTCGAGGAAGATGAATACTACTGGTATCAGCTCGTGGGCCTGGAGGTAGTGACGGTCTCCGGGGAGCGACTGGGCCGGGTGGCGGAGATATTCAACACCGGGGCGGCTGATGTCCTGGTGGTTCGTCGCCCCGAAGGCGAAACCCCCGAAGGCGAAACCGGGGGTGCGGGCCGGGAGCTACTGCTGCCCGTCACGGCAGAGGTCGTGAGGAGCATCGCCCTGGCGGAGGGGATAATAGTGGTCGAGCCGCCGGAAGGGCTTTGAGCAGCCCGTTCAAAAACACCCATCTGCGGCGTTGCGCTCATCCCGAGTCAGTGCCGCCGTACTTCTGTGTACGGCTCCTGCCTCGGAATTTCGCGCGCCTAACATCTGGGCGTTTTTGAACGGGCTGCATGCAAAGTGATTTCGATTGATTGCCGGGCGGGCCATATGCGCTTCGATGTCCTGACCATATTCCCCCGTATGTTCGAGTCTCCCCTGGCCGAGGGCATCATCTCTCGGGCGAGGGCGGCGGGGCTGGTCGAGATCAGGCTCCACGATCTGCGTGACTGGACGACCGACAGGCACCGCACCACCGACGACAGGCCCTTTGGTGGCGGCGAGGGCATGGTCATGCTGCCTGGGCCGCTGGCCGAGGCCATAGGGGCCATGCGAGAGGAAGACCCGGCGGTACATGTCATCCTCCTCAGCCCGCAGGGCAGGGTTTTTAATCAAGAAGCAGCTCTGGAGTTGGCGGCCAGGCCGCACCTGGCGCTGGTCTGCGGCAGGTACGAGGGCATAGATGAACGGGTCCGGCCTCTGGTTAATGAAGAAATCTCGATTGGTGACTTCATCTTGAGCGGAGGCGAGCCGGCGGCCATCACGCTGATGGACGCCCTGACCCGGCTCGTTCCGGGCGCCCTTGGGGGAGAACGCTCCACCGAGGAAGAGAGTTTTTCGGACTGGCTGCTCGAGTACCCCCAGTACACCCGCCCCAGGGTCTTCCAGGGGCAGGCGGTGCCGGAGGTGCTGCTCTCCGGCGATCATGAACGCATCCGGTGCTGGAGACGCAAGGAGAGGCTGCGGCGCACCAGGCTGCGGCGTCCGGAGCTGTTGGCCAAGGCCCGCCTCACCGACGAAGACCGGCGGCTCCTGGCGGAACTGGCGGCCGAGTAGAATGGCGGCCTCCGGATGTTCTTTGTACATGGCGCTGGTTCACCACCCGGTCTACAACCGGTTGGGAGAGGTCATAGCGGCGGCGCTGACCAACCTGGACCTGCACGACTTGGCCCGGGTGGCCGCTACCTACGGGGCGCGCCGCTGTTTTATCATCACTCCGCTAGATGACCAGCGCGCCTTGGCGCGCCGCCTGATAGCCCACTGGGTCGAGGGTTTCGGGGCGGAACACAATGCCGACCGCAAGCGGGCCATGGGCCTGTTGGCGGTGACGGCCGCGCTGGAGGAGGCCATGGAGGCCATTCGGGAAGACTGCGGCGGCGCGAGTCCGCGGCTCATCGCCACGGCGGCTCGCGAGGGCATGGGGCCGCGAGTGGAGTATAATGATTTGGCCCAAAGCCTCAACGACGCGGGGCCGCCATGCCTGCTCCTGTTCGGCACGGCCTCCGGGCTGGCCGAGGATCTGCTGAAGATGGTGGACGCTGTCCTGCCGCCCATCGAGGGAGTTGGAGGCTACAATCACCTCTCCGTCCGCTCGGCGGCGGCGATAGTTCTTGACCGGCTCCGGGCCGCCGGGTCGCCCCCATGCGGGGGTGTGGATTGAAACAAACCTTGGGAGGAAGAGATGAAAGAAGCCATCGAGATGTTAGAGCGAGAGCAAATGCGCGGTGACCTGCCGGACTTCCGCGCGGGTGATACGCTGAAGGTGTACGTGCGGATCAAGGAAGGCGACAAGGCGCGCATCCAGGCCTTCGAGGGCGTGTGCATCCGCAAGACGGGCGGCATGACCGGCGCCACCTTCACGGTGCGCAAGATTTCCTATGCCGTGGGCGTGGAGAGGACTTTTCCGCTGCACTCGCCGTCGCTCGATCACATAGACGTCCTGACGCGGGGCAAGGTCCGCCGGGCGCGTCTCTACTACCTGCGCAAGCTCGTGGGCAAGGCGGCCCGTATCAAGGAAAGAAGGCCCGTGCAGCAGTCTTGATCAGGGAGCGGCCACGTGCTCTTCCCTCTGCCGCCCGAAGCTGACCGCCTCTGGCTGGAGAGAGACCTGTTGGGGCGCGGCGTCCGGCGCGTCTGCGGGGTCGATGAAGTCGGCCGTGGGCCTTTGGCCGGCCCGGTGGTGGCCGCCGCGGTCATCCTGCCGCTGCGCTCGCCCCTGGCATCGGCGCCGGAGTGGGACGGCCTGAACGACTCCAAGCAGCTCTCCCCCGCCCAGCGGGAGGAGCAGGCGGCGCTGATCATGGCGCGGGCCGAGGCGGTGGCCATAGCCGAGGTCAGCGCCGGAGAGATCGATGAAACGGACATCCTCACGGCCACGCTGTCAGCCATGCGGCGGGCTGTGGAGAATCTGGCCGTCCTGCCCGATTTCGTCCTGGTAGACGGTTCCTTTCGCATTCCGGGCCTCAAAATTCCCCAGCGCTCCGTGGTGCGGGGCGACGGTCGCAGCGCCAGCATCGCCGCCGCTTCCATCGTCGCCAAGGTCCACCGCGACCACCTCATGGCGGAGTATCACCGCGTCTATCCCCACTATGGATTCCTCAGCAACAAGGGCTACGGAACGCGCGAGCACCTGGAGGCCATCGGCCGCCACGGCTGCTGCGAGCTGCACCGCAAGAGTTTTAGGGGCGTCTTGCGAGGAAAAAAGTCCGAGGCGACGCTGCCGCCGGCGCGGCAGGTCTACGGGGCCGGTTGCGAGGAGCGGGCCTGTGAGCTGCTGGCCGCCAGGGGCTATGAGATAGTCTGCCGCAACTGGCGGGGCCGGCGCGGGGAGATCGACATCATCGCCAAGGACGGCGAGGCCTATGTCTTCGTGGAGGTCAGGGCCAGGAGCAAGGCCGGGAGTTTCGGAGGTGCCGCGGCCAGCATAACGGCAGCCAAGCAGGAAAGGCTGTCCCTGACCGCCCTGGAGTACCTGCAGGCGGCGGGGCTTGGCGAGGCGGATGCCCGTTTTGACGTTGTCTTGTTTCCGGGGCGGGAGAGGCCGCCCGAGATTCTGCGCGGTGCCTTTGATCTGTATCGGCTATATTGACTCGGCAAGGCAACATGCGGGATACATCCGGCGGCCCCGCGCAACCGTGGTTGAAACAGGCGATAGCGGCTATGGCTGACAAGAAGGGCACCCTCTACGTGGTGGCCACCCCGATCGGCAACCTGGAGGACATCACCCTTCGGGCCCTGCGCGTGCTGCGGGAGGTGGACCTCATAGCCGCCGAAGACACCCGGCACACCCAAAAACTCTTGAGCAGCCACGGAATACCTGGGGCGGGGCGGATGACCTCCTATTACGACCAGAACGAACGGCTGAAGACCCCGCAGATCATAGCCCGGCTGGAGCAGGGCCAGGAGGTGGCCCTGGTATCGGACGCGGGCACCCCCACCGTGAGTGATCCGGGTTATGACCTCATTCGGGAGGCGGGGCGGCGGGGCATACGCGTCGTGGCGGTGCCTGGGCCTTCGGCGGCGGTGGCGGCCCTGAGTGTCTCCGGGCTGCCCACGGATCGCTTTCTGTTTGTGGGTTTTCTGCCCCCGCGTCCGCAGCAGCGCGGGCGTGCCCTGCAAGAGCTGGCCTCAGAGAAGGCCACCCTGGTTTTTTATGTCGCCGGGCGGAACCTGGCCAAGATCGTGGCAGAGATGCTGCAAGCGCTGGGGGAGCGGCAGGTGGTGGTGGCCCGCGAGATTACCAAGCTGAACGAAGAGGCACTGCGAGGAGGTTTCGCCGAGGTTGGGGCCGCCCTGAAGGACCGCCCCGAGAGGGCCCGGGGCGAGGCCGTGATGATTGTCTCGGGCCGGGAAGAGGAGTTTCCCCCCCGGCCGGTGGATGCCGGAGAAATTGCTGAAATGCTCCGGGCGGCCATGAATGAAGGCGCCAGTCTGCGCCAGGCGGTGCGGGTGGTGGCGGTGGCTGCCGGCCTGCCACGCCGCAAGGTCTACGAGACGGCCCTTGAGCTGAAAAGTCAAGACAGTAGGGAAGGTTGATCGTGGCAGGTATTCCGCCCATGGCCAGCAAGGTATTCGTCATCAACAACGCGTTGGGGCTGCACGCCCGAGCGGCGGCGAAGATGATAAAGATGGCCAGAGACTACCAGGCCGAGGTACGTCTACTCAAGGACGGCATGCAGGTTGACGGTAAGAGCATTCTCGACGTATTGTCGCTGTGCTGCACCAAGGGGAGCACGGTCACCCTGGTGACTATCGGTTCTGACGCCGATGAGGCCCTGAGGGCCATTGGGTTGCTCATAGAGCAGGGGTTCGGAGAAGAATGATCTGTAGCGCGGAATACAACGCCATCGGGGTGTCGCCCGGCATTGCGCGCGGGGCGGCCTATCACGTCGAGCGGACCCGGGTCAAGGTCTTCTATGAGTACCTTATAGACGACGGTCGCGTGCCTGCGGAGGTGCGCCGCTTCCAGGCCGCGGCCGATGAAGCCGAAGCCGAGATGGTGGCGGTGAAGGACGTATTTGCGGACGAGATGAAGGACCGGGCGCTCATCGTGGACGCTCATTTGATGATTCTGCGGGATCCCATGATTCAGGAGCGCACCGTCGAGGCCATCAGGCAAAACAAGATCAACGCCGAATGGGCACTCAAGCTGTCCCTGGACTCGGCCAAGCAGCTCTTCGCCAACATCCAGGACGAGTACCTCCGCAGCAGGTTCAGCGACGTGGAGTACGTGGTGGAGAGGGTGCTGCGGCGGCTGGCGGGCAAACCGGAGGAGAAGCTCGTCGACGTCGGGGAGCGGGTGATCATCGTCGCCCACGACCTGTCTCCCGCCGATACCATGCAGATGCACATGGAAAGGGTGGCCGGGTTCGTGACGGAGGTGGGGGGCCGCACCTCACACACCGCCATAATTGCCCGTTCCATGGAAATCCCGGCCGTGCTCGGCCTCGAAGGGGCCTGCGACAAGATCAAGAGCGGAGACATCGTCGTGATCGACGGCGCGGCCGGCCGGGTGATCGTCAATCCTGACCAGGCCGTCCTCGATTTTTACGCAACCCGGCGGACCGAATACGAACACCATCAGGCCCAGGCCATCAGGTGTTCCCATCTGCCGGCGGAGACCCTGGACGGCTACCGCGTTCAGACCAACGCCAACATAGAGCTGCTGGAAGAAGTCACCTCGGTCCTCGACCATGGGGGCGAGGGTGTCGGACTCTATCGGACGGAGTTCCTGTATCTCAATTGCAAGGAGCTGCCGACCGAGGAAGCGCTGTTCCAGAACTTTCACGACGTGGTTCACCTGCTCAACCCCCGGCCGGTGACGGTTCGCACCCTTGACCTGGGCGGGGACAAGTTTACCTCGTGCCTCAACGTGCTCGAGGAGATCAATCCCGCCATGGGACTCCGGGCCATACGCCTCTGCCTCAAGGAGCGGGACATCTTCCGGGTGCAGCTGCGTGCCATTCTGAGGGCCAGCGCTTATGGGAGCGTGCGCATACTGTTCCCCATGATCAGCTCCCTCGAAGAGATAAGAGAGGCCATGGGGTTGCTGGAGGAGGTCAGGGCCGAGCTTCGGGGCCGGAACATTCCCTTCAAGGAGAATGTTCCGGTAGGCATCATGATCGAAGTCCCCTCCACCGTGGCCATAGCGGACATGCTGGCCCGCGAGGTCGATTTTTTCAGCATCGGCACGAATGATCTTATACAATACTCTCTGGCCATAGACCGGGTGAACGAACAGGTGGCCCACCTCTATGAGCCGCTGCACCCGGCCATGCTGCGCATGGTGCGGCAGGTGGTGGAGGCGGGGCACGAGGCCGGGATTCCGGTGGCCATGTGCGGAGAAATGGCGGGGGAGCCCTCGTATGTGCCGGTGCTCCTCGGCCTGGGGCTGGACGAGCTGTCCATGAATCCATTGTCCATTCCCAAGGTCAAGCGGATTATCCGCATGGCGGTCACGGACGAGTGCCGGGATCTGGTCGCGGAGCTGTTCAAGTTCAGCACCAGTGCCGAAATAAAGGAATATCTGCAGCGCGCGGTGGCGGGGCGCTTCCTCGATGAGCCCTCGGACAGGCCTTCGCGGTGTGCTGAGAAAACTTGCCGTGGGCGCGGGTTGTCCACGGGAGAGGGAGTGGCGTGACGACCGAGCGCAAGGCTGTCAAGGTGGTGGTGCAGAACCGCAAGGCGCGCCATGACTACGAGTTGCAGGAAGTCATGGAGGCGGGCATGGTCTTGAATGGCCCGGAGGTCAAGAGCCTGCGGGCGGGCAAGGGCAGCCTGATTGACGCCTATGCCAGAGTCGAAGGTGGCGAGCTTTATCTGCACAACGCCCACATCACGCCCTACAGCTATTGTCGCCCCGAGGTTCAGGATCCTCTCCGGGTGCGCAAGCTGCTGGTCCACAAACAGGAGGTCCGGCGGCTCACGGGCAAGGTCAAGGAAAAGGGGCTGTCCTTGATTCCGCTGGCCATCTACTTCAAGGCGGGAAGGGCGAAGGTGGAAATCGCCGTGGCCAGGGGCAAGAAGCTGTACGACAAGCGGGAAGACCTGAAGCGCCGGGACCAGGAAATGGAGATCCGCAAGGCCATGAAACGGGATTTGTAACGGGAATTGTGATGATGCCGGCTTGCAATGGGCCGATAAGATGTATAGTATATAAGTAGTTTGAGTGAAAGGGGGCGAAACGGTTTCGACGGGGGCAGTTGAGGTCTAAGACGCGTGCCGAGGTCCTGTTGGCTCGTAAAACAAACAGGAAACAATAATCGCAGACAACTACGATTACGCTTTAGCCGCTTAGTTGGCTAACACTTCCCGGCCCGTTCCCGCAGGGGCCGAGTGGAGTGTCGATTTGCGGGATAGTCCCCTGTAACCGCCTGTTTAGCGGGGGGCGAAACGCATAAACGGGCTTGCTCTTTGTTGGTATCCTGCCCATGGGAGACTAGGAGAGCGAGAACCAAATCATGGGATACGCACGTAGCCTGGCTTAGGCTGAATGTTCTCGGACGCGGGTTCGACTCCCGCCGCCTCCACCAAAAAAACTCCGTTCCCGGTCAAGGGGGCGCGAGATGGGCTTGCGGATCGTCGTAGACGGTGAACGCTTTGTTGCGTTTTGCCGGATGGACCGCATTCGCAACCTTTGATTGTGGTATACATCCCGGATACTGCTCCTCTGGAGAGTCACCATATGAAACTGCTCGCTCAGCCCGTGTCCCTCGTAATGCTTGATCACCTGCTCTTCCGGTAGATCCAGAGAACTTCACTCCGTTTTACGATCCATACCGGCCTTCATCGAGGCCAGACCGACCTGACCGACCTTGACCTCGACGTCGAAGACCTTTTGCCGGCGTCGTGGCAGAGGCCCAGCGCGGCTTCGAGATAGAGCAGTCGCGGCCTGTTCCTTTCCGTCTTGACCGAATCGATGACGCCGTGTCCAGGTACTCGAAGTTGACCCGGCTGGCCAGCCGCACCCGGTCTTGGATCTGCCGCGCGGAGAACCGACCCTCCTTAGAGTCGTCCAGCCTCAATCAGCGCTGAGAAGTCTGTCATCTTCACCGCCGATCAAGACAATCTTGGGTTCCGAGAGCACCGTGTGAATGAAGCCCGCCACATCTCCCTTGCGCGCCGCCGCCTCGGCCTCCGAGTACAGGGAATAGTTAACCTCCATCCCAAGGCTCTTCTCTAGTTCCTGGAAGACCTGGCTCAGATCCAGATCGGAGACGTCACCGATAACCATAACGTCGATGTCGCTCCTGGGTCGCTCCCCGCCCTTGGTCCAAGAGCCGTAAATGAAGGCCAGCCTGATTCCGGCCAGCCTCTCCAGGGCGGCCTTGATGGCGGGCACGCCCCCCGTCGTCTTCACGAATATGGCGCGCAGCTCCTCGCGCAGGGGGAAGAGAGGATTCAGGCCGTAGCGCTTCTGGTTGCCCTCGCGCCAGGAGAGCAGCAGGCCGACGGCCTCCAGCGACTGAAGCTCTCGCCGCAAGGGGGTGACTGGGGCATCGAGCAACCGCTGGAGTTGGCGCAGGTAGAACTTCCCCTCGGGGTTCAGGAAGAAGTGCGACAGGACTTCTATCCTGACCTTTGAGGAAAAAAGGGCCTTGAGGACGTCTTCGGTCGCGTGCATTGTACCCAATATGGGCACGATTGTATCCAATTTGGGCGCGGAGTCAAGCGGCGCGTCGGCTCGTGGGGGGTTCTGAGCCGGAATCGCTGCTTGACCTTGTCTTGGCTTCTGTTCTACGTAATTGAGCAGTCTTGCCTTCCGCGCTTCCGTTGACACCAAGGGGGAAATGATGCCCAGGCCCAGGAGAACCGCCACCCTGCCGCAGGCTGATAGAGCCAGGCTGAGGCTTGACGAGTCTGCCACGCTATTGTAGGAAGTACCAAGCACAGTGGAGGGTTAACAATGGTCACGATTCCTCAGCCATGGGAGGGGCAGCCCCAGCCGCCTGACAGTGCCGACTACCGCGGTCAGTTTGTGATTAGCAAGTTTCATGTAACTGCTCTAAAAGGACTAGTAAAAGTTTTGGACCGGTATCGCAAGGTAGTTGAAAATATCGAATTGAGTACTTATCCATATGATTCAGATATCAAACTGATTACCGACATAATGCATGGGTATGATGAAAAAGTTACCCATCGCCCGTACGGTATTATCCTATTTGAAACTTTAAGATATATAAAAGCAGGACTCTTGTGCCTTGCAGAGCGCCAGCGCATAAACATTGACTGCCTTACCACCGATGGTCATGAGCTACCGCAAAGGATATTAACTGCTTCCGATGAGGTGAGCAAACAATGCCTTGATCTTGCTGAAAAAGGAGGGCTGCGAGGGCTCCGACCTGCCGATGTCTACTTTGACGTGGTACTTATGCTTCGCGGTCCTGCTCTGGACGGCCATGGGTTCCTTCCCATCCGGGCGGCGTAGCCCCCGGGGGCATATTCAGGTCCCATGAGGCCAGATGTCAAGCCGCATGCGGGGGGAGAAGACCGGCGCCGTATCGGCGAGCTATCTAGGTAGATTGGGCATGACATTCTGCCGGTGCTCATTATTCCGCGTCGCCACGCACTCCGAAGGGAAAGTTGCCTCAAGTTGTTCCCGAATTATGGTACTAAATAGCAAGAGCAGGAAAACCTGCACTGGATAGCACTCTTTACTAGAATCAGTAAGGTTGCTTCGGGGTGATAAACAAGGGAGCGAAAGGATCCTAGCGCCTTACCGTCACGCAATTCACATGCAATGTCTAGCCTTTTGATCTGATATGATTCGTCATCCCATTGCTGTAGTATTGTTATTTCATCGTAGGGTGAGCTGCCCCATGAGCTACCCCAGCCTCTGTCGAATTTGTAGAGAAACCGCAATTCCCTATGAAGACCTAACGGCCCGAGGCGGATAATTTGTTCGCGATTTGGACTAATGCTAGACTCGCACGTTAGGCATCTGGCATGTTCTTTACTCATGGCGTCTTACCTCCGGCAAACACATCTTCGCGCTAAAGATTCAAGGTTGGACTATCCTAAGGGATGCATAACCAAGGTGGATAGCCTTCTTTCCGTGTAAGTCGAACAGCACCTCCGCCTTGTCTTTACTTATCATTCTTATGACAGTGCCCGAGCCGAACGCGGCGTGCTTCACTCGGAAGCCTTCCTTCAGAACAGGCGGCGCTTCGAAAAGGGCCGTTTGGCCCTGGGCCACTGGAGGGACCGGGTCTTTCTTTGCATGGCCGCTGGTTGTCGCGCGATCGGTTTGGTCATTGCTGGACAGTGGCGCAACGGATTGGAGCAGACGTTGGCTGCGGGGCACTTCAACAGATTTCGCAGGTTGCAGTGCATCCATATTGCTGTGGCCGGCAGGCCGTGAGGCACCGCCACGGATTTGAACGGCGTCCCCCCCAGGTTTTCCGACCGCGACGGTTTCCTTCGGTGCCGGACTGCCCTCCTGCTGCCACTCTGTTTTCAGTTCCTCAGCGCGCCGTACAATGCGTTCCACAAGCTCGCTACGCTTGGCGTCAGTACCTTCGGCGGCGGTCTCCGGTCCCAAGGGCTCGATGCCCATGTCACGCAGGCGCCTGAAGACCGGCTCCATGGCCTGCGCGGAGTTGCGGAAGAACTCGCTCCCCCGGATGCGCTCGAATGTCCAGCCCAGCCGTTCAAGAACCGCTTGGCGGCCCATGTCCTCGGCCAGTTTTTCAATCGGGTGAAAACGGTCTCCATCGCACTCCACCGCCAGCCGCTTGTCCTCACCCTCGACGACCAGGTCAATGCGGTAGTGGCCTACCGGCCATTGGGAACGGACGCGGTAGCCAGCCCCGGTAAGCATGCGCAGCACCTCTCGTTCGAACTCCGACTCGGTGCGGCGGGTCTCCCTTTCCACGGCCCGTGCCCTGGCCGTGTGGTCTTGGGCATACGCCAAGAGCTGGTGGCGAAGGTCGCCTGGCTTGAGATCGACGGCCGCATCCAAGGAATGGACAACCCACATCTGGTCGC
>JAZDOA010000148.1:0-4822 GCA_043799175.1 Pseudomonadota bacterium | reverse complement strand
CAAGGCTCGCGGGTACCGCTCGACCCGCAACCTCAAGGCGATCATCTACCTCATCGCCGGAAAGCTGGATCTGGCATTACCCACATGAAACAGCGAGGAACCAAAGAAAACTTGTCTCGAATGCGCCCGATTGCCCTGATACGTTTTGCAAGAGTCTCAGGATACCAGCGAGACTTGATGCCTTTTCCATTTTCACCATTCTTAATCAAGGCCGAACCGGGCGCTAAAATACCACCATGATATGTACGATTTTTTAATATCGTTCGAAAAGCATCTTCGCGAGTATCGTTTGGTTCCAACGAAAGAACTTCTTGTACGTTTGGCAAGGTAAGATCAAAATTCAGTATGCGTTCGGCAAGCCACTCCGCTTCACCCCCAAGAATAGTCTGCCATACTGCCGCGACTTGCTTATCCAATTCGACTAAGACCACATGCTCTGCCAGCCCCTCAAAAGCTACAGTAAGGCCAACAATCCCCCCTCCTACAAATGGCTCAAGAAAAACAGAAGGACGATTATCCAGACTCGTGAGCCACTGACGTATGCGTGGAATGAGCCATGTCTTCCCACCGGGATATCTAAATGGGCTTCGCTGAGGAACAGATGCTACATTCACGACATGCTCCGAAGCCGGGGTGTCTAAGAAAGTCATCTGATACCCAATGTTAGAAGGGTGCACTCTTGGAGTTTGTTAGGTTCCTCGCTGCTTCATCAAGGGTTAGCCATGCCGCCATTGCTATCCGGTTCTCCTCATTCATCATCAACGAGTGATAATTTGTGGCAGTTGGTGGCAGTTTGTCAAGCGGGCAATCCAGATTTTTTCCAAGATCTGTCGGTCATCGACCGCATCAAGACGGGCCGCGTTTCCTGATTCCCCCTCCGACACTTTCCGACGGTTTCCGGTAGGTATCCCAGCGACAGGGCTATTGGCCTGATTTCAGGGTTAGCCCCGAGTGCGGGCCGATAGCCCACCGGCATTAACCGGATTTGTCGCGACATGACCGGAGAACCGAATGGAGCTTTTCTCAACCGACCGTGACCGGCTGGCGTTCCTCGGGGGCAGGTGCTGGCGCGGGTGGTCCAGCGGGACGCCGGCACGACCGGTCACCAGGCTATCGTCGACCTGCTTGTCCAGTTCGAACGGCAAACGATGGTTATTCTGCATGGCCCCTCCGGGACTTTCACCCATTGGGTGAAATCGTGAAGTGACCATTATGCCAGCAACTTCGCTGCCGAAAAGCACAAATTCCCCTTCACGGAAATCTTGGCCGGGAATCGGGGGGGAGGAAAGGCAGCGCATTGCCCGCGCCGGGCGACTTGAGTTAAACTCCCGTCATGTCACGTATCAGACTTCTGTCCGAAGAGGTGGCCAACAAGATAGCCGCCGGCGAGGTGGTGGAGCGGCCCGCCTCGGCGGCCCGCGAGCTGATCGAAAACTCCCTCGATGCCGGGGCCTCTCAGGTCCGGGTGGAGATACACGGCGGGGGGCTGGATCTGCTTCGGGTGGCCGACGACGGCTGCGGCATGGATCGCGACGACTGCCTGCTGGCCCTGGAGCGGCATGCCACCAGCAAGATAGCCACCGCCGAGGACCTGTTTCGCATCGGAACCCTGGGCTTCAGGGGGGAGGCCCTGCCTTCCCTGGCCTCGGTGAGCCGCCTGACCATCCTCTCCTGCCGCCGGGAGAGCGCCTAGGCGGCCAGGGTGCGGGTGGACGGCGGGGTGGTCCAGGAGGTCGGCATCTGTGGTCGCGCCCCAGGCACCACCCTGGAGGCGGCGGACCTCTTCTACAATACCCCGGCGCGAAGGAAGTTTCTGAGCTCTCCGGCCCGCGAGGCGGCCCTGGTCTCGGAGTGCGTCAACCGCTACGCCCTGGCCCACCCCCGGGTCCGCTTCGTGTTGGAGAGCGGGGGGCGGGAGATTCTGAACCTGCCGGCGGCGGCCGGCCGCCGCGAGAGGCTGGCGGCCTGTCTGGGCCGCCAGTTGGCCGGGGAGCTACACGCCGTACACGATGAAGCGGCCCTCGGCACACTCTCCTTGACCCCCAGCGTGGAGATCGAGGCCTACCTGGGGCCGCCCGAGCTGGCCCGGACGGGCGCCTGCCAGGCCTATTTCTTCCTCAACGGCCGTCCCATCCGCGACAGGCTGCTCTTTCACGGCCTGATGCGCTCCTACGAAGGCATGCTCACCTCGGGCCGCTACCCGGTGGCCGCCATCTTTCTGGAAGCCGATCCAGCGGCGGTGGACGTGAATGTCCATCCCGCCAAGGCCGAGGTCCGCTTTCGCGATCATGCCCGCCTGGCCGAGCTTCTGGCCCGCCTGCTGCGGGCCGCGCTGGAGCGGCTGGTGCGCTCCTCGCCCGCTGCCGCCTACGTGCTTCGCGGCGGCTCCGGGGTGCCCGGCGTGGCTGAGCCGGGAGCGGCCTTCGCCACTCCTCCGGCCGCCCCCCCCACCCAGCTTGAGCTGAGCGCGGCGGCGCGGCCCCCGGAGGCAGCCCAGGAAACGCGGCTCGGTCCTTTGGGGTCTTCGCCACCCGCCGGGCCGCCGATTGTTCCCCCGGAGGCCGTGGACCCCGGCATCCAAGGCGGGGCAGTGCCCGAGCCGGAGTCCATGACGCTCATCGGCCAGTTCCGGGCCAGCTACCTCTTGTGTCAGTCTGGGGACGACCTGGTGATCATCGACCAGCATGCCGCCCATGAGAGGATGTTGTTCGAGGAGTTTTCCGCCGCCGCGGCCTCGGGGAAGGTTTTGGCGCAGGAACTGCTCTTTCCCGCCGTGGTGGAGCTCGACGCCCGGCAGGCGGCCACGCTTGAGGGGAGCGCCGGGCTGTTGGCCGAGGCCGGCTTCATTGCCGAGCCTTTTGGACCACGGACCGCCGCCGTCAGGGCGCTTCCCCCCGGAACGCCCGAGGCGGAGGCCGCGGGCCTCCTTCGCGATGCCCTCGACAGCCTGGCCGAAGGCGCGGGGACGGTGCTTGGGGAGCGGCGCCGCGCGGTGCTGGCACTTTTGGCCTGCAAGGCGGCGGTGAAGGCGGGGCAGGTCCTCGGTGGCGCCGAGGCCCAGGCCCTCGTCTCGCGGCTCTCCGCCCTGGGCCTTCCTTATTGCCCTCACGGGCGGCCCATAATGCGGCGCATTTCACTCTCCGAGATGGCCCGCCTCTTCAAGCGGACATGACCCTCGCGCCCCTTCTGGTAATCGTCGGCCCGACGGCCTCGGGCAAGACCGAGGTGGCCCTCCGGCTGGCGGAGAGGATCGGCGCGGAGATCATCAGCGCCGATTCGGTTCAGGTCTACCGGGGGCTGGACATCGGCAGCGCCAAACCCACGGTGGCGGAGCAGGCGCACGTCCGCCATCATCTCCTGGACGTAGCCGAGCCGGATGAGCAGTTCGACGCGGCCCGCTTTCGGACCTTGGCCGCCGAGGCCATAGCGGACATCCAGGGCAGGGGAAAGGCGGTCGTGGTGGCCGGGGGCACGGGTCTGTATATCCGCGCCCTGTTGGGAGGGCTCTTCCAGTCGCCCCCCAAGGATCCGGCCCTCCGCCTCGCCCTGACCCAGGAGGCCCGGCAACGGGGCAGAGAGAGCCTGTGGCAGCGCCTGGCGGAGATCGACCCCGCGGCCGCGCGGCGCATCCACCCCCGCGACCTGGTGCGCGTGATCCGCGCCCTTGAAGTAAGCGCGCTGGCTGGCCGGCCGCTTTCGCAACTGCAGGCCGAGCACGGCTTCGGCGAACGGCCGTACCGCTATGTCAAGATTGGGCTGCTGGTGGAACGCCCCGAGCTATACCGCCGCATCGAGGAGCGGGTAGGGGTCATGCTGGCGGCCGGCTGGCTCGATGAAACCCGGCGGCTGCTGGAGCGTCACGGGCCGGCGGTCAGGGCACTTCAGGCGCTGGGATATTTTCGGTTGGTGGCGTGCCTCCAGGGCAGGTTGAGCATCGAGGAGGCGCGGCGGCAGATCGTTATCGATACCCGCCGCTATGCCAAGCGGCAACTGGTCTGGTTCAGGGCGGACCCGGAGATTACGTGGCTGCGGCCAGACGACCCCCAGATCATCGGCAAGGCCGAGGAACTGCTGGCCGGTCGGTCGGGCTAGTGGGCGGTCTTCCAGGGGGAGAAGAGACTGAGCCTGGTCTTGACGTCGGGGTCGGGTTCGAGGTTTTCGAAGGCCACGCCTTGGTCGGTCCGCAGGATGCGGACGGCGGCCACTTCCAGGGCGCCGAGGGGGTTGACATTGATGACGTAAATGGCATCCGCGGGGCGTGGGGGGGCGGCGGGTTCCTGCCCCTGGGGGCGCTGGGGGCGTATGAACGCCTCGGTGATGACCGAGACGGAGTCTGCCCCGATTTCCCGCGCCTTGTCGTTGATCATCTGAAAGAAGGCGTCCCTCTCGGCCTGGTTCCGGTGCAGCATGGGATAGGTCAGGCAGCGGTCTCCCGCCTGAACAAGTACCACGGGCTGAAGGTGGCCCTCACGAGCAAGGTCTGTCTTGGCCATGTCGAGCAGCTCTTGCAGGTGGTCCATTGCGTCTCATCTCCAGCGGGGCTTGATTTCGGCTTCGGCCTGGAGGTGGAGACATAGAGGCACTGGGCAGGGGGCGGCTGAGGCAAACCGATAGCCAAGCCGGAATATTAGCTTTTTAGCACCTCTCTGGGGCGGTGTCAAGCGGGAGGGCCGGGCCTGATTCTCCGGGTAAGAATGCAGGTCGTCTGGGCGCCGATAGCCGGTGCGAATGCCGCGTCCTCGAGCCTCACCGACCCGCTCAACGTAGCGGAGCTACGCCTCGGGGTCGGCGAGGCCCTGCGGTGCGACCTCGCTTGGCTCTC
>JAZDOA010000143.1:0-3372 GCA_043799175.1 Pseudomonadota bacterium | reverse complement strand
CCGACCAGTCCCGGTCTATCGGAAACTCCAGGCTGACCGTGTAGAGGTAGGCGGCCGCTTCGGCGTTGGTAGCGGTTATGTGCCCGGTCGTAACGTATTCCACGTTGGCCATAAGGCGCTCCACGGTGATCGCCTTCCTCAACAGATCGGGCAGGGTGTCCCCCCACCCGTTGGGCTTAACTATAATCGGGTCCGTAAAGACGCCGGCCAGCTCCGCCGCCCACTTTTCAGTTCTCAGCTCTGACCTTGTCGGCAACTTTTCTCCTTTCGTTCAACATCAGGACGCGCTTACCATGGGTGCAGGCACCCGTGGCGTAGCGCTCCATGAACAGGCCCTTTATCCCCGGTGCCCTGAGGTTCGGGTCAGCCTTGATGCGGACCTTGTGCTGGCAGACCGGACAGCGGATCAGCCACTCTTTCATGATGGCCACCGGTCTGCCCTCGCGGAGCCAGTTCCTACGCCTGACCTTCATACTCTTGAGGAAGGCATACCGCTCATGCTCCGGCCTCGGGTCATGGGCGAGCATCTCCTCAATGGCGCTGCGCCGGATGACGAACTCCCCGAGGCCTCCGGCCCCCGGCCGCCGCTCCGTCTTGAGCCAGCCGCGGTGGACGTACCGGTGGATGGCGTTGTGGTCGACCAGGCCGAGGAGTGGCGCCGCCTCATAGCAGTTGTACCACGGGTCTTTCTCCCAGGCTTCCCGCACCATGGTGCGGAAGTAACTCTGCTCCATCCGCTTTGGGTCCACCAGCCACGGTCGGCGTTGCAGGCAGGCCACGATATCCTCATACTCGAAGCGCCAGGTGCGGTACTTGCCGTAGGCAAACACCCCACGCTCACCTTTGATAAAGCCTCTGTCCTTCCAGGACAGTATTATCTTGGCTCAGGGGATATTCAGATCGGAGGCGACGGCCCGGGCGGTGTAGATATTCGAACGCTGGTTAAGATGCTCCCCGCCATGGCTACGCTTGCGGAGGGCGGCTATCTTCAGGGCGTTCTTGCTGCGCCTTAGGTGTTGGCAGATCTGCTCCACCGGGATGCGGCCGTAATTATCGGCCAGGTAGTCAAGCTCTTCCTCCGTCCAGCAGGGCGTCTTTTGAGTGTAATCACGGTTGTTATGGGCCCAGGCATAGGCCTTTCTGTGGCTTGGCGCTTCGTAGAGCACCAGGTGCGGTTTCATCACCGTCTCCACGTGGTACTTCTTGTCCCCGTTGTGGAATATACGCAGGCAGTTGACCTGATTCCTGGGGTGTCCCCGCTTTTTGCGTGTTATTTCCATTGGTCTCACCTCCTTTCTAATTGTTGGCGATCGCCAACTAATATTCCTCCGGAAAGAGCACCATTGTCACGCTCCGGTCCCACTCCGTGATAATCCAGATCTTGGGCTGCCCAGGCTTTTCGTAGGCGGACAGGAGCCGATCGCCGTCCTTCAGTGCTTGGTCGTTGGCCTTCTTATCCTCGGCCGAGAGGTCGCCCCAGTCCGCGTTGGCGTGCCTGGCGATGCTGGCGATGACGAACTTGGAAAAGTTGATATCCTCGGCTATGTTGTCGGTGACGCCGCGGGTCATCACCAGCCGACCGAGCGGCCCTAACTTAAGCGGTATAGCTTTTGCCATCTTTCCACCTCCTCTAATCGCTCAATATTCTGAGTACGAGCTCTCCAGGCTCAATATGGACGTCGTTAAGAGCCTCTTTTGGCTCGATAGTGCCTCGCTCTTTGAGCAGAAGCTCGAGGTCTCTTAGATCCAACCGGACTTCGCGCTCTGTCATTCCCATAGTTGTTCACCTCCTTAGTTGCCGGCAGCGCGGAGCTTGGCCATCACCCCGCGCTGCCGACCTTGTCACCACTCGACTTTCATTGGCATGATCAGGACCTGGGGGTCTTTCTGGTGGCGGAAGATTACCGGGGCTCCCTCTTCGACTAATTGGAGGGTGACAATCCCCTCCTTCCCTTTCAGGTAGGTCAGGAGGTAGTTTGCGTTCAGGCCGACCCGGCCGGAGCCACCATTCCCAGCAAGAACCTTGACGTTGCCCTCGGCGTGTTGGCCATTGCCCTGGGCGGAGACCGTGGCGGTGCCGTCGCTGAAGACCATGCGGATGATGTTGCTGCCATCCTTGGCGATAGTCCGCACGCGCCGCACGGCGATATCCAGCTGGGCGGCCACCATAGTCGCTATCAACTGGGGCTGCTTGTCCGGGACGAGTTTGATCCAGTTCGGCGGCGTCCCCGCGGTGAGCTTGATGAGGGCCGTTGCCGATTCCCCGAACATGACTCTCAGGTGCCCCTGGGCGTCAATCGAGAGTCTGGCCTTTTTCTTGGCCATGATGCCTTCGACCAGGGTGCCGCCGGAGGGCGGCGTGCGCGGCGTTTTCGCCCAGAGGTGCCGGAGGATGTTGACCGAGCTGAAGGGAACGATGATACTCTCCTCCTTGGGAAATGACAGCGTCGGTAGCGGCTTATGCGCCATACGGAAGCCATCGCCGGCCGCCACTGCCACGTGCTCGCCCAGGATTAAAGTAACCCCCTGGAGCACGGGCCGGGCGTCCTTGCCGCCCTCTTTTGAGACGTAGCTGAGCACCTCCTCCATGCCGCCGATCAGGGTGTCCACGTCTATCTCGGCCTCACCGGTCGGGACAAACTCGCTGGGGACGGAGGGGAAATCGTCGACCTTCCCGGTGCCCAATTTCATGCTGCCGTCGGACCATGACATGAGGACGGCGCCTTCCTTGAGCTCGAGGTGCAGGATATCGTTGCCGTCAACGTAGTCCAGAGGCTTGGCGGCATCGAGGTACGGGATCAGGCAGTCGAGGTCGGCTTCGAATAGCGGCACGATGACCATAGTGTCCATGTCGGTGGCCACCAGCCGGCCCTTCTGGAGTAGGATATTGGTCAACACCTTGAGGGGCATTTTCTTGTGTTCCCGCGGTACCGTGAGCTTGACCAGCCCCAGGGCATCGCGGAATTTTGAAACCTTTATATCCATCTGTTTCACCTCCTCTTGGCCTTTTTATTCCGTGCCGGCAGGCCGACCCCGGCACGCACCATTTATCATCAAATAGCATCAATATGGTGCTAATTGATGCTACTTGGAGCTAGAAGAAGCTCGGCTGCGCCTTCGGCTTTTCGGGAGCTTCCGCCGCTCTGGACGTGGTTCGTGCCGCGGTAGTGGCTGCCACTGGCGCCGGCTGCGGGGCCTTCGGGTACTGCAGGCTGGCCTGCCATTTCGCCGTGGCGTCCTGGACAAGCCCGGGTACCGCGGCCAGCGCGGCCGCCAGGTCGCCCTTCACGCTCAGGAATATCGGGTCCGCTGTTGGCGTGCCCACGCCGATGACGTGGCCGTCGCCCACCCGGGTAATGACGACCTTCATCT